>JACKDC010000006.1 GCA_020633725.1 Candidatus Latescibacterota bacterium
ACCCCCGGCGGCGGCAGCTCCCGCTCTTCGACCCGCAGCGGCTCTTGGCCGACAGGCGCAGTCTTGCGAAGCACCTGGGCCTTCATGAGCGCTCCGTCGAGCTGCAGTAGACGTGCGCGCGCTTCCGCGAGCGCCTCACGTCTGCGTGTGAAGCGAGCGGAAGTGCGCGCATGTCTACAGCAACTTGAAAGGTTCGAACGTCATGAAATCCGCGTGGTGCACGATCAGCCCCTCGATCGTCCGCTGCCCCGAGTCGCCTTCCTTCGCGTGCATCGCGATCATGTGGCAGACCTCCGCGGGCAGGTCGAAGCGCATGGCCACGCCCACGCCGCTGAAGGGATGCCGCACCAGCGAGCCGTAGCGGCTCTGGACGATCTTGCCGCTCGGGTCGCGCTCGTATTCGAGCAGCTTGCCCACGTCGATCAGGATCGCGCCGCTGATCAGGTGGTCCATGTTGATCGGCAGCGTGTCGCCGTAGAACTCGCGCATGGTGCGCGCGCTGTCGCGGCAGACGTGCACCACGCTCCGCTTGTGCGCCATGAAGCTCACGGCCTTCTTCGTGAGCAGCGTGAAGGGGATGGTCTCCAGGTCCTCGGCCGACAGCGGACTCTGCTCGATGGCGTAGCCCCAGACCGCGGCGGTCTTCTCGCGCAGGTCTTCGTCCTCGATCCAGTCCAGTTCCGGCCAGAGCTTGTGCACGACGGGGTCCATGGCTCCTCGCTAGCGGTTGAAGTAGTCGCTCACGCCCTCGTCCCTGAACTCGGGCGATGTCTCGTTGCGGCGCACGTTGCCGCTGCGCCGCGCCTGGTGCACGAAGTCGGCGTCCAGCTCGATGCGCTCGTCGCACTCGCGACGCATCTCGGCGCAGGCCGCCACGTTGGCCCCGTGGACGAGGTGCACCACCACGCCCAGGTCCTTGACCAGGCGCACGGCGGGCACGTAGTCCGCGTCCGGCGCCAGCAGGATCAGATGGTCCACCACGCCGCGACTGGCCAGGTGGACCATGTCGGCGGCAAGCATCACGTCCACGCCCTTCTGCTGGTAGGTCACGCTGCCGTCGTCGGCCAGCACGCGCTGCGTTCGGCCCAGCTTCACCGTGAAGCGCGGCAGGAACTCGAGGCGGTGAAAGAAGCCGCGCTTCTTCGTCACGCGCTCGCGCTCGTCGTCGTCGGGCTCGGGCGGCGCCCAGGGCAGCGCGTGGTAGTAGTAGGTGCGCAGCAGATCCACCGGCTGGCCAGCGTTGCGCGACACGCGCTTGATCAGACCCATGGCGAGCTTGTGATAGTCCACCTGCGCGCGCTCATGTTCCTTGATGATGAGCACCTCGAGAAACGCGCCGTCGATGAAGAGGGCGGCTCGCATGGTCACTCCTTCCGGTCGTCGGCGGCGCGGGCCGCCTCCACGTCGAAGCTGAGGGCGTGCCGTCCCAGGGCGGCCTCCAGCGAGAGCAGGTCCCCGTTCGGTCCGAAGACGAACTCGCCACGGGCGCGGCGCTTCCGCTCGGCCTTGCCCTGGGTGGTCGTGTCGAGCCGGTAGCGGTAGATCCAGCGCTCGCCCGTCTCGCTGCTGTCGCGTTCCACCGGCGGGCCGAGCACCGCCGCGAGTCGGCGTCGGTCCGGCAGCGACGTCGCCAGCTGCTCGCGCATGAGTCGCGCGCGTGCCGAGCGCTCGCCCTTGTCCACGTCGGCCTGGCCGAGCGAGGCGAGCAGCGACGTCAGCATGGTGTCCGGGTAGAGCAGCGTGAACTGCGTGGGGAACTCGATGCGCTCGAGCAGGTCGTCCTCGAAGCCGAAGCGGTAGACCAGCGGCGGCGAGCCGTCCGGCGGCTCCTTGGCGAAGGCGTAGTCGCGCCACTCGAGCGCGCCGCGCGTGGCGCGTTCGGTGGGCTCCACCTCCATGATGCCGTCGATGTCGCCGCCGCTCAGCAGCGGATGCCGGCTGACCAGGGTGTAGGTGCTGTCGCTCTGGAAGGCGAAGTTCTCGTGAAAATCATCGAGCTGATGCTTGAATTTCAGGAGCCGCCAATAGACGCAACCGGTCGTCGCCACCCCGATCACCAGCAGAATCATCAGAAGCCGACGCTGGTAAGTCATGGTCCTCTATGGGATTCCAGGGGCCGAGTTCGGGCTGCAGCCTAGCACCCCCCCTCCACTCTGTCCAGCGGCAGCCGTCCGACGCTGCTGACGCCGGCTCCTCTACCGCCGGGATTCTCCTAAAGAATGCCCGGTTAGCGGTCGATTATTACAGTGCTGACTAGACCGGGCAGCGACGGCCCCTTCGAGGAAAGCCTGGTCAACGTCGAGCACGGAGAGCACGGAGGCAACGGCAGGATGCCACGAAACACCAAGGACGCGCGCGCGGGCCGCGAATTCGCGCGCGAGATCTTGCTCAAGGTGGTGGAGAGCACCGCGGGGCTGACGGGAGAGGCCTTCTTCGAGGGCCTGACCCGGCAGCTCGCGCAGGTCCTCGACGTGGACTGCGCCTTCATCACCGAGCGCATTCCCGGCGCCCCCCCGCGCCTGCGCACGCTCTCCTTCTGGAGCGGGGACGACTGGATCCCCAACTACGAGTTCGCCCTCGTCGGCACGGCCTGTGAGCGGACCCTGCGGCAGGGCCAGTACTTCTGCGCCACCGGGGTTCGTGCGGCCTTCCCCGAAAACGAGCACCTCCCCAAGCTCGGGGCGGACTCCTACTTCGGCCTGAGCTTCAGCGACAGCGACGGGCGCGTGCTCGGCAATCTCAGCATCATGGACAAGGACCCCCTGGACGCGGCCGACGAGAGCTGGCTGACCTCGATCCTGGAGATCTTCGCGTCGCGGGCGGCCTCGGAGCTGGAGCGCGTGCGCGCGATCCAGGCCCTCACCGAGAGCGAGGAGCGCTTCCGGAGCCTGGCCGAGAACCTGCCGGGGATCGTCTTTTCCTATCTGCAGACTGCCGAAGGCCGCCGCCAGCTGCGCTACCTCGGCCCCAACGCCCTCTCGGCCGTGGGGCCCGACGCCGTCGCGCGCATCCGCGAGAGCGCCGACGCGATCTTCGACCTGGTCCACCCCGCCGACCTGGAGCGCCTGCGCGAGAGCGTCCTGGCCTCCGTGCGCGACGGCCAGCCCCTGCAGGGCGAGTTCCGCGCAACGCTGCGCGGCGAGGAGCGCTGGATGGAGGTCTTCGCCCGCTCCGCCGACCAGGGCGAGGGGCGTCGCCTGTGGACCTGCACGGCCTTCGACATCAGCGAGCGCAAGGAGGCCGAGGCGCAGCTCACCGAGTACTCGCGCGCGCTCGAGGAGACGAACCGCTGCCTGACGGACGTCACCGAGAAGGCCCAGGCCGCCACCCGCGCGAAGACCGAGTTCCTCGCCAACATGAGCCACGAGATCCGCACGCCCATGACGGCGATCCTGGGCTACGCGGACATCCTCAACGAGCGACTCGTGGACGGCGAAAGCCGCGAGGCGCTGGGAATCATTCGCGAGCACGGCCGCTACCTGCTGCAGATCATCAACGACATCCTCGATCTCAGCACCATCGAGGCCGGCCGCATGGAGCTCAACTTCACGCGGGTGTCGATGTTCCAGCTGCTGCACCACGTGCAGGAGCTCATGCGGGTGCGCGCGCACGAGAAGGGGCTGTCCCTGATCGTGGACTACCCCGAGCATCTGCCCGCGGTGGTGCGCACCGATCCGGTGCGCTTGCGGCAGATCCTGATCAACCTGGTGAGCAACGCCATCAAGTTCACGCAGCGCGGTGGGGTGCGGATCCGTCCCATCTACCGGCACGACCCCAGCCTGCCCACGCTGGAGATCGAGATCCGCGACACCGGCGTCGGCATGAGCGAGGCCAAGCTGGCCGCGCTCTTCGAGCCCTTCACCCAGGTGGACGGCACCGCCCGCCGGCAGTACGGCGGCGCGGGGCTTGGCTTGTCCATCAGCCGTCGTCTGGCCGAGATGCTGGGCGGCACGATCTCGGTCGACAGCAAGGAAAACAAGGGCAGCACCTTCAGGGTCGTGGTGGCCACCGGCCTGATGGACGATCTCAAGATGATCACGCCCGAAGAGGGGCTGGCCTTCCTCAACACGCCCGAGGAGCCGCCGCTCGGCCCGGAGCGGC
This sequence comes from Candidatus Latescibacterota bacterium, assembly GCA_020633725.1. Lineage (NCBI taxonomy): Bacteria > Pseudomonadati > Candidatus Latescibacterota > Candidatus Latescibacterota bacterium. Next base: position 4,102 of record JACKDC010000006.1, read on the forward strand.
TGAACCTGCGCATCCTGCTGGCCGAGGACAACCGGACGAACCAGCGCCTGGTGCGTCACGTCCTCGAGAAGATGGGCGCCTGGGTCGGCGTTGTGGAGAACGGCCGCGAGGCCGTGGACACGGCCCTCGCCGCCCACGACCGTGGCGAGACCTACGACGTGGTGCTCATGGACATCCAGATGCCCGGCATGGACGGCCACGCCGCCACCCGCGAACTGCGCCAGCGCGGCTACGAGGGCCCCATCATCGCCCTCACCGCCCACGCCATGGACAGCGACCGCGAGGCCGCCCTCGAGGCCGGCTGCAACGCCCACTGCACCAAGCCCATCGACCGCGGCGCGCTGATCTCCACGATCCTCGCCCACGTCTGACCGGCTCGATTTCTCTATCTTTTTTGTCACGCCTTCTGTAGCCTGAGCCTGCGCATTCACTAGTAGGATTCGGGACGGCGCCGACGGCGCCTTGGTGCAGGGAGCGTGAAGGCATGTCCAGTGGTCGGCTGCGTATCTCCGTTCTGCTTCTCACTACCCTCGCTCTCTCCCCCCCCGCACGCGCCGACGAGGCCGTGCCGGGCGACCTGCCGCAGCTCTTCGCGAACGTGGAGGAGTATCGTCTGGACAACGGGCTGCTCTTCCTGCTGTTGCCGCGCCCCGCCGCGCCGCAGGTCAGCGCCCGTCTACTGGTGAAGGCGGGCAACGCGGACAGCCCCGACGGCGCATCGGGGCTGGCGCACATGTTCGAGCACATGGCCTTCAAGGGCACGACTGCGATGGGCACGGACGACGCGGCGGCCGAAGCCGCCCTGCTCGACTCGGTGGCCGTCCTCGGCGAGACCTTGCGTCGCGCGGTCACCGCCACACCACCGGCCGACAGCGCCGCCGTGGCTGCGGCGCGCGAGGCCGTCGTGGCGGCGGAGGCCCGCGCCGATGCCCTCGCCGACCCCATGGACTTTTTCCATCTCATGGAACGCTTCACCACCATGTACAACGCGAGCACCGGCAAGGACTACACGATCTACGACGCCAGCTTCCCGCCCAGCGGACTGGAGGCGTGGGCCCTGCTGGAGAGCGAGCGTCAGCAGGATCCCGTCTACCGGCAGTTCTACGCGGAGCTCGAAGTGGTCAAGGAGGAGCGACGCCAGCGCACGGACGACAATCCCGAGGGCGCGGCGTGGGAGAAGATGCAGGCCCTGGCCTACGGCGAGCACCCCTATGCCGACCCGACCGTGGGCTACATGGCCGAGCTCGAGACCCTCACCCCGGGTCAGGCCGCGGACTTCCACGCGCGCCACTACGTGCCGGGGAACATGGTGGGCGCCCTCGTGGGCAACTTCGATCCCGCCGACGCTCGGCGCCTGATCAAGGCTTACTTCGGCGACATCCCCGCGGGGCCGCTGCCGCCGCCACTGCCGCCGCCGACCATCGCCACGGACGGTCCGCGCCGCGCCGTCCACCGGCAGGGTGAGGAGCGACAGCTCATCATGGCCTTCTCGGGAGTCGAGCCGGGGAGCCCCGAACGCGCGCTCGCCGACGTGCTCGCCGAACTGCTGGCGCGCGACCGCACGTCCGCGTTGGTCAAGCGGCTGGATCTCGAGGCGGGTGTGGCGCGCAACGTCTACGCCTACCCCGACGGCGGCTGCAAGCGCGAGCGCGGCCTCTTCGTCATCGAGGTGGACGTCATGCCCGATCACGACAATCAGGAGGCCGAGGCGCTGGTCTGGGAGGAGCTGCGGCGCCTTCAGGAACAGCCCGTGTCGACGGAGACCCTGGCGGCCCTGGCGCGGGTGATGCGCAAGGACTTCATCTTCGGACTGCAGCGCAGCGAGGACATCGCCGAGTTGCTCGTCAAGAGCGAGGCGGGCACCGGCGACTGGCGCAACGCCTACGGCCGCGTGGCCGACTATGCCGAGGCGACGCCGGCCTCGATCCGCGCTCTTGCGCGGACGCTGTTCACGCCCGAGCGGGCCGCTGTGGTCCATCTCGAACCGGCCGACGATGATGCGAAAGGAGGCCGCCCGTGAAGACCCTGGCCCTGCTCTCGGCCCTCGTCCTGGCGACACCCGGCCATGCGGCCACGCCGCGGCATCCCGACGCGCTGGACCCGGTGCGCGTCGAACTGACCCTGCCCACGCCGGCGGAGTTCACCCTCCCCAACGGACTCCGCGTCATCCTCTTCGAGAACCACGAGCTGCCGCTGGTCTCACTGTCGGCGGGCTTCGCGATGGGCACACGCTACCTCGAGCCCGCGGAGTACCCGGCGCTCGACGCCCTCGAAGCGCTGTGGGGCGCGGGCGGCGCCGGCGAACGAGGCCCCGAGGACTTCGACGCGGCCGTGTCCGCCCTCGGCCTCGAACTCAAGCCCAAGGTGTCCGGGGGTTGCGCCCTTTTGAACGCGCTCATGCTCGCGGAGGATCTCGAGGCGGGCGCACGGCTCTGGCGCGATCTGCTGCTCGCGCCAGCCTTCGATGAGGAACGGATCGCGCGCACGCGCGCGCAGATGATCAAGGAGCTCCAGGGCCTGGCCGACGAACCCTGGCTGCTCGTCGCAACCTACTATCAGCGCCTGCTCTCGGGTCCGGAGTCACCGCAGGGTCGCATCGCATCCCGCGAGGAGATCGAGGCCATCGACGGCGAGACGCTGCGCGCGCTCTACCGGCGCTTCCTCGGCGGGGGCACGCTCGTGCTCGGTGTCCATGGGGACGTCACCGAGCCGCAGATCCGCGCCCTGCTCGAGAGGCTCGTGGGGACCTGGACCGGCGCCGGTCGCGAAGCGGCGCCCGTCGCGCGCCTGGCCCCGCGCGTCACGCGGCCGGGCGTCTTCGTCTTCCCGGGGGAGTTCAGCCAGTGCCACCTGCGGATGGGCCGGCCGATCCCCGACCTCACCGACACCTCCCCGGAGGTTTCGCTGGCCCGCATGCTCAGCTACGGCCTGGGCTACCTGCGCGTCTTCATGCGCACGCGGTCCGAGGGCCTCAGCTACGGCACCACCACCCTTCTCTCACAGGACGCCGACCGCGGGCAGTTCTGGGCCATGGGCAATACGCGTCCCGAGGGCATCCTGCCGCTGATCCGCGCGGTGCGCGAGGAAACGGCGGCGCTGCCCGACCGGCCGCTGACCGCGGAGGAAGTGGAGTCCATTCGGCTCTTCATGCTGGGAAGCGCGCTGAGCGTGCAGGAGAGTCCGAGCTACTTCCTGGAGAGTCAGATCGCCGATCGGGTGACCGGGCGCGGCGCGGACTACGCGCGGCGGATGGTTGCCGGGTACCAGGCCGCGGACGAGGCTTCGCTCGCAGCCACAGCCGCGCGCTGGGCCAGCTTCGGGGACGAGCCCGTGGTCATGGTGCTGGGCACGCCGGAGGGCGGTCCCGAGGCGCTGGAGGGGCTGGGGCTCGGACCGGTGACGGTGCTCGAGCCCCTGCCCCTGCCAGTGGACGACTAGCGCGCCATCACGAGCTTGCGCTCCCAGTCGCCCTGCGGCGTGTGCAGCCGCGCCAGGTAGACGCCGGACGGCAGCGCGTTGCCCGCCTCGTCACGGCCGTTCCAGCTGAAGGTCGCCGCGCCGGCGGCCAGGGGGCCGTCGTGCAGCAGGCGAAGACGGCGACCCATCACGTCGTGGATGGACAGCCGCGCGTGCTCCGTCATCGGCATCGTGAACTTCAGCGTGGTCTGCGGATTGAACGGGTTGGGGAAGGCGCTCAGGCTGGCCTGGGCGAGCGCCCCGGCCGTGGCGCCCACGCTCACCGAGCGCAGCACGCGCTCCTGACCGAGGTCGTCCTGCTCGATCAGGCGATACTCCAGCGCCACGGACGGCGCCGTGCTGTCCAGGTAGCTGAAGTCCATGCCGCCCGCCGACGGAATCGCCACGCCCGTGAGCCGCTGCCAGATGCCATCCGCCACGCGGCGCTCCACCAGGAAGCCCTCGTTGCCGTCCTGCCAGGCCACCTGCCAGCGCAGCATCACGCCGTCGGACACGCGATCGGCGCGCAGATAGGCCAGGAAGACGGGAATCGCCTCGTTGCCCAGCAGGGCCACGCCGTTGCGATCGTCGGCCACGAGGACCTTGTCGTTGAGCACGTCCACGTCGAGCGCGCGGCCGCCGGTGTCGTAGTAGCCGGTCTGGAAGGGGAACTCGGGGTTGCTCACGTCGACCACGATCACGCCATCGCCGTAGTCCGCGACGTAGGCGAAGGGCCCGGCCACGCAGACGTTGCGCGCCAGGTCGACGGTGTCGAAGTAGCTCAGCTCGAAGGGCGCGCCGGGATCGCTGACGTCCACGATGCGCAGGCCCCCGCCCGTGGCGGCCACGTAGGCGTAGTCGCCGGACACGTCCACGCCCATCGCCGCCCCGACCGCCACGCTCCCGATCTGCACGGGAAGGTCGGGATCGCTGACGTCCACGATGAACAGACCCTGGGCGTCAGCCAGGAAGGCAAGGTTGCCGCTCAGGGCGACACCGTTCGCGTAGACCCCCGGGTCGCAGGTGCCGCGCTTCACGGGCGCGGCGGGATTGCTGATGTCCACCACGACGAGGCCCGTCTCGGACGCCGCGATGCAGGCGATGCTGTCGTTCACCGCCACCGCCCTCGCGCCGCCGCCGATGTTGAGGCTGGAAAGCAGGACCGGCGTCGTGCGGTCGGTCACATCCACGATCTTGAGGCCGGGCGAGTAGTCCGCCAGGTAGACGAGATCCCCCTGCAGCGCCAGCCCATAGACGTAGCCCTCGGTGTCGAAGCGGCTGCTGAGGTAGATCTCCAGCGGGTTGCTGAGGTTGAGCACCACGAGGCCGAGCCGGTCGGCGGCGACGTAGGCGTAGTAGCCGTCGGTGACGATCCCTTCGGCATAGTCGCCGGAGTCCACCTGACTGTCGAAGGTCGGCGCCGACGGGTCGCTGATGTTCACGGCCACCATGCCGCCGCCGTAGTCGGCCACCCAGGCGTGGTCGTCGCCGATGTCGACGCCGTAGGCGGCCACGTCGGTGTTGTAGCTGCCCAGCAGCGTGGGGTTGCTGGGGTCGCTGACGCTGAACATGAGCACGCCGGAAATGCCGTCGGCCACGGCCAGGAGCGTGTCCTGGACCGCCACCTCCCAGGCGAAGTCGGGGGTGTCGTAGAAGCCGACCTCGTAGGGATTGGCCGGGTCGCTGATGCTGATCACCCGCACGCCGTCGAACTGGTCGGCCACGTAGGCCAGCGTGTCGGCGACGTCCACGTGGAAGGCCGCGTTCTGCGTGTCGTAGACGCCGACCTCGACCGGATTGCTCGGATCGCTGACGTCGATGATGCGCAGGCCGCCGTTCCAGTCCGCCACGTAGGCGTAGCCGTTCGCGGCGCAGATGCCGTGGGCGCGGTCCGGCGTGTCGAGCTGCGACACGGTGACCGGGTGCGCGGGGTCGCTGACGTCCACGATGCGCAGGCCGCTCTGGTACTCGGCGAGGAAGGCGTAGTTGCCATCCACCGCCACGTCGTAGGTGTACTGCACCAGCACGCTGCGGCCGACCTCGACCGGATCGCTCGGATCGCTGACGTTGATGATGCGCAGGCCGTCGGTCCAGGCGGCCGCGTAGATGTAGTCGCCCTGCTTGTCCACGCCCAGCACCGGGCCGGGCACCTGCACCTGGCTCAGGGGCACGGGGTTGGACGGGTCGGATTCGTCGACGATCGACACCGAGCCGCCGTTCCCGTAGTAGGCGATGCTGTCCGCATAGACGACGCCATAGCAGGGGCCGTCGGGCCAGCGCGAGTCGAGCAGGAGGTTCTGGCTTTCGCCGGTGCTGCGATCCTGGGCCAGCGCCGGCAAGGCGCAGGTCTGGACGAGGATCGCGAGCAACGTGATCAAGCCGAGGCGTTTCCCGATTAGCATGGTGTCTACTCCAAGGTTGCGACGGGCTTGCAACCAAGTCCGCGATTGAATGTGTGTCGCCCCATCCGCCCTGACTCGGTTCGGCGCTCCGCCGCCCGCCGCCAGGCTGCATGTGCAATTCGGGCCCAAAGGTGGCCTTGCACCTTGCCGAGTGCCCCGAGTTCCCATCCGTGGGTGATTCGGGCGCGTCCTTCGGGCGCCCGGAGAATCGTTCCCTGCACTACCCGCGGCCGGGGAGGCGAGTCAGTTCACAGCAAAGAGTGTTCCCCGGGACGGCCGGGGGGTCGGCCCGGAGGAAGGCATCGTGCCAGGCCTCGGGTCGGCGCAGTGGCGGAGTTCGCTGTCGAGCTGACGGTAGAGCTCAGCCGTTGCCCTGATGTTCGAGGCCCTGGGGGCCGGGGCGGCTGGGGTGCCGGTTCGGCGGCGTGCTGGCCCACCATTATAACAGCATTCTGGTCGCGGGGCCCAACGCGTTCCGCGCCTGCGCGACAGTGTTTTCGGAGTCGGACGGCAGGATCAGCGCTCCGCGGCCCCGCGGATGGCCCACGCTCGCGCCTTGAGCGCGATTGCCCCGCTCGCGCTGCGGGGCAGGGCGCGCTGGAGCTTCCGTTCCAGGAGCGCCCGCCGATCGGCGTCGAGCGACGCGACGTAGGACGGCGCGGGCCCGGTCCCTCCCAGCAGCGGACGCCAGTAGTCGTCGAAGTCCGCGAAGTCGGTGCGGATCTCGATCGGCTCGCAGCGCAGCTCGCCGAGCCCGCAGGCGTGGAACAGGGCGGTCAGCGCGTCGACGCGGCAGAGAGGAAAGCGGGCGCCCTCGTCGAGCGCGGAGGCCGCGGGGTCGAGCGACGCGGCGACGTCCCAGAAGCTGCGGAGGAACTGCATGCCTTCGGCGTAGTCCCACACGCACGCGGAGACCGCGCCACGCGGCCGGGCCACCGTCAGCATCTCGCGCACGGCGGCTTCGGGATCGGGCATGAAGTTGAGGACGAACAGCGAGGTCACGCTGCCGTAGCCGTCCGCGCGCCGCGGCAGGCTGCCCGCGCCGGCGACCGTGAAGGACTGGCGCGCATCGCGGCTGTGTTCCCGCGCGTAGTCGATGAGGGGCGTGGCCGGATCGCAGCCCACGACGCTGGCGGGGCTGGCGTGCTTGCAGATCGCGTCGCTGAGCGCGCCGGTGCCGCAGCCGATGTCGAGCCAGTGGAGATCCGGGGGCAAGCGCAACCAGGCGACGAACTCCGGGGCGAGGCGACGGCTCCACCGGCCCATGAAGTCCTCGTAGCTGGATCCGGTGGCCCACTGATCGCGAACGCCTGACATGGCTCGGCCTCCCGCGAAGCGCAGAGTCCGGCTACGGGCGCCGGTCCCGCGAAGTTTGGTCGGAGACTACGCTGCGAAGGCTCAGCGTGTAGAGCAGGTGTCCCGTCGGTTTGGGTTCGGGTGTCGCGCCGAAGCTTTCCCAAAGCCGTTGCGACGCTAGGTGTCGGCGACGGATCGAGGCGGACACCTCGCGCAGGCCGCGGCGGCGCGCCTCCCGCAGGACCAGCTCGAACGCCGCCTGGCAGTGCCCCCGCCGCCGATGTGCGCTGCCCACCCAGTAGCCGATCCGCCCGGTGCGCGTCATCGGATCGATCTGGCTCAGCGAGATCACGCCCACCGCGACGCCGTCAGCGAGAATCGCGTAGCTGACGGCGCGCTTGGCCTGGCACCACTCCGCCAGCGTACCGAGGACGCCCTCCGCGCTGGTGCTGAAGTCGTCACGGCAGCGAAGGTCCGCACGCAGCTGGATGTCGCGGTTGAGAAGCTCCGCGATCGCCGCGGCCTCTGCGATGTCCGGCTCCCGGAGCTCGACCACTGTCCCCCCTCAATTGTTGGCGCCGTGCACGTCGATGTTTGCGCGCGGCTAGGCTCCGCCGGCGAGCTCCGCCACGATGGCCGCGGCCTCGTCGGGCGTGAAGTCCAGCGTGGCGTCGCCCACGCTGAGTTCGGCGACTCGCATCGAGGGGACGATCCCCGGAGCGGTCCAGCCCGACGTGAAGATGCCCTCTTCCTCCGCGAGGCGCGTCGCGGCCTTCAGGAAGTCGAGCTCCGTGACTCGCAGGTGCAGGTGCATCATCGGCGTCTGCGGAGGGTCGGGCACGACCTCGACGTTCGGCACGCCTCGCAGCTTGTCCGCGATGTCCCGCGCATGCCGCGCGTAGTCGGCCATGCGCGGCAGCCGCTTGCGCAGCGCCGCCAGACCGGAGGCGGCATGCGGCCAGAGCCCATGGAGAGTGCCGCCGTGTCGGCGACGCCAGATGCGCGCCTCGGCGATCGTGTCCGCGTCCCCGGCCAGACAGCAGCCGGCGAGCCCGCCCAGCCCCTTGTAGAAGGAGACGTAGACCGTGTCGAAGAGCGCGCTGATCTCCGCGGGTGTCCGCGCGTAGTAGGGGGTGCACTCCCAGAGCCGCGCGCCGTCCAGGTGCACCGCCGCTCCCGACCGCCGCACGAACTCCACCTGCGCTTCCAGATCCGCCCACTCGGGCAGGCGACCGCCGATCTCGCGCTGGGGCAGCTCGAAGAGCACGGCGGCCAGGCGCTCCGGGATCCGCTCGAGATCCGTCAGCGTGATCAGCTCCCGCGCACTGCCGATGGGAACTCCCGCCAGACCGTGGAGGCGCTCGTAGGCGCGCTCCTCGTGCAGATCCAGATGGGACGTGGGATGAAACCCGCAGGCCCTGACGCCCCGCCGATCCGCATGGATCCGCAGGGCGATCTGCTGGGCCATGATCCCGCTCGGCATGAACACCGCCGCGGGCTTGCCGAGGACACGACAGATCTCGCCCTCGAGCGCTTCGACGGCGCCGCCGGCCCCATAGACGTCCAGGCCGAGGTCCGTGGGAACCTCGGCCAGCAGCTCGGCGGCCGTCCTGAAGCCGTGGCCGAAGAGGGCACGCGTGCACGCGGGCCGACTCCGTTTGAGGCGCTCGAGGTAGTCGGCCCTGGTGGGCGCAGCGTTCTCCATGCCGTGGGGTCCTCTCTGCGAGATGGCGAGAGGGACAGCATGGCGTCTCCACGCACTCCCTTGCAAGCGCCGCCTGAACGGCGCTGGCCGCTAGTCCGGAAGTCCCATGTACAGCCAGCCCGCCTGGTCGTAGGCCAGCGTGCTGCCGTCGGGCGCCAGGTGGACGGCCTCGATGTCGAAGACATCACCGGTGGGTACGGCGGTCCACGCGCTGCCGTCCCAGCGGAAGAGGCCCCCGTCGCCCGCGGCCAGGATGCCTTCGCTCGCCCAGCCCAGAAGCTGGTTGATGTCGAGGCCCGTGAAGTCGTGGTCGGTCCAGGTGGCGCCGTTCCAGTGGCGGCAGACGCCGTTGTCGCCGGCCACCCAGAGGTCGTCGTCGGCCGCGGCCCAGACCGCGAGCAGGTCGAAGGGCGTCGCCGAGTCCTGCTCGCTCCAGCTCGTTCCGTCGAAGTGAAGCAGTGTGCCCGCGCGGCCCACGGCCCAGATCGCGTCGTCCGCCAGTCCGTGGATGCCCCAGAGGTCGTAGTTCACCGTGGTCTGCGTGAGCGCGGGGGTCGTGTTGCCGTCCGTGTGGTAGAGCCGCCCGTTGTTGCAGGCCAGCCAGACGCCACCCGCGGCGGTGCCCCAGGCGCAGGTGGGCGAGTTGGTGCCGATGTTCAGGTACTGCCAGACGCTGCCGTTCCGGTAGGCGATGGTGCCGTAGCAGGAGACCACGTCCTGCGTCGGCGCGCCGGTCCAGACCACGCGCGCCGGCGAGGGCAGCGCGCTCAGCAGCTCCATGCTCCACGCGTTGCCTTCCCAGTACAGGAAGTAGCGACCCGCCGTGGCGACGAGATTGGTCGCGGCGCTGCCGCCGATCGCGGCGAAGCTCTCGTCGAAGGTCCAGAGCTGCCGCGTCCAGTGGCCGTCCTCCATCATGCCCAGGCTGTTGCCGGCGGCGAAGAGCGTGCCGCCGGAGCCGCCGAGGCTCTGGAGTCCCAGGGCGTCGATGTCGATCGAGGCACCCCAGGCCGAGCCGTCCCAGTGCATGAGGGAGGCGTTGCCGTCGATGGCCCAGAGGTCGTTCGCGGCGCTGCCCCAGAGCGAGCGCGCGGCGGTTTCGCTGGGGACCGTGGTCCAGACGTTGCCGTCGTAGTGCAGCACGCCCCCCGCCGGCCCGGCGACCCAGACGTCGTTCGCGGCGAAGCCCCAGACGTCCCAGAGGTTCGACGTCGTGCCGCTGGTCATGGGCGACCAGGCGGCGCCGTCCCAGTGGAAGATCTCGCCGCCGTTGCCCACCAGGAAGACGTCGTCGGGGCCAGTGCCCCAGAGCGCCCAGAGCGTGTAGCTGCCCACCGACATCGTGGTCCAGGCGGCGCCGTCCCAGTGGTGGACGGTGGCGTTGCCGCAGGCCCAGAGGTCGTCCTCGGCGCTGCCCCACACCGACCAGCAGGTGCCCGGCAGGCCCATGTCGGTCCAGGTCGAGCCGTCGTAGCGATAGAGATGCGTGCCCACCGCGTAGACCGCGTTCGGTCCGAGCGCGAACATGTCCTGCACGAAGAGCCCCGTGACGTGGAGCTCGGGCTGCCAGGTGGAGCCGTCCCAGACGAGGACGTCCTCCTCGGCACCCGCGTAGGCGAGGTCGGGCGAGAGGGCCCAGACGGCGTAGCCCCAGCCGCCGAAGGGGCGGGCGATGATCGTCAGCCCCCAGTCGACGGGCGCGTCGCCGACCGGATCCGGGCCGCCGTCGTCGCCGGGACCGGTGCTGTCCTTGGAGCCGTCGCAGGCAAGGCCCGCCACGAGCGCGAGCAGGGCCAGCAGCGTGGCCAGGAAACCGAAGCGCTTCGCCGTCGTCATCACGCACCTCCCGTGTCCTCACCCCAGCGGCGGCCCCTGCCGCCACGATCATTCTAGACCATCCTTCGCCAGATTCAAGACTGCCGTGGCTTGATTGCGGGCGGCCGCGGTGCTAGGCTCGCGCCGGTGAGGTGAGGGGACATCAACAAGGGGTCTGGCCGACGCATGCCACGTCTTGTACTCCACCCCCGCGCGGGGCGCCGCCCTGCCGGCGGCCTCATGACGTTGCTCGGCCTCCTCGCAGCGTTCGCCGTCGAGCTCGGCGGCTGCGCTCCGCCCAACGAATCCGGATACGCCACCACCACGATCAACGCCGCGAACTGGGACGCCATGCAACTCGGGATGAGCCCGCATGACGTTCACGACCTGCTGGGAACGCCTTCGGTGTTCCGGTGGGATCCCGCGACTCGGGCGCTGACCTGGACCTACCCGGATGGCCGCGTCGAGTTCGCGGACGCCATGGAGATCGATCTGAACTCGATCTTCGGCAGGGTGACTCGGTGGGACACCTGGGACGTCGCGGCTCCCGAACGCGACGACAAGTTCTCGCTCTCGTCCACCCGCGACCCCAGCTTCGGCCAGACGCGTGGCACCCTCGACGTCATTGTCGAGTCGACCACCTGCCGGGTCTACGAGGATGGCGAGCTTCGCGCGGCCATCGACGCGGAGCGTGCGGCCCGCAGTCTCGCCGGCGGCACGGCCGAAATCGATCGCCGCGCCTACTTCGCCTCGCTCGGCGAGGGCGAAGCTCGCGCCGACCGCTACCTGCTCGACTTCGACTTCGTGGAGATGGACGTCTCCCACAGCCTGGGCGTCGCCGCGAGGCGCGACAGCCGCGGCTACTTCACCGCTACGCTCGTCGACCCCGAGTCACAGCTGGAGCTGTGGAAGTGCATCGTTCGTGGCGACGGTTCCGCACGCACCCTCGCGCACGCGGTTCTCGAGCGCCTGGACAAGGATCTGAAGGACGCCTCTCGCTGAGGCCAACCCCCGACCCGCAACCTGAATCCCGGAGACATCGGACATGACGAAAGCGACCCTGGGAACCCTGATCGGCCTTCTCGCGGGCGCGGCCATGCTGGCCGGATGCACCGCCAAGTCCACGCTGCTGTCCAGCAAGGCGCTCGTCGACGCGCCCGTCACCTTCGAACGGGCCACGATCCAGCTGCAGACCTATCCGACCTGGGGAGACCGCCATCGCAAGCAGGTGGCGGGCGCGGTGAAGAAGGCCCTGGGGAAGCACGGCGTGGAGGCCGACTACGTCATCCTGACCGAGGAGACGCTGAACCCCCAGCGCCTCGTCGAGGACGCCGCCACGCAGAACGCGTCGACCCACATCCTGGCGGTGGCCCAGGTGTCCGAGCAGTACAACCCCGACCTGCTAGGCCGCAGCAATGCCAACTGGGATTCGAGACTGCTGCAGTTCGCCTGCACCCTCGAAGCGTGCGGCAGCCGTGAAGTCGTCTGGAAGGGCGTGGTGCAGGTGGATCCGGCCGACTACGGCCTGGTGAACGGCCTCGATTCCGTCGGCGGCGCGCTCGCCTCGGGCATCGAGAAGGAGCTGGTGAAACTCGGCTTCCTGACGCCGGTCGCGGAGAAGCGCGGCCCGCACGGGGACTAGGCGGCAGAGGCCTCGACGCTCGCGTCACGACTCAGGGTCGAACTGGAACACGCGCAGCTCCTGGTCGCAGCGGCAGGCCTTCGCGATGCGCGCGGCCCAGGCGACGGCCTCTTCCCTCGACGGCAGTTCGAGCACGGTGAAGCCGCCGTCGAGCGTGGGCGCCCAGGGGTAGCCGCCGTCGGCCACCGCGCCATCGGCGGACACCAGCGCCGGTGGCACGGATTCGTCGATGCCCCCGGCGAAGACGTAGACGCCCGCGGCCTTCGCCTCGGCGATCACGGCGTGCGCGTCACGGCCGACCGTCTCGAACTCGTCGTCGGGCACGTTCATCGCTGCGCTGGGGAACGAGATCAGGTACCTGGCCATGGGGCTAGCCGCGGAATGCAGCTTCGATAGCGGCGATGTCGATGCACTTCATCGTCATCATCGCGTCGAAGGCCCGCTTGGCCGCCGCGCGATCGCTGCTGGTGTAGGCTTTGGTCAGCGCCGTCGGCGTGATCTGCCAGGAGATTCCCCATCTGTCCTTGCACCATCCGCACTCGCTCTCCTGGCCGCCGTTGCCGACGATCGCCTTCCAGTAGCGATCGGTCTCGTCCTGGTCCTCGGTGGCGACCTGAAAGGAGAACGCCTCGCTGTGCTTGAATGCCGGCCCACCGTTGAGTCCCAGGCAGGGGATGCCCATGACGGTGAACTCCACCGTCAGCACGTTGCCCTCCGTGCCCGACGGATAGTCGCCCGGCGCGCGGTGCACGGCGTCGATCGACGAGTTGGGGAAGGTCTCGGCATAGAACCGCGCCGCGTCCTCGGCTTCGCTTTCGTACCAGAGGCAGATCGTGTTCTTGGCGATGGTCGTCATGGCGTCCTTTCGTCGGCGGACGTCGCGCCCACCGCGAGAATGAGCTTACAGCCAGACGCCGATCGCCGCCAGCGCCATGCGGGTATTCGGTGTTTGCGGCCCTGTTCGCTGGCGGGCAAGTCCGCTGCACCTTCTCCCGCGTTGCCGAAAGCGTGGGCGATCCGGCGTTCTAGGTCTGCTCGTTGATCGGGGAGTGGCCGCTCGGGACGAGCAGGTCGGAGATCTTCGTCGCCGACAGGAGGCGGGCGAGACTCGTGTAGCGCGGACCCTGCATCGATCCCTTCGGCGCATCCCCGTAGGGAACCGGCTTGTCCAGGGGCTTCGCAGGGCCGGAGAACACCACGCGGTACTTTCCCCTGTCGCCGTAGGGTTCGATTCGCGCCACGTCGGCGTAGTGCGTGACCGCCGAGACGGGCGAGGTCTGGTAGGCCGCGATGTGCTTGATCTTCGACAGCATCCCACCGCCGATCCGGATGGCGTACCAGCAGTCCTCGCCGAGGAAGACCTCCTGGAAGCCCTCTTCCTGGGCGGGAACCACGATCGTGTCCCGCAGATCGGCCGACGGTCGCGGCTTGTCTTCTTGGTGCGTCCCCACAGCGGGTACTGCCACAGGCACCGGGCGTTCGAAGACCCCCACTCCGAGGAGGGGTAGGATCCGCAGCATCTCTCGCAGGAAGCCCTCGGTGTCGGCGTGTTCCGACTCCGAGAGACGCGGCTCCTTGGGATTGACCGAGTTGTCGAAGTGGCAACGCTCCGCTTCACGAGCCTTCCTGAGCAGCGCATACTCGAGCCAGGTGATGTGGGCCCGATTCAGCGCGTTCGAACTGGAAACGAAACCATAGCCCCAGTCCCAGAAGTCCTTGTTCACGTAGTGCGAGTCGATGCGGGTGCGGATTTCGTCGCCCTGGCCGACGTACACGGTGGGCAGCTCATCCTCCATGCCTTCGTCGAACCCGGTGAGGATGTAGACGCCGGCCTGCCCGAACTCGGGACGAGCGCTGACCTTGGGCCATGCCGACCGGGGAAAGGCAACGCCCACGCCCGTCCAGTTGAGCAGGTTGACGACCTTCACGCCGTCCGGATCGCCGTCGGGAACGAACACGCGGATGGTATAGGGCCTCGCCATCGCCTCCCCCTTCAGTTGTTGCCTTTGCCGGCAGACTGCACCGCGACCCGCCCCGCAAGCGCCGCGCGCCAGCGCTCTTCGTGAGCGTTCGCGTCTCCGATCCGCGCAGCCGGATGCGGCAGGCCAACATGTTGCACGCCAACGGCGGTCAAGACGCTCTGCGGGACTCGTCCCAAGGCCAGGGTCAGGGTCGGCCGTACTATTTCGAGTTCCACTTTGGCGAACTCGGTCGCGGCTCGAATGGCGTCACGGCGAGGTATCGGACTCGAAATGCACCCCGATTTGATGAAGGGGAAGATGTTCGTGACGAAGACCTCTTGCAGCTCCAAACCAAACACTCTCCCCACCAGGGTTTCCAACCTTCGGTTCGTCAGCAGGCCTCTTGTCCGGCCATGTTCCTGGACATCTGGATCGAGGCCTCGGCCCAGCGCGTCCGTGCTCGACCAGTCCTGGAGGACGATCGCAATGCCTCCAAGCGCGTGCGCACCCTTGCTGTAGGGACTCACCCAGTCTCGGAAGTCGTAGCCGAAATCCTCTGGCTGCAGGTATCCAGGCCACTTCACCGCGGCGCGGCAAGCGGCGAGTTCGAGATAGGTGTCGGGCATTGTCGTCAGCACTTCCCAACCTTCGCTCTCTGGACGCTGTGCCCGCAGACGGCCGCAGCTCCGGAAGCCGGACCGCTTAGGTGGCAAACTAGCCCTTGGGTTTGCCGAATGCGATCGCGATCGGCCGTGGCCCGACGAAGCGAAGATGCCACCTTCCGTCCACCCGGCGGACATCGAGGTGGAGCGACGATCGGCCCTCCAGTTCGGCGCCTGAGAATTCGAAGACTCCGAGCGCACCCTCGGGATCCCCTTCTTCAGCGATTCTGACGTGGAGAACGTCGTCTGCACCCACTCGGTCAACCTTCACCCGGTACGACGTGGAGGTGCCCTTGCGGCTGGACAGCCGAAGCACACGGTACGTCTCGATCACGTTCATGGTCTGGCTCACTCCTCTGCAGGCGCGACTCTCGCGTCCTCGACGATCTCGGCCGACCCTGCGACCCGTTGTCCCGCTTCGTCCACCCCGAAGTAGTACCAGAGGGAGCGCTTCCGCTGCAGTTCGTTGGCCCGGCTCCAGTTCTTGGCATCGGTGCACGCCGTGCCCTCGTGCAGCACCGCGCCTTCGCACCCGTACCACTCGGCAAACTGCTCGCGGGTGAAGGACTTGCCGCCGAAGTTGGCGAAGAGCCACCGATCTCCCTCGAGGTTGAGCGAACCAAACTCCACGATGGTGACATCACCCGCGGTGGACTCCACCGTCGTGCTGAACTGCCAGGTGTAGCGATAGCGCGCCGTCGAATCCTCGACGGCGACCGCGGGATTGGGGCTGTGCGTAACCACAAGGGTGTTGGGCAGCCGCTCCAGCTCCTTGAGCACGTGGTTCGCCTGCGCGGCGTTGAAGGGATCGGCCTCAGCCGTCGCCTGAGTCGTCAAGGCAGCGCACAGGATCAGGGCGGAGAGGAGCTTCGTGCACATGGGCGCCTCGGGGCGTTTCGGTGGTCTCGGGATCAACGGGCATCCATCAGCCGTGTCGACAAGCATACTTGCGGGAACCGGTTGTTGCCAGATCCAATATTGGCCTTCGGCGGGACTCTCCGCGGTGCTGGCCGGCAAGCAGCTTCCTGGGCCCGCCGGGCTGGGAAGGGCGGCCGCCCGGGGGATTGAGGCCGATCGCCTGCGTGCCCGCTTGAAACCGTTCGCTCGGCGTGGCAGAGTCTTTCCGGGTGGATGGCACTCTGGAGCCTCGGGAGGATCGAAGATGTGGTGTGGATTCCATTCGCTGACGCCGCGGTCGCCCTTCGCCCGCGCGGCCTTGCTCTCCATGCTCGTCGCCCTCGCCGGCTGCGCCGTCTTCATGAACGGCGCGAAGTTCCGTTCGGACGAAGTCGGCATCGTCTCCCAGCGTGGACCCGTGCGCTACGTCTCGGACCGGCACAAGGTCGAGGGCTCGCCGCGTACCAAGGACGTGACTGCCGTTCGTGACCTCGTCGACGAGTTCGCGCGCGACTGCTTGGCCGCGTTCGGTATTCCTGTCGCCGACAGCACGCAAGCCTCGGATTGGACCCTCGAGGTCCGCACGAAAACGGTGTTCGAAGATCCGGCCGAACGCGTCAGCGTTTCCATGGTCGATGGCAAGACCTCTCGCAGCACCTACGTGGGCTACCGCAAGGTGGGCATCGACGGCGACATCTACCTCGGCATGGGCGACAAGAAGCCGATGAAGCGACGCTTCTTCACTGGCACGTTCGACGTGTACGGCTACGACACCCAATTCCCGATCACGCCGTTCTCGTCCTTGTATGCCGAGGGCAATTACAAGTTCAGCTGGGAGCTGTTCCATATCCTCGCAAGCGCCTTCGACGAACGTACCGCCCGTGAGTTGATGACCTACCGGTCGGCGCTTTCCGGCGGCGATGCGATCGACCCCCGCGACCAGCGCATCCGGGACGTCGCGCGGGACTACGTCAAGCTCTACTACGAGGATTGAGCCCGGTGGCGCGGAACTCGCCCGTGGCGTGACGGTCACCCCCTTGACCTCCTCCTCTCCACCCCCTACACTCCACTCACCCTTCCGCGCTTGGCGGCCCGTGCGCTGAGCGCGTTTCCCCTCCCCGAGCAGCCCTCCCCGCTGCGGCCGCGCCCGCCCTGGCAGCGCCATGGCCTTCGTACACCTGAACGTGCACAGCGCGTACTCGCTGCTGGCCGGCACGATGAAGCCCGAGGACATCCCCGCCCTCGCCCGGCGGCGTGGCTTCGACGCGCTCGCCCTCACCGACACCGACGGCCTCTTCGCCGCCGTGCCCTTCCAGCGCGCCTGCGAGCGCGAGGGCGTGCACGCCCTGCTGGGCGCGGAGATCACGCGGCCGCGGCAGCGTCGCGAGGCGTCGGTCCAGGGCGCCCTCGCCCTCGACGAACCCGAGCCCGCCCGCTTCGGTCCCGCCACGCGCGAGCTGGGCGGTTTCGCGCGGGAGCGTCCCGCCGGGCCGGGCGACCCCCGTCACCGCGCCACGCTGCTCGCCCGCAGCGAGGCGGGCTACCGTCTGCTGGGCGAGCTGCTCACGGCGCGCCACAACGACCAGGGCTTCTCGCTCGAGGACGCCCTCGCCGCCGCCCTCGACTCGGGCGAGCTCTACGTCATCACGGCCGGCGAGGGCCTGTTGCATTCGCTTGCACCCCGTGCACAGTCGCACCTCTTCGTCGAGCTGCGCGCGGGCGCCGGCGCCACCATCCTGGACGGCCTGCGCCTCCAGGCGAACCTGCAGCTCGCCGCTTCGCTCGGCTTGCCGGCCGTCGTCACCACCGGCGCCTTCTTCGCCGACGCCGACGACCACGAGATCCACCGCCTCCTCTGCGCCATGCGCATGAACTGCGTCGTGACCCAGCTCCCCGACGGCGCCGCCGCGCCCCCCAGCGCCTGGCTCATGGACGAACCCGCCCTCCGCCGCAGCCTCGGCCTCGCCCCCGGGGGCGGCTCACGCCTCACCGACCCCCGCCTCGAGGCCGCGCTCCAAGCCACCGCCACGATCGCCGCCGACTGCCAGGTGCGCATCCCGCTGGGACGTCCCCGCCCGCCACGCTTCGCCCTGCCGCCCGGCCCCGACGGCCGCCCGCAGAACACCGACGCCTTCCTCTACCGCCTCGCGCACGAGGGCCTGCGCGAGCGGCTCGGCCTCGCCCCCGGCGACAGCTCCCCGCGCGCGCGCCGCACCCTCGCCGCGCTGCGCCGCGAGCTGCACGTGATCCGCCGCCGCGAGGTGTCGGCCTACTTTCTCATCGCCTGGGATCTGGTGCGCTACGGGCGCAGCCGCCACCTGGCCAGCCTGGGACGCGGCAGCGCGGCCAGCAGCCTCGTGTCCTTCGCGCTGGGCATCACGCACGTGAACCCGCTGGAGCACGGGCTCACCTTCGAGCGCTTCCTCAATCTGGAGCGGGCGGGGCTGCCGGACTTCGACATCGACTTCGGCTCGCTGGCGCGCTACGAGATCCTCGACTACGCGTTCCGTCGCTACGGGCGCGAGTCGACGGCCATGATCGGCACCTACCAGACCTTCCGCCCGCGCGGCGCCTTCCGCCGCCTGGTGGCGGCGCTGGGCCTGGACGAGAAGCGCTGGGGCCCGATCATCAAGCTCATGCCGCGCTGGGGCGGCTGCGCCACGCTGCGCGAGCAGCTCGCCGAGGACCCGCGCACGCGGCACCTCGATCTCACCCGCGGCGACTGGCCCCGCCTCCTCGACCTCGCCGTGCGCCTGGACGGCCTGCCCCAGCACCTGGGGACGCATCCCTGCGGCATCGTCATCGCGCCGGGGCCCATCGCGCACTTCGTGCCGGTGCAGCCGGGCGCACAGGGCCTGGCGATCACGCAGTGGGACATGCACGCGGTCGAGGCCGCGGGCCTGGTGAAGCTGGACGTCCTCGGCCAGCGCGGCCTCGCCGTGATCGACGACACCCACGCCCGCGTGCGCGCCAACTTCGGCCGCGCGCCGCGCCTGGCCGGCGATCCGCCCCTTGCCGCGGCGGGCGGGCCGCGCCGCAACGCCCACGGCGAGGCCGCCGGCGCGGTGAACCCCTTCCTCGACGGCGCCACCCGCGCCCTCCTCGCCCGCGGCGCGAGCGAGGGCTGCTTCTACATCGAGAGTCCCATCATGATGCAGATCCTGCGGCAGGCCCGCTGCGAGGACTTCGAGACGCTCACCGCCCTCAGCTCGATCATCCGCCCCGGCGTGAGCAACTACGGCGGCAAGCGCAGCTACCTCATGCGCCACCGCGGCGAGGAGGCGGTGAGCGTGCTGCACCCGCTGCTCGAGCCCGTGCTGCGCGACACCTACGGCTGTCTCATCTACCAGGAGCAGGTGATGCGCGTGCTGCAGGTCATGGGCGGCATGAGCCTGGGCGAGGCCGATCGCTTTCGCAAGATCATGTCGAACAAGGGCGGCGGCGATCCCAACGAGTTCGCGCGGCGCTTCCTCGAAGCGGCGCTCGCGCGGCTCGAGGCCGCCGGCGAGGACCCGGAGCGGGCGGGCCACGTGGCCAAGGAGCTGGGCCGCCAGGTGGTGAGCTTCGCCGGCTACGCCTTCTGCAAGGCGCACAGCGCGAGTTTCGCGCGCGAGAGCTTCGAGTCGGCCTACTGGAAGGCGCACTACCCGGCGGAGTTCATGGCCGCGGTGATCGAGGAGCGCGGGGGTTACTACAGCACGGCGGAGTACGTCGAGGAGGCGAGGCGCCTGGACCTGGAGCTGCTGCCGCCGCACGTCAACGCCGGCACCCTGCGCACGCTGGGCTTCACGGCGGGCGCCCCGGCGCCGGATCCCGCGGGGGATGCCGGCGTGCCGCCCTTGCGTGCCGCCCGCCCCCGGGGGCGGGTTCGCATCGGGCTGTCCTTCGTGCAGGGCGTGCGTCAGTCCGCGCTGGACTGGCTGGCGGATGCCGCCGCGCGACGTCCCTTCGTCACCCTGCGCGAGCTGGTGGAGCGCGCGCGGGCAAACGGCGCCGAAGCGCCGCGCCGCTACGAGCTGGCGCGGCTCGTGCGCGTGGGCGCGCTCGACGACCTGCCCGTGGACGGCAGCCCCGAACACGGCACGCCCGCGCGCTCGGTGCTGCTCGGCGCGCTGGCCACGCTCTGGCAGGACGCCACCGGCGCCAAGGCCAACGCCGAGGCCTTCGCCCCCCTGGCCTGGCCCGCCGCCGGAGACGCGTCCGCGATCCTGCGCGCCCGCGGCCGCCTGGAGCTGGAGGGCCTCGGCTTCTCGCCCTCGCTGCACCCGCTCCTGCTCTCGCCGGCCTTCCGCGCGGCGCGCGCGGGGCTCCCCAGCGCCCGCGACCTGGCCGCGCGCGGCGAGGCGGTGGCGGGCACGGAGAGCGTCACCCTGGGGCGCATGGAGCTGCTGGGCGTGAAGGTGGCGGGCAAGCGCACGCGCACCGAGAAGGACGGTCGGCTGATGTCCTTCATCACCTTCTCCGACGAGACCGGCATCTTCGAGGCCGTGCTCTACCCCGACGACTACGACCGCCTCGCCCGCCGCCTGCGCGGGCCGGGGCCGTTCAGGATCAGCGGCGTGGCGAAGGCCGAGCTGGGCGAGGTGCTGCTGGAGGTGAAGGGCGTCGCGGCGCTGGGGGGCGGGCCCGCGCCCGCAGCGCTTGCGCCGCCCAGCGCGGGCCGCTAGGGTGCCGATGATCGCCCGCACTCCGCCAAAGGAGCGCAGATGCAGCGCCGACCCTACCGTGACGCGTCCGACGTCGCCCTTCTGCAGCAGTTCAACGCCCGCGCCGCGGCCGTCACCGACGGCTTCGGCTACCTGCACCCCGGCGACATCCCCCACCACATGTTCAACGGCAACCGGATGTACGACACCGCCGACGTCGTGTCGATCTGGGAGGACGCCGACGGCGTGGCGGCCTGGGTGCTCGCCGGCCCTCGCCACCGGGAGTCCGACGTCCAGCTGCGCCCCGACCTGAAGGGGAGCGACTTCGAGTGGGAGGTCATGGACTTCGCCGAGGCCCGCCTGCTCGAGCTGATGGACCGCCACGACATCACGGGCGATCGCATCGTCGCCACCGCCTATCGCGGCGACGCGCCCCTCGAGCGCTATCTGGCCGACCGCGGCTGGACCCCCGACGGCGACCCGCCCTGGGTGGTCAATCGCATCGCGCTGACCGCGCTGGACGAGCCGACGCTACCGGCGGGCTACACCGTGCGCGCCGCCCGCGGTGTCGAGGACGCGGCCGGCCTGGCCGCGGTGCACAAGGCCGCCTTCGGCGTGCCCTGGACGCCCGAGGTCTACCGCCGCGTCATGGAGTCGCCCGGCTACGCCGCCGAGCGGGAGTTCGTGGTGGTCGCGCCGGACGGCGAGTTCGCGGCCTTCACCCTGACCTGGCACGACGCCCTCAACCGCCGCGGCCTGTTCGAGCCGGTCGGCACCCACTCGGGCTACCGGCGCCTCGGCCTGGGGCGGGCGCTGCTCCTCACCGTGCTGCATCACATGCGCGGGCTGGGCCTGGAGAGCGCGGAGGTCGTGAACGAGGGCAAGAACGAGGCCTCCCGCGCGCTCTACCGATCCTGCGGCTTCCTGCCTCGGCACGCGTTCGGCAACTACGAGAAGCCGCGGGCCCGGTAGCGCGGCCCCCGGTCGGAAATGCCGTGGTCCGGTTCGCGGCCAAACCTCGCGTAAAGGGATGTACCCCCCAACCGCGAGGTGAACCATGAGACCCCTGAAATCGATCCTCCTGATCGCCGCCCTGGCCGCGCTGCTCCTGGCCGACACGGCCGCGGCCCGCATCATCATGCTGGACGCCAACTTCGACGCCCGCGCCGTGGGCAGCCAGCTCGACCGCCGCGGCGCCCTGTTCGGCGAGCCCGTGCCCGGCCCCTACGACTACGGCAACGAGGTCGTCTATCAGGACAACCCCGGCGACAACTCGATCCAGCTACCCGACACCCAGCTGAACGGCCTGGACGAGCTCTACTGGACCCTGCGCGACGGCCTGGCCGTCCGCGACGGCAAGCTCTTCATCTCCTGCGAACTGGAGCTGGAGTACCCCGGCGAGTACCGCGTCGTGCTGCGCAACGAGGACCCCGTAGGCCCCACCTTCTTCGTGCTGCTCTTCGACGCGGCGGGCAACGTCTCCTGGCGCGACGCCGACGACCTCACCCCCACGACCATCGGCTTCTACCCGATCGGCGTCCCCTGCGACCTGGAGTGGGAGTTCGACATGGACGGCGGCATCTACAACTTCAGCTTCAACGGCGCGCCCGTCGTGGTGGGTGGCACGCACGGCGTCGTGGACGAGGGCCTGGGCACGCTCGTCGTCGGCCACCGCGACGACGGCGACACCGCCGGCTCCCTGCGCTTCGACGCGCCGTCCTGGACCTGGCGGCCCGGCGCGATCTCCGAGATCCTGCACGCGGACTTCAGTTCGCATGCGGCCGGCCAGCCCATCGGCACGGGCGGCGCGGAGCAGGGCGAGCCCATCGCCATCGGCGGCTGCGTGCCCACGGTCGAAGTGGGGATGCCCCTCGGCAACAAGGCGCTCCTGATCCCGGACGGATCGGACGTCGGCGTCGCCTCCACGCGCTGGGAATTCCTCGGCGGCGCCGAGCCCACCACGCCCCTGTCCGTCTCCTTCTGGATGACCCTCGACACGCCCGACGGCTACGTGATCTACGTCCGCGAGCAGGGCTCCTCGACGCGCATCTTCCTCAACATCACCATCAACAGCGCGGGCCAGGTCTTCCTCAAGGACGCGAACGGCCAGACCTGGGTCGTCCACAGCTGCGCCTTCGGAGTGCCGATCCACGTGGAGATGGCCTTCGAGCCCGACCGCGACGAGTTCAGCGTCTGGTGGGACAACGCGCGCATCCTGCACCGCGCGAACCACGGCATCACCGACCGCGAGGTGGGGCGCCTCGTCTTCGGCTGCGACTTCGACGCGGACTTCGACGGCGCGATGCGCATCGACAAGCTCCAGGTCCACACGCTGGATCTGACCACGCCGGTCGACGACGCCACCCCTGCGCCCTCGCAGCTCGCCGTGCAGGCCGCGCCGAATCCCTTCAACCCCGCGACCACCGTGTACTTCGATCTTCCCCGGGCGGCTCGAACCCACGTCGACATCGTCGACACGCGCGGCCGGCTCGTCCGGCGGCTGCTGGATCGGACCCTGGACGCGGGCCGCCAGCAGGCGACCTGGCGCGGCGAGGACGCCGACGGCAACCCGGTCGCCTCGGGCATCTACCTCGCCGTGGTGACGGCCGGGGATCTGCGTCAGGCGACGCGGGTCGCGCTGGTCAAGTGAGCGGCCGGCCCATCAGGTTTTGCAACAAAGTCGAGACATCGCCTGCTGTGGCCGCGACCCTGCATATCCCCTGATGGGAAACCACACGCGCGGTGGCATGGGGCGACTCCTGCCACCGCGCGCGGGCACATGGCGAAAGGACGCGACAGCTTGCGCCCCGATCGGGACGTCAACCGACCGCCCAGCGGCGATGAGAGCGCGCAGCCGGCTCTTGCAAGCCGAGACGAGACCCTGCTGAATGCATGGGATCGCCTCATGGCCATCGCCTCGCTGTACCCTGCAGGGAACTCCCGTTTCCTCGAGGCCGTGGAGCTCTGGCGCGCCGCCATGCGGCAGGTGTCGCGGGGCGACGGCACCTTCTGCGTCGAGGTGGGCCGCGACGACCGCCTGGCCCACGAGGGACAGGTCCAGTCCACCGAGCGCGTGGCGCGGAGCCGGCTCTATCCCCTGCTCGTGGGCATCGGCGTGGAGAGCATGGTCCTCTCCACCGAGCTGTCCCCCGAGGCCTTGCACCGCACGCTGTCCCTGCTGCAGGAGACGCATCGCATCACCGAGCGCGCCATCGGCTTCCAGCGCGCCGAGCTGCCGCCGCTGCCGGCCGGCGTGAGCATCAGCCTGCGCAGCTTCGGCAGTCCCGGCGCGTCCGCGCCGGGTCTGGGCGCCCCCACGGGGAATCCCGGCGGCGGACCCGGCGGGCTCGGCAGGGCTGGCGTGGGCGGCCACGAAGACGCTCCCGCGCTCGTCGGGGCCTACCCCGCCGTGAGCAACCCGCACATCGGCGGGCAGGGCCATGCCGCCGAGACGCTCGAGGAGCGACTCACCGCCCGCGCCACGCGGCTCTTCGATGCCCTCACGGGCGACGTCGTGCCCGAGGCCCTGCCCCATCCGGTGACGCCCAGGCCCGACGAGGCGGCGCACACGCGCCGCGACCGCGTCGACGCGCCTTTCGGCCCCGCGGATCTCGTCGCCAAGGTGAAGACGCTCGATCCCGCGCTGCCCTTCGAGGGCCAGCAGCTCGGCCCCTGTCAGCCCGAGTGGCTCGCGCTGCTGCTTCAGTTCGCGCAGACCGAGGAGGACGTCCCCCACGCCCAGCGCGCGCGGCACATTCTCCCGCGGGTGCTCGCGCGCGAACTCGGTCTCCACGAGCTGCAGACCGTGGTGTCCGCCGCCGAGGACCTGCTCGAGGGCGGCGACCTGGACCGCGCCGACGCCCTGCTCCCGCTCGTCCTCGAGCCGCTCGCCGCGCAGCCGGAGCTGCTGGAGCGCGTGCTGGCCGCGCTGGCCCGAGGCGTGAACGCCGCGGGCCGCGAGGGCCTGTGGCCGCATCTGGCCGACGCGATCCTGCGCGAGCTGGTGCCGGCCGGGCTCGCCCAGATCCGCGGCCTCGACGGCGAGGCCGCCCTCGCGCTCCCCGCCGAGGCGCGCGCACGGGCGGTCACGCGCCTGGAGGCGCGCCCCGCGCTGCAGTCCCGTCCGCTGCCGGTGGCCATCGTCCAGCCGCTGCGGCCCGAGCTGCGCGACCTGCATTTCGTCCTCCTCGCCAGCTCCCGCAGCGCGAGCATGGGCCCGCTGCTGCGCGACGCCCTCCTGGCCGCCACGCCGCCGCTGCCCGCTCCCCACGCCGGGCTGCTGGCGCTGCTCGGCGCGTATCGTCCGCAGTATCGCGAGTACTACCGCCTGTTGCTCGACGGCGACGACAACCACGCCGCCCGCGCCCAGGAGGCCGCCACGCTGGCCCTGCGCGCACTGCAGCGCCTGCCGCGCCGGGAGCGTCAGCGCCCCGAGGTCGCCGACGCCCTGGCCGCCCTGGCCGCGGCGCCCCCCGGCGACGCCGACGCGCTGCTCGCCAGCATCCAGACGGAGCGACGTCTGCTGTTCCTGTCGGCGTGGCCCGCCACCGCCCGCAGGCAGGCCGAGCGCCTGCAGTCCCGTCGCCCGTCCACCCGTGCCCACGGCGCGAGCCACGCGGAGGTCTCGCGATGAACGCGCGCGTCGACGCTCTCGTCACCCTGCTCGCCCGCGGCATCGCCCAGCGCGCGCTCTACTTCGCCGAGCACCCCAACGTGCGCAGCTGCGCGCAGGAGCTCGCCCGCGACCTCGGCCAGGAGATCGCCGCCAAGCGCGCGGACTTCTTCCTCGGCGCGGTGGAAGGCCGGCTCATCCACGAGGGGCGCATGCTGCTCGGCGCGTCCATCGTGGGACACAAGATCGCGTCCTCGCTCGATCGCCTGAGCAGCGGCGGCCTGCTCTTCCGCCGCGGCGTGGATGCCGCGGAGCTGTCGACGCTCTTCACCATCGCGGTTGAGCAGGGCGAACCCCTGGACGGCGGACTCGTGGCGGCCCGCGAGCTGCTCGCGTCACGCGGCGTGCGCAACATCGAGCTGTCGCCCCGCTACGAAGACGAGGACTGGTTCGGGCACAAGGGCAGAGGAAGTGGCGGCGGCGACGAGGAAGACGCCGAGGGCGTCGACGAGCTCGCCGACCTGATCCCGGTCTACCAGTCGCTCTTCGAGGTGGTGGAGACGAGCCACGGCCGCGCCACGGGCGACCACGCCGTGGACATCGCCGGGGCGCGCACGGCCAGCGAGCGCTTTCTCGGCGCCACCGAGGCGGGCTTCACGGACATGATGCAGCTCGTCCGCTACACCGACTCGGACAGCTACACCGTGGGGCACTCGGTGCGCGTGGCGCTGCTCTGCGTCCTCGTGGGACAGCACATGGGCCTGCCGCGGCCGCGGCTCGGCGAACTCGCCACCGCCGGGTTGCTGCACGACGTGGGCAAGGCCAAGGTGCCGGCCGAGATCCTCTACAAGGCCGGGCGACTGGACGCCGACGAACTGCGCATCATGCGCATCCACCCGGACGCCGGCGCGAAGATCCTGATCGAGAGCGGCGACGCGTCGAGCACCACGGTCTGCACCGCCTGGGGCCACCACGTGCGCCACGACCTGCGCGGCTACCCGGACGTCCCCGGCTGGGCCGTGCAGGGCGAGGCCACGGCGCTTCTGCAGGCCTGCGACGTCTTCGAGGCGCTCACTGCCGTGCGCCCCTACAAGAAGTCGGTGACGCCCCTGCGCGCCTTCGAGATCATGCTCGCCGACCCGGGCGCCTTCCACCCCGGGGCCCTGCGTGCGCTCGTGGGCGCGCTCGGTCTCTATCCGCCCGGCAGCCGCGTCACCCTGAACGACGGCTCCCGCGCCATCGTGGTGCGCGCCGGCGAGCAGCCGGACCGTCCGCTCGTCCGCGTGACGCGCGACGCCGCGGGCGTGCTGCTCGCCCACGACGACCAGCCCACGATCGACCTCAGCAGCGCCGCCGGCCGGGCGTTCGCGGTGGCCGATCTGCTGTCCGGCTCCGCCGGTCCCGAGCTGGTCGTGGAGGACGCGAAGGACGCCGACGACAGCGGCGACGAGGCCCTCGTCACCGTGGAAGCCGATCCCGCCGCCGGCGACTAGGGGCGTCCGGCTGCCCGGTCGCTGCGACGGTGGACCGTCGCCCGCCGCGCGCGCACCGGGATCGCTCCTCACGCAACCGACGCGTTTCCAACGTCCGCGCCCCTCCGCCGCGCTGGCACGCTAGCTGCGATGGCCGCCACGGCCGCCGTCCCGTCCCCCGCGGCTCGCCGCCCCTCCTCGACCGTTCGAAGAAGGAGCGCGCTGCCATGCACAGCACTTCCATCGTCGTGTTCACCTTCTTGGCCCTCACCCTCGGTCTGGCGATGGTCAGCCCGCCGGTCCAGGACCGCGAGGAGAACCAGCCGCCGACGCACATCACGATGTCCAGGCTGAAGTCGCTCTACTGAGCGCTCTGGACGAAGGAGCCGCCATGCGAATCACCGTGCCCCGCCTGATCGGACTCGGTGCGATGATCCTGGCCCTGCTGGCGCCCATGGCGTCCAGCGGGGCCGGTGCTGACGGCAGCGCGATGCGCGAGGCGTTGCGCCTGAGCGCGCGCGAGCTGCTGGCAAACCTGGGTCGCGACGGCGAAGAGGACGCGGCGCTGCGTCTGCACGGGGAGATCCGCCGCCTCTGGGCCGACGCCCGCCGCGACGGCCAGCCGCCGCGTCTCGAGCCGGCCTTCGGCGATTCGCTTTACGGCGTTCTCTTCGACGCCTGGGACCGCGCGCGGACCCCCGCCGCGCGCAGCGCCCTGGCCCGCAGCCTGCCCACGCTCGCGCCCACGCGGGTCGCCGACGACTACACGGCGCTCTTCCTCGCGCCGGCCTGGCGCGGACGCGTGGACGGGGCGATCAAGCCGCTCATCTACGCGATCGCGCGCGCGGAGGACCCCGTGCCGCGGCTGCTGCGCATCGCCGAGCACACCCGCGACGCGGAGGTGATGCGCGCCATCGCCATCGCAAGACAGGCGGAGGCCGGCTACACCGAGCTCTGCGCGCTCTTCGATCTGAGCGCGCGTCTCCCGGACGATCCCGCCAAGCCCCTGCCCGCGCCGCGCGTCGAGGTCTGCTGGCCCGCGCTGGCGGAGTCCCTGGCCGCGGACGCGGACTGCCGCATGGCGCCCCACTTCCAGCGGCTGGCCGCGCGCCTCGGCCCCTTCCCCGCGCTCGACTACCTGCTGGCGCACCCGAAGCCGGCCTGTCCGTCCCTGCGGGCCGCCTTCATCGACGTGATCCTGCGGGACGCCCCCGCCCACGCCGACCTCTCGCGACCCGGCGAGTCCCTGGAGGAGCGCGCGGATGCGTTGCGCGCCCTGGGGCTGACGCGCGCCCAGGCTGACGCGCTGCAGTCCCGGCTGGAGGCCGTCTCGCTGCTGGAGTGAATCCACGGCATGCAAACGTTACGTCTCATCCGCGCGCGGCGCCCCGTCGTCGTGGCCCTGCTCGCGCTGCTCACGCCGGCGACGGCCGCCGCCGTCGACGCCTATGAACTCGGCGACGTGGCCGTCCGCGGCATCTCGCTGGGCTGTGTCGACACCTGCTACGACCACTGCGGGATCGTCGTGGGCGTCGTGCCGGGAGCGTGGGCCGAACCGGACATCCAGGTGGTCGAGGGCTACATCCCCTCGGCGCGGCAGGTGGACCTGGACGACTTCGGGCCCGACTTCGGCGCCACCTGGCGTCCCGACTGCAGCTACGCCGATCGGCGGCAGCTGGCGGCGCTGGGCCTCGAGCTCGAGGGCACTGCCTATCCCACCTTCTGCATCCACGACGGGCAGTTCAACACGCTGGACGCGCTCGTGCCCGACCTGAGCAACGGCGTCTGGGACGGCTCGATCGGCGACATCGACGCGCTGCGCTGCGACGGCCTGGTGGAGTACTGCTACGAGGCGCTGCAGCTGCCGGTGTGGGTGAGGGATGGCGCGTGGGACATCACCGCCGACAGCGAGTACGCGATCCACAACGACCTGCCGCCCCTGGGCGCGCCCTGCGACGGCTGCTACTTCTACCCGCGCACGCAGCGCGGCGCCCAGGGCTGCGGCAGCGGCGAGAGCTACACGTGGTTCGAGGCGCGGGGCGCGGTGGATCTGCCGTCCATCCTGTCGGTGGAGGTGCAGCCGGACGGCGGGGATGTCATCCGCGTGAACGCGAGCGACCCCAGTTCGGGCATCGCCTATCTGCGCGTGGCGCAGACGCCCCCGGGCGAGGCGCCCCAGCTCTACGACTGGAACGCCGAGGGCTTCCCGGGCCTGGGCGCGGAGTCCTTCCCCCCGGCGACGAGCGCGGAGATCACCTTCTACGCCGGCCTCGCCGGGGACTACCACATCGTCGCGGTGGACTGGGGCGGCAACATGAGCGCGCCCGCGGTGGTGAGCGACTACGTCCCCATCTACCCCGCGGCCGCGGGCACGCCCCTCGACGCCGCGCTCTCGCCCGAGGACGCCCCCTGCGGCCTCGCCCGGATCGAGCTGCGCGACGCGGCCTGGACGCTGCGCCGCTCGGCGCGCTTCGCCGCCCGGGGGCAGGACGACTGCGGGCCGCTGGATCTCGTCGCCGACCTGCCGGTGGACGAGCCGCTCTGGCTGCTGGGCTTCGATCGCCTCGGCCGGCAGCGTTACTCGCGTCGCCTGGCCCCGGCCACCGCACGGCTTCGCCCGCCCCCGGGGGCGGATGCGCGCGCGCTGCTGCGGCAGCGTCTCGACGCGCGGCGCGCCGGACGCGGCGCGCCGCTGCCCATCGTTCCCGCGGCGGAGCTGATCGCCAACCCGATCGCGCTGGACGTGGTCATCTACTCCGCCGATGCGCGCTGCCTCGAGCACGCGGATCTCGTCGCCCAGGAGCTGCTCGCGCGCTGGCAACTCTCGTCGCAGCTCGTGCTCGGCGCCTCGTCGGCCCCGACCGACTGCCACGACATCGCGGCGGCCGTGACGGCGGCGAATGCCGCCGAGGGCTGGGGGCATCCGCCGCTGGTGGTGATCGTCGGCCACTCGGACCAGCTCGCCCCCGGCGGACCCGTGGTCCGCGGGATCGAACTGGGCTGGTCGGACTACTCCGACGCGCTGATCTTCGACCTCGACGGCGACCAGATCCCCGACCTGCCGTGGACGCGCGTGCCCGTCTACCCCGAGCTGGTGGCCGGCGAGCTCGACTTCTCGCACAGCGAGAGGGTCGCCGTGCGCAACGCGCTCCGCTACTACAGCGGAGAGACCCGCGGGGGCGACGGCGCGCTCGTGATCGACGGCCATTCGGAAAAGCTCTACGACGGCGCCGGCGGCTACCACTGCTTCGACCATCCGGCGATCTCCGCGCTCAACCATGCCCTCGCGGACACTCTGGCAAGCACCGGCATGCCGGTGGCGGTGCTCGATCCCGACGACGTGCCCGACGGCGATCCCTGCGTGGACACTCCCGCCAAGGCCGCGGCCCTGCGCGATGCCATGGCCGCCGGCGTGGGCGAGCTCTTCGCCTTCGGCGCCGAATCGGGCCAGGACCTGCTGCCGGGCAAGTTCCTTCGCCTCGGCGGCTACGACCTCGCCGACTGGCCGGATCGAGCCTACGTGCTGAACCTCGTCTGCTGCAGCACCGCCTGGGATCGGCTCTCGGTGCCGGCAAGCGGCGCGGGCGCGCTCTTCATGGACTGGCTCTTCCACGACGCCGACGCCGAGCCCGGCGCCTGCGCCATCGCCGTGGTCGGGCACAAGCACAGCCGTCCCGTGGGCGAGCACATGCTCTACGCCGAGTCGCTCGCGGCCCGGCGCAGCCTGCGCGGCGATCGCTTTCACCAGGAGGTGGCCTTCCACGCCCTGCGCGACCTCGCCCTGGCCGATCCCCGCCGCCTCGACTACCTCGCCAGCGTCTCGATCCTCGGCTGGCCGGCGCCGGTGACGGGCTCGCTGGTGAGCGCCGAGCTCGCGCCGGCTGTCGGCGGCCTGCGGCTCAGCGCCCATCCCAATCCCTTCAATCCCTCGGTGACCCTGCGCCTGCGCGCGCCGGGGGCGCGGCGCGCTTCGCTGCGCGTGCTGGACGTCCTCGGCCGCTCGCTGCGGCAGGTCGAGCTGGCGCCAGGTCCGCTCGGCGTGGCCGAGTGGCAGTGGGACGGCCGCGATGAGCGCGGCAGGCCGGTCGCCGCGGGGGTCTACTTCGCGAAGGTGGAGGCGGCGGGGCAGCAGGCCACGCAAAAGCTGCTGCTGCTGAAGTAGGACTAGATCGGTTCGAAGGTGAAGCCGCGCTGGAAGAGGCGCAGGCAGGCGTCCACGACCTCGGGGTCGAGCTGCCGTCCGCGCTGCTCGGCGAGCGTGGCGAGCACGGTCTCCAGCGGATGCGCCGGCCGGTAGGGCCGATAGGTGAGCATGGCCTCCACCGTGTCGGCGACCGCGAGGATGCGCGCCTGGGGCAGGATCGCCTCGCCGCTGAGGCCGTCCGGGTAGCCGCTGCCGTCGAGACGCTCCTGGTGCTGGCCGATGGCCTCGGCCACCGGCCAGGGGAACTCCACGCGCTTGAGGATGCGCTGGCCGGTCTGCGGCGTCTTGCGCACCATGGCGCGCTCGGCGGGGCTCAGGCTCGCGGGCTTGCAGAGGATCTCGGCCGGCACGCCCACCTTGCCGATGTCGTGGAGCAAGGCCATGATGCGCAGCCCCTCGAGGGCGAAGGCGTCCATGCCCAGCTCGCCGCCGATGGCCACCGCCAGCTGGGCCACGCGCCGCTGATGGCCGGCCACGAAGGGGTCGCGCCGCTCGACCATGCTGCTCATGGCCTCCACGGCGCCGAGCATGACGCGGCGCAGCTGTCCAAGGCTCGACTTGAGGCGGCCGCTGGGATCGCCCAGGGCGGTCATGTCCTCGGCCACCACGAGCGCTCCGCGCAGGACGCCGTCCTCGCGCAGGCAGCGCCCGGTGAAACGCAGGAAGTGTCGCGAGCCGGCGAAGGCCACGCCGGGCGCCTGGTCCAGGCTGAAGTCCTGCCCGGTCTCGAGCAGCCGCGCCACGGCCGGCGCCAGCCCGAGTTCCACCAGCACCGGAGCGTTGCGCAGCGTGTCGAGTTGTTCCAGGACGTCCTGCGAACAACCGGTGAGTTCCGCGAAGCGGGGCGAGGCGCGGCGAACGCGGCCGGCGGCGTCGAGGAGCAGGAGGCCGAAGGGCAGCGCCTCCAGGAGCGTGGTCTCGAACAGACCCGCGTCCTCGGCGATTTGCCGCATGGCGTCACCCCCTGCTGCGGCTGTGGCCCCCGCGGGGGCCGACCTCCATGTTCAGGGGAGTGCGGCGTCTGCACGCGCGCCCACCCCCGAAGGGATGGGCGGTGCAAGACTTCGGCCAAGGGCCGTCAGTGGCTGCGGATGGGCTTGAACGTGGTCGCGGCAAGCTTGGGGTTCAGGAGGCCGTCGCGGGCCTCGAGCATGTGCATGTCCACGTTGCGCGGGCCGCCCTTGCCGTGGACGTAGCGCAGATAGCCGCTGTCGGGGTGCGGCAGGATGCGGATCCGCGCGTCGTAGGCGATGTCGCTCGTGCGCAGCAGCGTCAGCGTGTTGATGAGCAGGCCGTCGCCGATCTTGTCCTGCACCGCCTGCGTGAAGCCGGTGAGGACGCGCCCCATGGCCAGGTTCGAGTAGTCGGGCAGCGCGTCGTGGATGAGCATCAGCCCGGAGGGCAGCTCCACCATGTACTCGAGCGCGCGGATGCCGCCTTCGTTGCGGCGGCTGCCGTTCCACATCATCAGGTAGACGGTGAGCGTGTCGGGCACCTCGCCTTCCCAGACGCTGTCCCGGCCGGCGGCGTCGAAGTAGACGCCGAGGCTGACCTCGGGTTCGCCGTCGTTCCAGAAGACGGTGGGCGGGTCATCCGCGAAGGCGGGGGCCGCGAGAAGCGCGAGCAGTGCTGCGAGTGTGAGGCTCTTGAACATCGGGTGCGACTCCGAGGGGATCAGGGATCGGTGGCGGCGGGGGCAGCGTCCAGGATAGCCGGCGACGCCCGGCGGGGCAAGGCCGAGCGGCCCACCGCGTATGCGGGGAGACGAACACCGCCCCCTCCATGGGGTTCCCGCCTAGCCGGCCTCGAGAGGCTCCCAGCCTCCCAGCAGCTCGGGCCGCTCCTCGGCGCCGCCGGCCAGCAGGCGGGCCCGCGCGGGCTCCGGCAGCCGCAACAGGTAGTAGGCGCCCTCGGGCTCGTAGCGGACGTCCAGCACCTCGCACTCCCCGTAGATCCGCGCGGTCAACGCCCCCGCGCTGACGGGCAGGAACAGGACGGTCTGCCGGAAGGCCTCCCGGCGGCGCTGCCGGATGGCCTCGCAGAGCGCGTCGAGCCCTTCGCCGGTGCTGGCGCTGACGGTCAGCGAGCCGGGCCAGCGCGCCTCGAGGCGCTCGCCGGTCCCCGGCTCCGCGGCATCGAGCTTGTTGAAGACGCGGAGGCAGCGCTCGGGGTCCACGTCCAGGTCGCCCAGCACCTCCTCGACGGCGTGGATCTGACGATCGCGGTCGGGCGCCGCCAGATCGGCCACGTGGAGGACCAGATCGGCCTCGCGCACCTCGGCGAGCGTGGCCTTGAAGCTCTCCACCAGGTGGTGCGGCAGCTTGCGCACGAAGCCCACCGTGTCGGTGAGGAGCACGGGCTCGCCGTCGGCCAGGTCGAGGCGGCGCGTGGTGGAGTCCAGCGTGGCGAAGAGGGCGTCCTCCACCAGGACGCCGGCGTCGGTGAGCGCGTTGAGCAGGCTGCTCTTGCCCACGTTGGTGTAGCCCACCAGCGCCACGCTGAAGGCCCGGCGGCGGCGCTGCCGCGCCTTGGTCTCGCTGACGCGCGCCACCTTTTCCAGCTCGCGCTTGAGCTGGGCCATGCGGTCGCCGAGGCGGCGGCGGTCCACCTCGAGCTGGGTTTCGCCGGGGCCGCGGGTGCCGATGCCGCCGGCCTGCCGCGACAGGTGCTCCCACATGCGGCGCAGCCGCGGGCGCAGATACTCGAGCTGCGCCAGCTCCACCTGCAGGCGCGCCTGACGCGTGCGGGCGCGGCGCGCGAAGATGTCCAGGATCAGCTCGGTGCGGTCGCAGACGTTCGTGTCCGTGCGCTTCTCCAGATTGCGCGCCTGCACCGGGCTCAGCTCGTTGTCGACGATGATCAGGTTGGCCTCGCGCTCGCGGCAGAGCTCCGCCAGCTCCTCCACCTTGCCCTTGCCGATGTAGGTGGACACGTCCGGCGCGCTGCGCTCCTGCATGAGCGCGTGGAGCACGCGCGCGCCGGCGGCCCGCGCCAGCCGCGCGAGCTCGAGGAGGTTCTCCTCCTCGTCGTCGCGATCGCTGCCGGGCAGCACGGTGCCCACCAGCACCGCGCGCTCCTGGCCGCCCTTGGCCTCGTCGGGATAGAAGAAGCGTTGCTGGGCCATCGTCCTCGCTAGGGCGCCTTGCGCAGCGGCACTTCGAAGACCGTGGGGTAGTCCGTGAGGTTTTCCAGGTAGCCGTCGCGGACCACGGCGACGTCCTCGATGCGGATGCCCAGCTTCTTCTCGGGGTAGTAGATGCCAGGCTCGATGGTGATCACCATCCCCGGCTCCAGCGGCGCGTTGCCGCCGCGGATGAACGGATCCTCGTGCACCTCGAGGCCGAGCCCGTGACCCAGCCCGTGGCAGAAGCCCACCTGCGTGCCCGGGTGCGTGCTGAGGTTCTCGTAGCCCTTCTCGGCGAGGAAGTGCGCCACCCGGTCGTGCAGACCCTTGAAGCTGAGCCCGGGCTCGTAGGCCTCGAAGCCCAGCACGGTGGCCTGGCGGACGTCCTCGTAGGCCTGCTTCTGCGCGGCGGTCGCCTCGCCGGGGCAGAAGGTGCGGGTCATGTCGAAGAAGTAGCCCGTAGCGGTGTCCTTGGGGAAGATGTCGCAGACGATGGGCAGGCCCACCTGCACGGTGCGCGTGTCGGTGCCCGCGTTGTGGGGGACGCCGGCTTCGTCGCCCTGGGCCACGATGCTGCCGTGCACGTTGGCCAGCCCGTGGGCGGCCATGGCCTGGTCGGCGGCCGACTTGAGCATGCGGATCGTCAGCGGCTCGCCACTCGCGGTGTGCAGGGTCTTGCCGCGCGCGTGGCAGGCGGCGAGGGCCTTGCGGATGGCCTCGAAGCCCGCGAAGGTACCCACGCCGGCGGCGCGCATGGCCTCGATCTCGGTCTCGGTCTTGATCTCGCGCGCCCGGGCCAGCACGGAGCTCTGCTCCACCACCAGCGTGCAGCCCGCCTCCGTGAAGGCCCGCTTGGCCCGCGGCAGCCAGCTCACGGCGGTCTCGAGGCCGGCGCTCCCGTAGAGCGCCACGCGGCCCTTGGCGCGGCCCTTCTTGAGGACCCAGGCCAGCCAGGCCAGCTCGGCGTCGCCGGGCTTCTTGGCCCCGCGGACGAGCTTCGTGTAGGGCGTCTTGCTGCGGGCGATCCAGTCCAGGCCTGTCTTGGCGGCGTTGTCGCGCTCCATGTCGCCCACGATGAGCAGCTTCTTGCCCCCGCGCTTCCAGAGCAGGGTCGCGGCCTCCAGCTTCTGGCTCCTGGTGAGGTACCAGAAGGACGGGCTCTCGGGCGTGTTACCGGTGAGCAGCAGGGCGTCGAGCTTGCGCTCGGCCATCAGGCGGTCGACGTGGGCGTGCAGCGGATCCTTGGGCGCGGGCATGGCGGTCCTTTCGGTCTGACGACCCCTCTGGAATAGATCAGCCGGGCGGGGAAATCAAGGGCGCGAAGTTCCCTTGGCGCCGGCCCTCTCGTGCCACTATAATTGTATGGTA
The DNA here is from genome assembly GCA_020633725.1 of Candidatus Latescibacterota bacterium. NCBI lineage: Bacteria > Pseudomonadati > Candidatus Latescibacterota > Candidatus Latescibacterota bacterium. The sequence continues at coordinate 39,364 of JACKDC010000006.1, forward strand.
CCCCCCTGCTGTTCCTAGGCCCGTGGATGTGGACGGAGACGGGGGTTTCCTTGCCGGCATCGCGCGTGATCAGTTCGTGGCTCGTTCTCACCGGCGCCCTGCTCGCCGGCTGCGGACGCGCGCCCGAGTCGGCCCCCACGGCCGACTCCAAAGCGCCCCTGGTGTTCTTCATCGACCTGCCCGACAGCTCCATGCTCGCCGAGCGCGACACGCTGGCCATCGCCGCCATCGACGACGAGGCCGTCATCCGCGTGTCCGCCACCGCCGACGGCGACTCCCTGGGCGAGGACGTCACGCTCCCCTACACGATCCCCGTGGACCTCGCGGGGACCGCGCGCGACACGCTGCGACTCGTCGCCTCCGCCTGGGACGCCGCCGGCAACTGCGGCGAGTCCAGTCCGTTGACGGTCTTCGTCCCGCCGACCGCCCTGCGCGTCACGACCCCCGCGCCGGACGCCGCGGTCGCGGGCACGGTGGGCGTGCGGGTCGTCACCTGGCATCCCGAGCTGGTGGCCGAGACCTGGATCGAGGTGGACGGCACCGTGGCCACCGCGAGTGGCGCGCCGCCGGTCACGCTGAGCTGGAACACCGATCCCTGGAGCGATGGCGGCGCACACCTGCTGCAGGCGCGCGGGCGGGCGATCGACGACAACCCGCTGACGTCGGTGGCGCAAACGGTGCGCGTGGCGCCCGGGCCCGCCGCCATCCCGAGCGTGCTCGCGCCGGTGGAGGACGCGGTGGTGACGGGCTCCCCCGTGCAGTTCGCCTGGTCGAGCCTCGCCACCGCGGCGGACTACATCTTCGAGCTCGATCGCCGGCCCGACTTCCTGTCGCCGATCTATCACCGGACCACCACCGAGACCGCGCTCACGCTGCCGGTGGACACCACCGGCTGGCACTACGCGCGGGTGCGGGCGCGCGTCACGATGGACTGGCTGTCGGAGTGGTCGCCCACGCGGCGCTACTGGCAGGAGGCGGCGAAGTAGGCGAGGCCCCACAAAGAGCAAGGGCGACGCGCTGACGGCGTCGCCCCTTTTCTGCTCACCCCGCTTGGCCCTGGTTCGGCGGCCGCCGCCTGGGGCCAAGATGGCCGCCGGAGGCGGCCTTGTGCGTGTTTACAGGTTCCGTTCCATGTGGGCGAGTGCCCGGTCGTGAACGGCCTGGGCGTCAGTATACAACGCCCGCGCCTTGCGATGCCAGTCCTCGGCGAAGGATTCGTCGTCGATGGCCTTCAGGTTGATCCGCACGTTGAAACAGGCGCCGCGGACGCAGGCCAGCCCCAGCAGGGCGCCCACGCCGGCGTCGCTGGCGCTGTTCGTGTTGCCGACTTCCGCAACCCTCTCGCAGAAGCGCAACGCCTCGAGGCCCAGTTCCATCACCGCGTAGGGCACGCGCGTGGCGCCCTTGGTGGCCTCCTGGATCGCCTCCGCGCGGGCGGCCTGCTCGGCCTCCGTGTCCCGCGGCAGCTTGAAGGCGGCCATGACCTGGTTGAAGGCCTCGGTGTCTTCGTCCACCGCTTTCTCCAGGCGCTCGCGCAGGGCGTCGGCCTCCTTGCAGAGGTCGGCCATTTCGCCCTCCACCGCGGCGTACTGCTTGCCGCGGGTGAGGCGCGCCACCATCGCGGCGAGGCCAGCGGCCAGCGCGCCGGCCAGCGCCGACACCGACCCGCCCCCGGGGGCGGGCGAGCTGGAGGCCAGCACCTCGGTGAACTCCGCCACGCCGAGGCCCATGAGCGGACCGGGCGGCTCGGGCGGCAGTGCCTTGGGCGACACGGTGCCGCCCTCGAGCATCACCTCGATGACCTTCTCCTCGAGCTTGAAGGGGTAGAGGTCGCTGAGGCCGAGGTACTCCACGGCCAGGTTCATCTGCGCGACCTCGCTCGTGGGGAGCTTGGCGCCCGTGTCCTCGCAGTGGAAGCGCGCGGCGTCCAGCAGCGCCTGCTTGGGCACGACGCCGACGATCTCGCTGCCGGTGACGCCGAGGCCGTCGCCGCGCAGGGCGGCCTGGCGCTTCACCTCCTCGAAGGCGTGATGCAGGCCGACCTTCGTGTAGTCGAGCAGGTTCATGCTCACCTGGGCCGTGCGGGCGTCGTACATCATGCCCGCGGCCTGGGTGGTGGGCAGCGTGCCGGGCTGGTTCACGGCGCGGCCGTCGGCGTCGCGGACGATCTCGCCGGCCTCGTCGCGCTTCGCGCGCCCGCTCTCGCGGATGTCCAGCGCGATCCCGTGCGCCTTCCCCTTCACGGCCGTGTTCATGTTGATGTTGTAGGCGATCAGGAACTGTCGCGCGCCCGTCACCATGGCGCCGCTGCGCGGCACGAAGACCTGCGGCCCGTAATCCGGCTTGAAGTCCGGCCGCTTCAGCTTCTCCTCCAGCGCCTCGTACTCGCCCTTGCGGATGTCCGGCATCGCCACGCGCTCCGGCCGCTGCGCGCTCTTGGCGTAGAGGAAGACGGGAATCCCCAGCTCCTCGCCCACGCGCTTGCCGAGCCGGTGGCTCAGCTCGATGCACTGCTCCCAGGTGGCGTCCTGGATGGGGATGAAGGGCACGACGTCCGCGGCGCCCTGCCGCGGGTGTTCACCCGTGTGGCGGGTCATGTCGATGAGCTGCAGACCCGTGCGCACGGCGTTGAAGGCTGCCTCAACTACCGCGTCGGGGTTGCCAACAAAGGTGTAGACGGTGCGGTTGAAGTCCGCGCCGGCGTCCACGTCCAGCAGCGTGGCGCCGTCCGTGTCGCGCACGGACTGGGCGATGGCCTGGATGATGCGGCGGTTGCGTCCCTCGCTGAAGTTGGGCACGCACTCGATGATGGTCGCCATGCTTCCTCCCCCGAACGGCGTCACGAAGCCCGGAGGATAGCGAAGCGGCCGCGGCGGTTCAAGGCGGGCGTCAGTCGTGGGCGCCGCCGGCCGGTGGGCCGGGGATGTCCGCGCGCAGCCGGTCGACCACCCAGCGGATCACGCGCTTGCTCTCCTGCAGGTTCTCGCCCCAGTCCCAGTTGGGATGGCTGACGGGCATCACCGCCCACTCCACCGGCACCGAGTCGCCGCAGAGCGCCACGAAGTGCAGCACGCTGGCCACGGAGACGACGCCGTCGTTGGGCACGTCCTCCAGCAGCGCGGTGGCGGAGCGCTCGTGGTAGCGGTCGCCGGCGAGGACGTACCACTTCACCGCGGGGTCAGGGGGGGTGCTCGAATTGAAGGCGGCAATCCCCTGCGGCGTGCACCAGCCCTTCGGGTTGAGCGCGTTCAGCGCGTTCACGCCCCCGCTGGGCGTCCCCAGCAGGAAGACCTGCCGCACCGCGCCGGGGTGCTCCGCCACGAAGCGCCGGGCCAGCAGCCCGCCCATGCTGTGCGCCACCAGGTGCAGGTTCTCGAGGGGGATGCGCTGGGCGGCGAGCCAGTCCTCGAGCACCGCGACGGGGCCTTCGGCGTCCTCGTCCATGGCGCCCATGGCCGACGGCAGACCCGTCACGATGTAGACCTCGCAGTTGGCCGGCAGGAAGCGCAGCGCCGCCAGCCAGAAGCGGTCGAAGAGCCAGGGCTCGCCGCGATAGCCGTGGAGAAAGAGGACGCGATGGATCTCGGCATTCCGCGGCGCCTCGGCCGCCCCCGGGGGCGGGACCTCCACCGTCTGGCGCCCGCAGCCGGCGGCCGCCGCCGCAAGCAGCAGCCCCAGCAGGAATGCCCTTGCCGCCCACCGTCGCCGCGGCCGATATTGCCGAAGATCCTGGAGTGTCCCCATGCGTCGCCTGATCCGCCCCATCCTGTTGCTACTGGCTCTCGCCTTGACCGGCTGCGGGGAGGATAACCCCGTGACCCCGGGCCCGCCAGACCTGCCCCTGCCCACCTACTACAGCGTCGAGACCGGCGTCGACAACGGCTTCCTGATCGGCTGGTCCAGCGTCGCGACGCCCTACACCGACACCGTCTGGCGCGGCGAGACCTACCTGCCCGAGCACCATCCCTGGTCCGCCTGGCGCACGCTCGAACTCGCCGACGACCCCCGCGCCGACTGGACCGTGGGCCCCCTCGGCGGGCCCCTGCGCCGGGGACGTCTCGCGCCCGACGCCGGCGCCTGGGCCGCCCTGCGCGCCGGCTGGGGCGACCTGGCCTTCGACCGCGACCTCGCCCCGTCCGACGAGCCCGCCCTCCCCCTCGACCCCCGCTCCCCCACGGCCGCCGCCAGCCTCGGCCTCGCCTGGATGGCCGCCGGCCGCCCGGCCTGGCTGGAGCTGACCGTCATGGTGATCGCCGACCCCGACAGCACGCCGCAGGTCGTCACCGCCACGCTGGTCAGCGATGGCCCAAGCAACACCAGTGTGCATAGTGAGGACTTCCATCTCGACCTGCCGGACGGGACCGTCTACTTCCGCCTCTTCGCCGAGCACATGCCCGCGCCCTTTGCCGTGTGGTGGGAGCCGCAGCGGATCTACCTGCGCTACTGGGGTGGCGTGGCGCCGGACGTGAGCGACCAGGCCTTCGCGCCGTCCTTCCCCGCGCCCCAGGGCTACAGCGCGCGCGACACGCTGCTCGACGCGGGCGCGCTGGCCGCCACGGTGACGCGCCCCGACGGCGACGGCCCCTTCCCCGGCGTTCTGCTCATCGCCGACGCCGCGCTGGCCGATCGCAACGACGCGGCGGCCTTCGGCCATCTCGCGCACCTGCTCGCGCAGGCCGGCTACGCGACGCTGCGCTACGACAAGCCCGGCACCGGCGGCACGGCGGGCGATATCGATGCGCTCTCGCTTGACTCGCGGCGCGCGGCCATCGCCGCCGCCTGGGACGCCCTGCGCGCCGATCCCGATGTCGACCCCGCGCGCTGCGCGCTGCTCGGCCACGGCGAGGGCGCCGCGCTGGCGCTGGAGGCCGGCGCCGCGCACCCCGAGGCCGCCGCCGTGCTGGCCCTGGTGCCGCCTCTCATGAATCCTGCGAACGTGACCCCCATCCCCGAGGCCGAGACCGGCGCCGACTGGGTGGACCTGCTGGGGTTGTCGGTGTTCGCGGGGAAGCATCGGGAGCTGCGCGAGACCACCAGCGCCGACTTCCTCGCCGACGCGAGCTGGGCCGGCCGGCCGGTGCTGCTCGTGCGCGCGGGCGAGGACCTGCGGCTGTCGGGCGTCGAGCTCGCGATGCAGGCGGACTGGCTGGAGACGGCGGGGGCGCTGGTGACGTCCCTCGACCTCGACGAGCTCGGGCCCTTCCTCAACGCCGGGCTCCCTGACGCGCCGCCGGACCCGGCGCTGACCACCGCCATCGTCGAGTGGTTGAACTCGCGGCTCTAGTCGTCCAGCGAGAATCCTCCGAACAGCGGCCGCCCGGCCACCGCCGCGCGGAAGGCCCAGACCGCGATGCCCAGCAGCAGCAGCAGCGCCACCCAGGAGTAGGGCGCGTACCAGAGCCCCGCGCCCGCGCGCAGCGGCGCGTTGAGCAGCAGGCTGTTGCAGAACCACAGCGCGCCGAGGGCCAGCGGCCCCACGCGCACCAGCGTGACGGCGATCAGGAATCCCTGCAGCACGGCGGCGGGCACCTCGATGGACGGATTCTCGCCCCCGAGGTTGAACGACGCGGTGGTCATGGTGAGCAGGATCACCGCCATCCAGGGTTTCAAGCGCAGCATCCGCATCAGGAAGTAGACCGTGAGCATGCCGAGCGAGCGCATGATCGCCACGCTCAGCGCGACGAAGGGCAGCGCCGTGGGCGCCATCCGATTGCTTCCCTCCAGCGCGAGCAGGGGCAGCGTGGTCTGGGACGACAGGGACATCCAGGTGGGCAGCCCGTTCACCACGTAGGCGATGAGCGCGGTCAGGGCGCCGGCCACGAGGCCGAGCAGGACGTCCCGCCCCACGCGGGGATCGCGCACCCGCCCCTCCAGCGCCCGCGCCCAGCCGATGAGCAGGTCCGGCATGCGTCGTCGCAGGAAGGGCTCGAGCGCCATGTAGGTCAGCCACAGGAAGGAGCCCTTGGTCAGGCCCACGGCGATGGCGGGGAAGAGCTGCGCGTCCATGAAGGAGGCGCCCATCCACACGATGTGCCCCGACGTCAGCCAGAGCAGCAGGCTCACCACCATCCCGATCGACGCCACGCGAATCGCGCCGCGGCGATCCCCACGGCCCAGCCGCACGTTCCTCCAGGCGAAGATCAGCACCGCGATGTAGACCAGACTCTGTATCACCAGCCGGATCGGCACGCTCAGCCGGCGACGCGCGCTCTGGTTCAGCGGGTTCTGCGCCGCGGGGGTCTCCCAGGGGCCGAGCACCACCGCCTCCGCGACGCGCCCGCCCCGACTGGCGGCACACAACTGCAGCGTGAGGTCGGGCAGCTCGGCGCGCGTGCCCTCCCACTGGCGGCGCTCGTCGTAGGGCACGGTGGGCAGCCAGGTGACGTCCACCGGCCGAAAGCGGGTGGAGTCGAGCCCCGTGGCCGCGAAGACCGCCGCCGCCGGCACGCCGGTGACGGTGGAGTCCTTGGGCCAGCGCGGGGGCTGCACGGTGAAGGCCGTGAGCCGGCCGCGCGAGTCGAGGCGCATGCGCAGGTCGCCGGGCACCACGGGCGGGTCGTAGTGGGTGACGAGCCCGTCGGGGTTGATCGTGTTCAGCGGCCAGTTGCGGCGGCGGTAGTTCAGGTCCACGGGCGCGCCCAGCGAATCGAGCTGCGCGCGCCACTCGGTGGACGCCCGGTTGTCCGCGAGCCAGCGCAGCATCCCGTAGCTGCGCTCGAGCCAGGCCGCGCTGTCCGCCACGGGGCCGGGGTAGCCGAAGTCGCTCGCGATCTGCTCCGCGCGCTCGGTGAGCGCCGCGGGACTCGAGCGCATGGGCGCGAGGCCGAGATCCGTGGCGGCGGGCGTGAGCAGGATCATCGCCACCAGCATGGCGACGAACCCGCCCAGCGCCAGCCACGCCCGCCCCGGGCTGAGTCCACCCTCGCCGCCCGCGGCGGCCACGAGGGAGGGCGACGGCGTCTCGCCGGCGGCCAGCGCCGCGGCCAGCGGATCGCCGCCGGGCAGGGCCATGAGCACCTGGGCGGCCGAGCGGGGACGTCGCGCCGGATCCTTTTCCAGGCACTGCATCACGAGACGCTCCACGGCCGGATCGATCTCGCCGCTGTGCGTGCTGGGCGCGCTGGGCGTCTGCTCGCTGTGCGCGCGACGCCAGTCCGCCAGGCTCTTGGCCATGAAGGGGCGCTGCCCGGTGAAGAGCTCGTAGAGCAGCAGGCCGAGGGCGTAGAGGTCGGACTGCTCGGTGGCCGGCTCGCCGGCGAGGCGCTCGGGCGCGAGGTAGGCGGGCGTGCCGGCGAGGTCCGTCTCGCCCGCGCTGCCGCTCACCGCGAGGCCGAAGTCGGTGATGCGGGCCTGTCCCTGGCCGTCGAGCATCACGTTGGCGGGCTTGAGATCGCGGTGCAGGATGCCCCGCGCGTGCGAGGCCGCCAGCCCCGACGCCACCTGCCGCGCGATCTCCACCGCCTTGGGCGCGGGCAGCCGGCCGATGCGGCGGAGCAGCGTGGCGAGGTCTTCGCCGTCCACGTACTCCATGCTGATGAAGTGGCGCCCCTCGGCCTCGCCGATGTCGTAGACCCGGCAGACGTTCGGGTGCGACACCTGCCGCGCGCTGCGCACCTCGGCGCGGAAGCGCTCCACGAGACCCGGGTCCGCGGCCGCCGCCGCCGGCAGGAACTTGAGCGCGACGGGAATGCCGAGGGTCAGGTCGTCGGCGCGGTAGACTTCGCCCATGCCGCCGCGGCCGAGCAGGCCAACGATGCGGTAGCGGCCGGCGAGCATCTCGCCTGGGGCGAAGGCGGCGGCCGGCTGACTGGACCCGAACGACAGCGACGGCGGCGACGAGCTCGCCACCAGCGTCTCCGCGTCCGCGCCCGAGGCGCTGGTTGGCAGGTCGCTCAGCGGCGCCCCGCAGGCCGGGCAAAAGCGGGCGTCGGCGTCGTGGGGGGCGGAGCAGCGGGGGCAGGTGGGCATGTCGGGGAGTCTAGCGCGCGGCGGGGTCAAACTGAAGCGGCTTGTGCCGCTTAGGCCTTGGTGGCGGCCTGCGCGTCCTGCCACGCCAGCCAGCGGCGCGCGCTCCGCAGCATGATCCACGCGCCGGCCATCACGTAGAGCACCAGCAGGCCGGCCACCAGGTAGCTGTCCCAGCCGAGGCTCTCGCGGGTGCCGTAGGCCAGCTGCGTGATGCGGAACTCCAGGTTGATGAACCAGGCCATCAGCGCGCTCTTCACGAAGAAGAGGTAGCGGCGCAGCACGTGGCGCACCGCGCGGGCGGCGCGGCCATGGAGCTGGCGGCCGTCCACCACCGTGTGGCGCAGGGCCAGGCGCTGGAGCAGGCCCAGCGTGAAGAGGATCAGCGTGCCCGTGGCCGGCAGGACGAAGTAGGCCGGGCTCTTGGGCGACCACGCCACCGGTTCGCCCCAGGGGATGAAACGCGTGGGCAGCAGGTCCGGCAGGCGGGGGAACTGGGCCAGCGCCACGGCCCAGAGCAGGACGAGCAACACGAAGGGCAGCACGCCCAGGCTCGGCGGCGTCAGCAGGGTCCAGAGAACGGGTCGACGGGGTGGGGCCATGTCTCCTCGCGTCGCATGAGGCCCCATCGCGGTTAGAAGGGCGGATCCTGCCCGTCGTCGGTGGCAGCCTCGTCCCTGGCTTCGGCCTGCGCGGGGAGTTCCTTCAGGACCTTTTCCACCTCCAGCTCGGCGCCGTGGATTTTCGCGCGGCAGTGACGCACCAGCTCGCTGGCCCGCTTGACGCGCTCGGCGAGGCGGTCGAGGTCCGTCTCCTCGGCCTCCAGCTCGGCGAGGATGGCCTCCAGGTCCGCCATCGCCTCCTCGTAGCCGAGCTTCTCCACCGGCTGGTCCTTCTTCGCGCTCATTCGCGCTCTCCTTTCGTGGGCGTCGCGGCGCTCAGCGTGCTCTCCAGGCTGCCCGCGGCCAGTGTGGTGACGATCCTGTCGCCGGCCTTCAGTCCGGCGGCCTCGCGCAACAGGCGGCCCGACGCGTCGCGCGTCAGGCTGAATCCGCGCTGCAGCACCTGCTGCGGATCCAGCAGGCGCAGCCGCTCCTCGCGGTGCGCCAGCTCCTTGCCCTGCCGCGCGACGAGTCCGCCCGCCGCCAGCCCCAGGCGCTGCACGGAGGCGTCCACGCGGCGGCGCGCGCCGACCGTGGCCGCGGCGAGCCGCGCCGGCGACAGCCCGCTCCGCGCGTGGCGAAGCCGCAAGCCGGCCATGCGCAGGGCCTGCCGCGCCAGCAAAGGCAGCGCGGCGGCAACCTCGCCCAGACGTTCGCGGCGGGCGCGCAGCAGGCGGCCGGCGGCGTCGCCCAGAGCGCGGGCGCGCTGCTCGAGGCGGCGGCCCTCCACAACGAGCTGCTTCTCGGCCGCGCGCTGCACCGCCTCGGCCTGCGTCTCCAGCCGCTCGAGCCACTGCTCCACGCGCTGGACGAGGAACTGCGCCACCGCGGTGGGCGTCTTGAAGGCGCGGTGGGCCACCTCGTCGGCCACGGCGCGGTCGATCTCGTGGCCGATGCCCGTGAGCACCGGCAGGGGGCAGGCGGCGATGTCCCGCGCGAGCGGCTCGGCGTCGAAGCCGGCGAGATCGCTGCGCGAGCCGCCGCCGCGGATCAACACCACGGCGTCGTAGTCCGCCGCGTTGCGGGCGATCCAGGCGAAGGCCGCCCGCAGCGACGCCTCCTGCTCGCTGCCCTGCACGCGCGCGTCGATGCAGGTGAGCCGGAACGCGACGCCCGCCAGGCCCAGCTCCTTGGTGAAGTCGTGATAGGCCGCGCTCTCCACGCTCGTCACCAGCGCGAGGCGCAGCGGGACCGCTGCCAGAGGCAGCTTGGCGTTGCGCTCCAGCAACCCTTCGGCCGCCAGCAGGCGCAGCAGGCGCTCGCGGTCCAGCCGCTGGGCGCCGAGGCTGGCCTCGAGGTCCAGATCTTCCACCACCAGCGACAGGCGCCCCCGCGGCACGTAATAGTTGAGGGAGACCTCGAAGAAGACCTGCTGGTCGTCCAGGCTCTGGCCCAGCTCGGCGAGGGCCCGCGTGAGACGTCCCCGTGCGCCACGCCACAGCACCATGCTCGCCTGGGAGAGGACGCTGCTCTCGTCGGCGGGATCTTTCTCCAGCAGATCGAAGTAGACGTGCGAGCCGCGCGCCCAGGAGCGGTCGAAGCCGCTGACGAAACCCTGGATGCGGAAGCGTCCCGGGAAGAGGCCCTTGAGAAAGCTGCCGACGCGCTCGTTGAAGGCGCTCACCGTCAGCGCGGGAGCGGGCTCGGGGGGCGGCGGCGGCTCGGGGGCAGGGCGTGCGGGGGCGGGCGCCGGGGTGTCCGCGCCGTCGTCGAAGAGCCCGCGCTGCCGCTTCTCGTCCGCCATGGCGGCAGGCTAGGCGATCGGCGCGCCGTGCGCAAGCGGCGCTCTTGCCAGCATCCCGCGGCGGATCTATGATTCGCCCCTGCGAAAGGACCTGCCATGCGCCAGCTCAAGCATCCCGCCACCCTGCTCATCCTCGACGGATGGAACCTCGGCGAGCCCTCGGAGACCAACGCCGTCTACCTGGCGAAGACGCCCACCCTCGACGCGCTCTTCGAACGCTACCCGCATTGCATGATCAAGACCAGCGGACGCGACGTGGGCCTGCCCGTCGCGCAGATGGGCAACTCCGAGGTCGGCCACATGAACCTGGGCGCGGGGCGCGTGGTGGACCAGGACATCACCCGCATCGACAAGGTCATGGAGGCGGGCGCGCTGATGGAGCAGCCCGCCCTCGCGACGCTCGCCGCGCAGGCGAAGGGGCGCACGCTGCACCTGCTGGGCCTGGTGTCGGACGGGGGCGTCCACAGCTCGCTCGCCCATCTGGAGGAGCTGCTGCGCGAGCTGGCGAAGTCCGGCCTGCGGCTGCGTCTGCACGCGCTGATGGACGGCCGCGACACCCCGCCGCGCGCCGGGGCGGGCTACCTGCGGCAGCTGCAGCAGCTGCTGCAGTCGCTGCAGGCGGACGGCGCCGACGTGGCCATCGCCAGCGTGGGCGGCCGCTACTGGGGCATGGACCGCGACAAGCGCTGGGATCGCACGCGGCGGCACTGGGACGTGATCGTCCTCGGCGAGGGGCCGCAGGACCGCGATCCGGTGGAGGCCGTGCAGAGCAGCTACGCGCAGGACATCACCGACGAGTTCATCGAGCCCGTGGTCATTGTCGATGGCGAGGGCCGGCCGCTGGGCGCCATGCGGGATGATGACGCCGTCTTCTTCTTCAACTTCCGCGCGGATCGCGCGCGCCAGCTCACGCGCGCCCTCACGCAGCTGGACTTCGACGGCTTCCCGCGCGCGCGCTTCCCGCAGGTCCACTTCGCGTCGATGACCCAGTACGACGCCACGCTGCACCTGCCCGAGGCGTTTCCGCCCATCAGCCTCGACGGCCTCTTCGCCGACGTGATGGCCGCCGCCGGCCTCAGCAACCTGCGCCTGGCCGAGACGGAGAAGTACGCGCACGTGACCTTCTTCTTCAACGGTGGCCGCGAGACGCCCTACCCGGGCGAGGAGCGCATCCTGGTGCCCAGCCCCAAGGTGGCCACCTACGATCTGCAGCCGGAGATGAGCCTGCCCGAAGTCACGGCGCGCTACCTCGAACAGGTTAATGGGGCTAACTTCGACGCGCACGTCGTGAACTTCGCCAACTGCGACATGGTGGGGCACACGGGCGTCATCAAGGCGGCGGTGGCGGCCGTCGAGGCGGTGGACCGCGCGGTGAAGCAGGTGGTGGAGGCCACGCTCGACGTCGGCGGCTTCCTGTTCATCACCGCCGACCACGGCAACGTGGAGAAGATGTGGGACCCCGCGACCCACGGACCGCACACCGCACACACCACGACGCCGGTACCGCTGCTCCTGGTCGACCCGACCTATAATGGAGGGCTGGCGGACGGTCGACTGGCGGATGTCGTGCCCAGCCTGCTCCAGCACGCCGGGCTCGAGCCGTCGTCCGCGATGACCGGCGCGGACCTCCGGCGGCGTTGAGATATTTGCCCCCGGGCAGGGGGCGGCGCTATGTTACACGCACCCGGTTCCTGGCGTGCCGCCTCCCCTGCGGCGCCACCGCCGGCAAGCACCCCTGGAAACGGCGCTCACGATTCTCGTGCTGCTCGTCCAGAGGTGGCCGGCTTCCCTCTCAGGCCCACTCCTCTTGACGCGCGCTGATGGCAGCTCCGGAACCCTGCGACGGGCAGCACGTCCACTTTTCCCTCCCCCGCCCGGCATTTTGGCGCTTCTCGGAAACGATTCCTGGAATCGTTTTCCTGGGAAAAGTGTATTGCAAAGATCACGATTTTGACTAAGATGGCCAGCGACGTCACGCTTGCAACTGGAAAGGATGGTGCACATGAATTCGAAGGAACTAGGGAAGTCCCTTGAGCAGCTCATCGAAGAGATCGTGGCCAAGACGGCCAAGGCCGTGGCCAAGGAGCTTCCATCAGAGGAGCAGCTCAAGGGGTTGGAAGAGCGGACCAAGAGCATCGAAGTCACGCTCAACCACATCCTGAAGAAGTCGGGGGGGAACCCTCTCCGGAAGTCGAATCGCGGCCGGAAGCCTGGCGCCCAGCGCATCTGCTCCGAGGCGAACTGCAATCGACCCGTAGTGGCCAGGGGCCTGTGCAGCATGCACTACCAGCGCTGGCGGGCCGATTCCGTCCGCAGCAACCAGGCCGCGAAGGCCGGCAAGGCCAAGGCCGCCGGCAAGGCCAAGGAAAGCGCGTAGTCGCACAAACCGGAAACTGTACGACGAGAAAAACAGGGCTTGTGGGCCTTGTTTCTCCGGGAGGCGGGTCTTACCTTTAGCCCTGCATAGTGCTGGCGCGTAGCGCCGTTGGGCTAACGCGGATTCGCATCCGGAACACTCAGGAGTCTTCGCATGGCTATCACGAAAGTCTGGGTCGAAGAGGGCTGCACGGTCTGCAATCTCTGCGAGGACACGGCTCCCGAAGTCTTCAACGTCACCGACGAGACCTGCGAGGTGCGCGAGGGCGTTGACTTCAACGCTCACGAGGAAGAGATCATCCAGGCCGCCGAAGAGTGCCCTGTCGAGATCATCAAGTACGAGTAGCACTCGCGCTCGATCGTGACCGACCGTGTCCGCCCGGAGTCGCAGACTCCGGGCGTCCCTTTTTCCCCCCGGCAGGGCAGGAAGAGTGCTGGATGCCCCGCGGAGCCTGGGCCTATACTGCCCGGCGGTTGCGCGGCGTGGAGAGAACGTCCCAGGAGGGGATCGGCCTCCGCCGTGCTGTGGGGATGACGGGATCTCCGCCGAAAGGAGCGATCATGCGCCGCACACTCGTCCTTGCCGCCCTCGTCTTCAGCCTCAGCGCGCTCGTGGCCAGCCCGGCCGCCGCGCTGGTGGGCTTCGGCGTTCACGCCGGCTTCGACCTCAACAGCCAGGACGCCAAGGACCTCGCCGGCGACCTCGGCGACGGAACCGACTTCTCACTTCAGCGTGAGGAAATCAAGGCGCCGCTCATGGGCGGCATCCACCTGCTCATCACGGCGGCGCCCATGGTCGACGTCGAACTCGGCGTCGAGGGCAGCCTGCGCAAGTACCATCTGCTCTACGACATTCCCGACGCCATCAGCGAGCCGTTCGACGAGGACGTCTACTTCGGCCGCGTGAGCATCTACGCCAGCGGCAAGATGAACCTGATCAACCTGCCGCTGATGAAGGGCTACGGCGGCGCGGGGCTCGGCTATCACATCATCTCGCCCCTCATGAGCCAGGAGCTACTGAAGAAGAAGGTGGTCGATGAAGGCCAGACCGGCGGCGCCCTCGACCCCAGCGAGGTGCTGAGCAAGGAGGGCAGCGTGGGCGCGCACCTGCTGGCGGGTCTGCGCTTCAAGCCGGCCTTCCTGCCGCTGGGCCTCAGCGTCGAAGCGCGCTACTACTTCCTGCCCGAGAACGACTATGGAGACGAGACCAACAGGTTCGCCTCGGTGGTCTTCGGCCTCGATCTGGGCTTCTAGTGGCCACTGACCGCGCGCGAAAGCTGCGGCGCCTCTTCGCCGATTGGATCCCCTTCCCCGACGGGGGGAGGGGATTTCTCGTGAACACCGGGTCGGAGCACCTGGCCGGGCTCGCGCTCGCGGCGCGTGGCGCGGAGAACGTCGAGGCCGTGGAGCGCGACCTCATCGCCGCGCGCCGGCTGGAAGCCGCGCTGCCGTCGCTGCGCGTTCGTCACGCCGCGCATGCGGCGCCGACCGCCGGCGACCACGTGCTGCTGCCCGTGGACAAGGACCGCCGCGCCCTCTTCGCCGACCTCGCCGCGCTCGCGGCGGCCATCGGCCCCACGGGAACGCTGTCCCTCTACGGGGGACGCAAGGAGGGCATCGAGCCGGCGCTGGACTACCTCGCGGGCTTCTGCGCGCTGGACGCGCCGGTGGTGCGCGGCGGCCTGCGCCTCGTGCGGGCGCATCCGCGGGCGGACGCGTCACCCCCCGCGCTGGAGCTTCCGGCCAGCTTCGTCGCCACGGCGCGCGGCGTGAGCGCGCAGGTGGCCTGCCGCCCCGGCGTCTTCAGCTGGCGCGAACTGGACGACGCCACCGCCCACATGCTCGAGCACTGCGCGCCCGTCCCCGGCGATCGCCTGCTCGACCTCGGCTGCGGCAACGGCGTCGTGTCGGCCCTGCTGCTCGCCGAGGGCCGCGTCGAGCACGCCACCCTGGTGGACAGCGACGCCCTCGCCCTCGAGGCCGCCCGCGCCACGCTCGCGCTGAACGGCATCGCCGACGAGCGCGCCACGCTTCAGGCCGGGGACGCCGGCGCCGAGCTGCCGGAGGCGAGCTTCGATCTCATCCTCTGCAATCCGCCCTTCCACCGGGGCTTCGAAACCGATCGCCTGAACCTGCAGCACATGATCGACGCCAGCGCGCGCCTGATGACCCCGCGCGGGCGGCTCTTCATCGTCGGACCGCCGGCGCTGCTGCTGTCCCAGCGACTCGGCGCACGCTTCCGCGAGACCGAGCGGCTGAGCGCGGACGTCAGCATGGAGCTGTGGCGGGCGGCGCGGCCGCTCCGGGCGGGGGACGCGATAGGCGCCCAAGTCCCTGCCTGAAAGGCAACTACAGCCTTCCCGCCGACCGTGTGTAAAAAGATCAAAAGCACCCGAATTGCCTTGATCGCCATTTTCAGTCGTGCTTGAATATTGCCTGGAGGCGCCGCGGGCCTCGCTACCCCCTGCCCGCGCCCTGCGTGCCGGACCACCGGACCCCAGCGAGGAGAAGCACGATGAAACGATTCGCACTGGCGCTCTGCGCCTGCCTGCTGACGGGGCTCGCCCAGGCCGCGACCGTGACGGTCACCATCTCCCAGAACGCCGTGGACATCGACTGGACCTCCGCCACGATCGCGGACCTGCCAGGACCCGATGGCGAGATCTCCCTGGCCGAAGCCTTCATCGCCACCAACCACAGCGCGGGGCGCGACACCATCGCCTTCGCCATTCCCCAGAGCAACTGGGGGATGCAGTGGCTCTATCCCGGGCGCGCGGTCCTGGAGAGCAGCGTCAGCGGCTTTCATCGCGCGCAGGACGCCGTGACCGTCGACGGTCGCACCCAGACAGCCTTCACCGGCGACACCTACGCCGACGGCTGGGAGCTGGTGATCTACAGCGGCTCGCTGAGCCTCGGCGCCGCCGACTGCGAGGTCTTCGGCTTCGACAATACCGATGTCAACGTGGACGGCGCGAACTGCCTCGTGGAAGGCCTGAGCGGCCCGGCCACCGACATCTCGCTCTTCAGCGGCGGCGGCAGCACGATGCGCGACAACGAGGGCGGCACGATCAAGATCGACCGTTCCGACGCCAACGTCGTCGTGGGCAATCGCATGAGTCGCGTGCGCGTGTGGCTCGCCGACGGCAACGTCATCGGCGGCCCCGACGCCCAGGACCGCAACTTCCTGCGCGGCTACGGCACGATCAACAGCGAGGGCCTGCCCGCGGGCAGCACCGTCGAGCTCTTCGAGGTGACGAACACGCTGATCGAGAACAACTGGATCGGCACGGAAGACGGCCTCACCCAGGGCAACCTCGCCTCGACCATGGGCATCGACTTCTCCGGCGTCTGCGCGGGCGTGACCGTGCGCGACAACCTGATCTCCGGGATCCTCGGCCATGGCACGGGCCCCCACCACGCGGGCCAGCTCTTCGGCTACGGGATCTTCATGGAGGGCACCCTCAGCGACATCACGCTCGTGGGCAATACGCTCGGCCTGGACATCAACGGGCAGCCGACCCTCGGCGCGGTGCGCGGCATCGACATCGGCAACAGCGCCTACTCCTCCTTCGCCCAGGTGACGATCGGTGGGCCCGATGCCGGCCAGGGCAACGCGATCGCCGGTCACTACTTCGACGGCATCGTGGTCGGACGCACCGTCCAGGGCGTGACCATCCGCGGCAATTCCATCCATGACAACGGCTGGCTGGCCATCGACCTCATCGCGAACGACTTCTCCACCGGCGTGACACCCAACGACGTCCTCGACGCCGACCAGGGCGGCAACGGTCTGCAGAACTTCCCCGTCATCACGACGGCGGCGCATGCCGCGGGCGGCGTGCAGGTGAGCGGCACCCTGCACGGCGCGCCGCAGGAGGACTTCGACCTGGACTTCTTCGCGTCCCCGGACTGCGACGACTCGGGCTACGGCCAGGGCTTCCTCTACCTCGGCAGCAAAGCCGTGAGCACGAACGGGGCGGGCGATGCCAGCTTCGACGCCTTCGTGCCCGGGACGGTCGAGGAGGGCTGGGTGATCACCGCCACCGCAACACGGACCGCCCTCGGGCAGACCTCCGAGTTCTCCGCCTGCGCGGCGGTCGAGGGCCTGGTGACGGCGGTCGAGCCGGTGGACGCTACGCCGCGCGCGCGGCTGGGCCTGCCGTGGCCGAACCCTGCGAACCCCCACGTGACCGTGGACCTCGCCATGGCTCAGGAAGGACCGGTGCGGCTTCGGGTCCTCGACGCCGCCGGCCGCCTGGTGGCGACTCTCCATGACGGCGTGGCGCCCGCCGGCGACATGCGGCTCAGCTGGGACGGCCGCGACGCCCGCGGCCACGCCGCGGCGTCGGGCCTCTACTTCTTCGACCTGACCGGTTCGGCGTCGGCGACGCGCAAGTTCACGCTCCTGCGCTGATGCGAAGGGCTGGGCGCGACGGCGCGCCCGGCCCCACTCCCCTGGATTCGGCGAGGAAAGTTCATTACACTGCCGTCATCCTGGGGGGGAGCGCCGCTGCATGGAGAATCTCAAACCCATCAAGGACTTCTCGCTCCTTGACGATCCCGACCAGATCGCCTCGCTGGCGCATCGGGATCGCCTGGCGATCCTGCGCACGCTAGGGGAGGAGCCCCGCACCGGCGCCGACCTTGCGCGCGAGCTGGGCTTGCCCGCGAATCGCGTCCACTACCATCTCAACCATCTGCTCGAACGGCGGCTGATCGAGGAAGTGGGCAAGGGTCGCAAGCTCTGGAAGGAGGAGCGGCTCTTCCGCAGCGCCGCGCGGCACTACATCGTGGATCCCGCGCTGGGCGGCGACGCCACCGCCGCCGACGCCGCGATCAAGGCGTCCATCGAGCACGCCTTCCTCGACTGGCATCGCGAGGAGCTGCTGCAGATCGATCTCGGGCGCGTCGCGCGGCTCATGGTGGAGCGCTGTCTGATGGTGAAGCCCGGCGAGCAGGTGCTCGTCATGCACGGGCCGCTGGGCTTCGACCTCGCCGAGCATCTTCACGTGGAGCTGGCCGCCGCGGGCTGCCTGTCGCACACGCGCGCGTGGTCGCCCGAGACCATTCGCGCCACGCTCGAGCGCTTCAGCGCCGAGGAGCTGGCGCGGCAGCCCTTCCTGCCGGCCCCTCTCGATGACGCCCTCGCCGCCGTGATCTTCCTCAGCGGCAGCGTCGCCCAGGGCGCGCCGCCCAGCCCCGAGCAGATGGCAAAGCTGCCCGCGCTCATGCAGTGCGTGTCCGCCTGGCAGCAGTCGCTGCACGCCCGCCGCGTGCGCTACCTCGAGTTCGCGCTGCCCCTGCGCCGCGAGTTCGACGTGCAGGGTTCGGGGCCCATTCGCGGCGCGACGCCCGAAGAGGCGATCGAGATCTTCTGGAAGTGCATCGACACCGACTACGGCCGCCTGGCGCGTCGCGCCAAGGCGCTCGAGGCGCTGATCGCCGCCGACGGCGAGCTGCGCGTCACCTGTCCCCTGGGCACTGACCTGCGCCTGCGCGTGGACATGGAGCGCAGCTTCCTGCTGGATGGCGTCGTCTGTCCCGACGACGTCGCCGCCGGCCGCTCCTTCGAGGGCCTGCCCGCGGGCACGCTCAACTTCTTTCCCGTGAAGGGTACGGCCGAGGGTGTCTACCGCGCCGACTACACCTATCAGGGCGGCGCGCACATCGAGAGCGTGTTCCTCACCCTGCGCGAGGGGCGCATCGTCGAGCTCAAGGCCGAGCGCAACGAAGAGGTGCTCAAGCGCCGTCTGGAATCGGCCTCCGGCGACGCGGACCTGCTCTCCGGCGTGCGCTTCGGGATCAACCCCGCGGGGCAGGGCCCCACGGGGAAGCCGATCCTCGACGCGTGCCTGGCCGGCGCGGTGACCCTTCACTTCGGCAACAACGAGCTGCAGGGCGGCGACGTCCGCAGCACCATCGACCTGATCCTGCCCGCCTGCCACCTGACCGTCGACAGCGGCGACACGCGCCTCGTCGACGGTGGCGTGCTCGCCGCGGCTGCCCGCGACGTCTGAGCTCCTAGCGAAGCAGGACCAGCCGTCCGCTGGCCTCGCGCGCTCCCGCACGCAACCTGACGAAGTAGACCCCGCTCGGCTGGGGCCGCGCGGCGTCGTCCCGGCCATCCCAGATCGCGCGCTGCTCGCCGGCGGGGCGGAGGCCGTCCACCAGCGTGCGCACGTGACGCCCCTGCACGTCGAAGACGTCGAGGCGCACCGGACCGCTCTCGGTGAGCGCGAAGCGGACGGCGCTGGTCTCCCGGAACGGGTTCGGGCTACCGGTGAGAACCTCGAGCGCGAGGTCGCCGCCGGGCGCTGAGGTCGGGTCGGCCAGCGGCACGGACAGCACCGCGACGCCCATGCTCGCGCAGGAGAGCCAGAGCTCGTAGCCACCCTCGACGTTGCGCTGCTCGGCGTCGTAGATCTGCGCGTGGGGCAGACCGTCGGCGCGCGTCACGGTGCCGAACTCGCTGCCGTCGAACCAGACCAGCGACGCCTCGATGCCGTTGCTGTTGAAGTTGGTGAACCAGACGCGGCCGTCGGGCGTGACCGCCAGCGGGGTGACCTGGTCGCCCGGCAGCGCGGAGTTGCTCGAGTGCCACCACTGGTGCGTGCCAGCTTCGGCGTCCAGCCGGAACAGGCCCTCGGTGCTGCCCACCCAGGCCACGCCGTCGCGGCCGACGGCGACCTTGGTGAGAACATCGTGCAGGGGGTTGAGCTCGGGCAGCTCGGTGTTGAGCCGGGAGTAGCGGTAGTTGCCGTCCGTGCGCACGACCTCGAGATTCGCGCAGGCCCAGACCGTGCCCGGGCGATCCGGATCGCGCACGACGTTCGCGCCCCAGCCCGCGATGGGCACGCTCGTGAACGCGCCGTCGGCGTAGTAGCGCAGGCTGAAGTAGGTGCCCACGGTCCACAGCCTGCCGAGGGAGTCCTCGGCCAGGCCCTCGGAGCTGCTGTTGGCTTCCCAGGGAAGGAAGGTCGAGCCGTTCCAGTCGTGGAGGCCGTGGTTGGTGGGGTTCAGGCCCACGTTGCCGGTCGAGGGGCGATAGGTGATGGCGTCGGCGTTGTCGCAGGCGAAGGGCCAGTCGCCGCCGAGGCCGTAAGTCAGCACGTTCCAGTTCGTCCAGCGCAGGCCGTCGAACATGGCGATGCCACCGATGCCGGGCGCGGCGTTGCCGGTCATCCAGACTTCCCCGTTCGCGCCGAAGCTGATGTCGCGCACCCAGTAGTCCATCTGCGAGGTGTTGGTGACGCGGTAGCGCTGCCAGTCGCCCGTCTCCGCGCTGCGGCGCGCCACGCCGCCGTTGCCCGAGACCCACACGTCGCCCTGGGAGTCCATGTCGAGACCGGCGGTGAAGGCGCCGGCGCCGCCCCAGGCGCCGAGGTTGTGCCAGAGCGCGCCGTCGTACTGCCAGACGTCGTCGCCGAGCACCACGAGGAACTGCTCGGGACCGGTCGCGCGGAAGGCGTCCAGCTCGATGGCGCCGAGCGGCGTGCTGGGCGCCCCCCAGCTGCCGTCGGGCCGGCGGAACTCGAGCGTGTAGAGCTGTCCCGGCGTGGTGTAGCGCAGCATCCAGGCATTGCCGGCGGCGTCCACACCGTTCTTGACGATGGACATGATGTCGCCCGCCTGCGAGTTGTTCGCCAGCGTCGTGAACTGCTGGGTGTCGCTGTCGAAGCTCGCCCGGCCGAAGGCGTCGTCGATCCACACCACGTAGCCGCCGCCGGGCTTCGGCTGCACCGAGGCCGTGCGCGTGGTGTTCCAGCCCGGCCAGCCGTTCGCGTTCGAGCCGTAGCCCCAGACCGTCCACGTGTCGGTGCCCGGGACGTAGCGAACGACGCCCCCGTTGTTCGGACCGAGGGAGTAGACGGCGAACCAGACGGAGCCGTCCGGAGCCACGCTGACGTCGAAGGTCCTGCCGCCGGGGTGCGGCGAGTTGGCGCCGTCGTAGCGCACCAGGGACCCGGGCCCGATGGCCGGATCGTAGTGGAGGGCGCCGATCCAGGTGCCCATCCACAGGGTGCCGTCCGCGGCCGCCTCGATGTCGCTGATCCGGGAGGACCCGACGATGCTCGGATCGCCGAGCACCGGGTAGTCGACGTTGGAGACGTTCACCCAGCGGTTCTCGCCGGGAACGAAGTGGGCGAAGCCGCCCTCCTCCCAGGACGCGACGTAGCAGCAGGCGTAGAGCAGGTCGTTGTCGTCGATCCAGAGCGCGCTGGAGGCGTCGCCCTGGACGCCGGTGTTCCCCGCGCGGTAGTAGCGCCACGAGGCGCCCTCCGGCATCGCGGCGCCGGCGAGCGAGGGCGCCAGCGCGAGCAACAGGCAGAGCGCGGCGAGTGCGCGGATCCGAGCGATTGTCCTCATGGGGGCGACCTCCGGGGTTGGGACCTGCTTTCGGTGCGAGGGCTCTGATTATGCGCATGTTCAGGGAACTTTGAAAGTAAAAGCGCAAGGATAGGGAATGATTTCCAGGTTGCGCAACGGCCGCAGGGAGAGGGTGACGGCGGGACCCCCGCAGGCTATCCTCCGCGGCGGAGGCCGCCATGCTCGACGCAGACCTAATCCGTGACGAATTCCCGCTTTGCGGCGAGTGGACCTACTTCGCCAGCGCAAGCAACGGCATCCTGCCCGAGCGGAGCCGTCGCTACCTGGAGCGCTACTTCGCCGAGCACCACTACCTGGAGCTGGGCCAGCACTACCGCATGTTCGACGACCTCGTCGCCCTGCGCGAACGCGCCGCGCGGCTCTTCGGCGGACGGGCCGCCAACTGGGCGCTCATGCCCAACACGACCTATGGCATCAACGCGGCGGCGACGTCCATCGACTGGCGCGCCGGCGACAGCGTGGTGCTCGCCGACTGCGAGTTCCCCGCCAACGTGGCGCCCTGGCAGAACCTGGCCGCGCAGGGCGTCAACCTGCGCTGGGTGCGCCCGGCCGACAGCAAGGCGCACGCGGAAGCGCTCGTGCAGGCCTGCGACGCCCGTACGCGCGCCATCGCGGTGAGCGGCGTGCAGTTCCACAACGGCTACGCGCCGGACCTCGCGCGTCTCGCGCGCTTCTGCCACGAGCGCGGGCTCTGGCTCTCCGTGGACGGCATCCAGGGCCTGGGCAACCGCGCCTGGAATCTGCCCGAGCTCGGCGTGGACTTCCTCGCCGCCGGGGGACAGAAGTGGCTCTGCGCACCGCGGGGCACGGGCCTGCTCTACCTCTCGGACCGCGCGCTCGAAGCGCTGAACGCCGGCGTGCTGAAGCAGGCCTACCTGGGCTGGCTCAACACCGAGCGCTGGCAGTTCACCGCGCTGCTCGATCACACGCGGCCGCTCACGGCGGACACGCGTCGCCTCGAGGTGGGCACCTACGCCTTCCACGATCTCATCTGCCTCTCGCACTCGCTCGAACTGCTCGAGACCCTGGGCCTCGACGCCGTGGCCGCGCACAGCGACGCGCTACGCGAACAGCTGTTGGACGGCCTCGTCGCGCGCGATCTGCTCCGGCCGAACGGGCCTTACAGCGCCTGCTGTTCGGAGGAGGCCTGCGGGCGGCGCAGCCAGATCCTGGCGCTGGCCTGTCCCGACGCCATCGGCCTCTGGCGCGCGCTGGCCGAGCGGAAGATCGCGGTGAACCCGCGCGAGGGCAGCATCCGCATCGCGATGCACTACTACAACCGCGCGGAGGACGTCACCCGGCTGCTCGAGGCGCTGGACCTGCTGGCGGGTTAGGCGCTGC
The DNA here is from genome assembly GCA_020633725.1 of Candidatus Latescibacterota bacterium. Lineage (NCBI taxonomy): Bacteria > Pseudomonadati > Candidatus Latescibacterota > Candidatus Latescibacterota bacterium. The sequence goes on from JACKDC010000006.1 coordinate 61,840, forward strand.
CGCCGAGGCGCTCGGCGAGCACGGCGTGCAGGCGGCTGCGGAATTCCGTGGGGATCTCCTCGTAGCGGATCGCGGACACGAGAGTCTGCGTCTGGCGCAGCGTGTCGACGTAGTTCTGGCAGGCGGGGCAGGCGAGCAGGTGGAGATCGAGGCTGCGGCGCGGCTCGAGGGAGAGCTCGCCGTCGAGGTAGTCCGACAACAGCTGCACGACCTCGCGGCAGCTGCGCATGCGCAGGCCGAAGGGTCGGCCGAGCATCATGCCCATCATGGCCAGCCACAGACGCAGGCGCTGCATCAGTTCCTCCTCAAGCCTCGAAGTCCCGGGCCAGCCGCGCGCGCAGCATGAGTCGCGCGCGGTGGAGGCGGCTCTTCACCGCCGGGATGCTGAGCTCCAGCATGTCGGCGATCTCCTGGCGGCTGCGGCCCTCCAGGTCGGCCAGCACGAGCACCGTGTGGTAGTCGTCGGGCAGTTCGGCAATGGCCTCGCGCACCTGGCGGCGCGTCTGCTCGCGCTCGATGTCCAGCACCGAACCGCTCCAGCGGCCGACGGGATGGAGGTGGTGGCCGGTCTCGTCGAAGGCGAGCAGCGGATCCTCCCAGGCCTGCTCGCGGCGGCGGGATAGCGAGCGCCGGCGCATCAGCGACAGGTTGAGGCCGAGCTTGTAGAGCCAGGTGCCGAGGCTCGCGCGCCCTTCGAACTGCTCGAGGCTGTCGAGCAGGCGCAGGAAGGTGTCCTGGGTGACCTCCTCGGCGTCCTCGGGCGAACCGGTGATCTTGAGGGCGAGCTGGTAGATGCGCCCCTCGTGCGCCGCCAGCACGCTCTGCAGGGCGGCCTCGTCACGGGCCGCGAGACGGGCGAGCAGCTCGCGCTCGTCGTCGCCCAGGCGGGCGTCGATGCGGGGATGGGGCTGGCCGTCCTCGCCGACCGTCCACGTCACGAAGAGGAGCATGCCGGAATTCAACGCGCTGACGGCCATGACCACAAGCGAAAACCTCGCGCACGAGAAAGCGCGGGTGCCGGCCCTCCACCCCGCGTGGCTGCGGGACACGCTGGGCTTCGCGGCCGGCCCCCACGGCAATTGCGGATTCGATGCCGTGGGGGTCGGGATGGGTTCGCGGGAATTCAGGCCAGGAGCGGCGTGACGGCCTCGGTGAGGAGCTGGACGCCGCGGTCCACGTCGCGGCCGGTGCTCATGCGCCCCACGCTGAGGCGCAGGGTGCCGCGCGCCCACTCGGGCGCGACGCCCATGGCCGTCAGCACCGCCGAGATCTTGCCGCCGTCGCTGTTGCAGGCCGCCCCGGCGCTGGCCGCAAGGCGGTCGGCGAGGGCGCGCAGCAGATCGCCCGCGGCGAGACCGCGGAAGGCCACGCTCAGCGTGCCGGGCAGCGCGGCGGCGCCGCCGCGCTCGGCGGGACCGTTCACGCGCATGCGCTCGACGTCGAAGCGTTGCCTGAGGTTCTCGAGCAGGTGCTTGCGCAACGAGTGGCTGTGCGCCATGTCCTCGTCTATGAGCGAGTGACTGAGATGCGCCGCCTGGCCCAGCCCCACGATGGCAGGCACGTTCTCCGTGCCGGCGCGGCGGCCGTCCTCCTGGCTCGCGCCGAGCACGAAGGGCGGCAGCGTGCGCCCGCGCCGCAGGTAGAGCGCGCCCACGCCCTTCGTGGCGTAGAACTTGTGGCCGGCGAGGCTGAGGAAGTCCACGTCGAGCGCGGCGACGTCCACGGGCACCTTGCCCACCGCCTGCGCGGCGTCCGTGTGCAGCGGCACGCCGTTCGCGCGGCAGAGCGCAGACAACTCGGCGATGGGCTGGAGCGTGCCGACCTCGTTGTTGGCGAGCATCACCGAGACCAGCGCCGTGTCGGGCGTGAGGACCTCGGCGAGGGAGTCGGGGTCCACCCGGCCCTCGCCGTCTACGGGCAGCGTGCTCACGCGCCAGCCTCGGGCCGCCAGCGCCCGCGCGGGCTCCACGATCGCGGGGTGCTCCACCGCGCTGATCACCAGGTGACGGCGCTCGGGGGGCGTTTCCGCCGCGACACCGAAGATTACCGCGTTGTTGGACTCCGAGCCGCCGCTGGTGAAGACGATCTCCTCGGGCGCGGCGCCGATCAGCCGCGCCACGCGCTCGCGCGCCTGCTCCACGTGCTGGCGCGCGCGCCGGCCCAGCGCATGGCTGCTGGACGGATTGCCGAAGTCCTCCTGCAGCGTGGCCACGATCGCCGCCGCCACGCGCGGATCCACCGGCGTCGTGGCGTTGTAGTCGAGATAGATGAAGTCGTCCACGGGCGTCCTCACTGGCTAGCCTTCCATCAGGATAGTGCGATCCGCCGGGGGCCGGCCACGAAAAACCCGGCCTGTTGCAGACATTTGATGCCGCGGGCGGCCTTTCCGTCTTGCGGGCCGGCTAATCCGCGAGGATCTTTGCACTTGCTTCACGGGCCCGCGCCGTGCAGCTTGAGGCCACGCGACGCGTTCGATGCTCAGGAGGACGTCCATGGCCCACATCGTCACCGGCAACTGCGAGAACTGCCGCTTCACCGACTGCGTGACCGTCTGCCCGGTGGACTGCTTCCACGGCGACGACACGATGCTCTACATCGACCCCGAGGAGTGCATCGACTGCGCGGCCTGCGTGGAGGAGTGCCCGGTCCAGGCCATCTACGCCGAGGACGACGTCCCCGCCGACCAGGAGAAATGGATCGCCATCAACGCCGAGAAGGCGCCGGGCCTGCCGGTGGTGAACGAGCGCGAGGATCCACTGCCGAGCGCGGAGGGCAAGAAGGCGGATCTGGGACTCTAGGTCCCCGCTCAGAGCCCCTCGATCTCCTGGATCAGAAAGCGGTGCTTGCCGATGCGGGTCTTGGGGATGTCGACCACCCGCTCCACCGTGAGCGCCACCCCGTCGCCGCAGTGACGCTCCAGCGCCGACACGATGCGGCGCTCCTCCGCCGCGTCGAAGCGCGACCCCGCCACCACCTTCAGCACCGCGCGCCCTGGCTCCTTCTGATGGAACTGGAACTGATCCACGGCGACGAAGAGGTCGTCATGGCGGTTGATGCTGGTCATGGAGATCTGGCGGCCGTCGGCGGCCACGAGCAGCTCTTGCAGGCGGCCGTCGGGCTGCTTGATCAGCGGGAAGGGTAGGCCACAGGAGCAGCGCCGCGCCGTGTACAGCGCCCGGTCGCCCGTGCGGTAGCGGATGAGCGGGAAGTAGTCGTGCAGCAGCGTGGTGCCCACCACCTCGCCGGCCGCGCCCTCTTCGGTGACGGGCCGCCCCTCGGCATCGATCAACTCCAGCACCCCGTACTCGCTGAACACGTGATAGCCCTCGCCCGCGGGGCACTGCGCCGCGCAGATCACGCGCTCGCTGTGGCCGTAGAGGTCGAGCACCGGCGCGGCGAAGGCCTCGTGGATGCGGGAGCGCTGGGCGTCGTAGAGGGTCTCGCTGCTGGTGATGACCGCGCGCACGGGCAGGCGCTCGCCGGCCTCGAGCAGCAGCGACGCGAAGGCGCTCACCGCCGAGGGGTAGCCGCGAAAGATCTCGGGCTTGTACTCGCGCAGGAGCGGGAGCATCCAGCGGAAGTTGTCGCGGGTGAGGTCGTCGCTGCTGATGGCCAGTGTGTTGCGGCGCAGGTCGCGGCTCCACACGGTGCGCTTGCCGTCCTCCTGGCCAGTGCTGCCGGCGCAGATGGCCTCGCGGCTCGTGTCGCTGAGGCCCGCCCAGCTGCGGAAGCGCGTGACGAAGGCCATCTCGGTGGGGTAGGTGCGCGTGGCGTGGCGGTAGAAGCCCACGGGGATGCCGCTGGAGCCGCCGGTGCTGGCGTACTTCAGCGCGCCGCGGTCCTGGCCGTCAGGCACCATGGCCTCGACGTTGTCCCGCAACGTCTCCCGGTCCACGAAGGGCAGGCGCGCCAGATCCTCGCGCGTGCGGAAGTCCTCGGGCGTCATGCCCAGCGCGGCGAAGCGCTCCCGCCAGAAGGCCGTGTTCCGCGCGGCGTGGCGCACCATCTCCACCAGCTTACGCTCCTGCCACTCGGCCATGCGCTCGGCGCTCCAGCGCTGGCTGCGCATGATGAAGCGCCAGGTGTCGGCGAAGGCACCGCGGTGGCGCCAGGGCGGCGGCAGCTTCCAGTAGAGGCGGTGGTGCAGGCGTTCGGCCGGCAGGCGCGGCGTGTCCATGTCAGCGTCCTCGAGTGAAGAGGGCCTTGGCGAGGCGGAAGGGCAGACGGAACAGGCCGAAGACCGCGCGCCGCGCGAGCAGCACGGCCCGGGGCGCCTCGCGGGCGAAGAGGTGGCCCCAGTGCAGGCGGAAGGTCTCCTCGCGGAACCACCAGCGCAGCGCGCTGGCGATGTAGAGCGGCCGCCGCTTCAGGTGCATCCAGATGCTCGGATACTGGATCGACAGGTAGGGCCAGCCGCTCACCCAGAACTTACGGCAGGGTTCGTCGTGGTTGAGCGGGTGACTGCACCACTCGAACTGGCTCAGCGTGACGGCCGCCTCGGCGTCGGTCTCGAGACGCACGGACCAATCCTGTGTTTGACGCACAGGGGTTAGCGCAAGCTCGGCCACGCCTTGGGCGTCCAGCAGGAGGCGGAAGACGACGTTGTTGCGCTGGCTCCGCCGGAAGAGCTCCAGCTCGGCCTGGGACAGGAAGGGCTCGTAGTCCACGAGCAGGCTGCCGAGGCTGTAGGCGATCAGGGCCTGGCGGCCGTCGGGACGCCGCCGCCACTCGACACCCTGCAGGAAGTGGGGGTGATGGCCGAGGATGACGTCCGCGCCCGCATCCACGATGGCGCGGCAGTCCTCCTGGTGCTCGGGCGAGGGGAAGTCCACGAACTCGCGGCCCTTGTGCACCGACACCAGGACGTGGTCGGCCGTGGCGGCGGCGCGGCGGACGTCCTCGATCACCAGGTCGCGGCGGAAGAACGCGTTGCCGGGGCGGAACTCGCCCGCGTTGGTGTTGGCGTCATCGGTCGCGTAGGAGAGCAGCGCCACCTTGCGACCCTTGCGCTCGATCCAGGCGGGCTCGCGCGCCGCGGCCAGGGTGGCGCCGCTACCGCTGGTGACGATCCCCGCCTCCGCCAGCCGCTCCCGCGTGAAGGTGATCGGTTCCAGGCCGTGGTCCATGGTGTGGTTGCTGGCCAGGCAGGCCAGATTGAAACCGCCTGCCACGAAGTGCGGGATCAGCGCCGGGTCGGTTAGGTAGCTGATGCGCTTGTCCGGCTCCCACATCTCGGCGCCGTCGCGCGGGCCAAAGACGGTCTCCAGCTGCGCGAAGACCAGGTCGCCGTCCGCCCAGAGCCGCTTCATCGCGCCCAGCGGGTGCTCCGGGGGCTGCCCGAGCAGGTGCTCTTGAAGGTCGCGTTCCCAGATGATGTCCCCGCTGGCGAAGAGGGACAGGGCGTCAGGGTCGGCCGCGCCGCGGTCGGGCGCCGTGACGCGCCGCGTGGCGCGGTCCAGGCGGAAACGCGGGGACAGGTCCTCGGCACGGAACCAGCGGGGGGGCTTGGGGATGGCGCTCACGTCTCACTCTCGCTTGGGGGTCCATCAAGCGGAGCAAGCCCGATGCCGGACCGCCGCCGCGGCAGGACTGTAGCGCGGCGGCGGGTTCCGGTCACGGGTTTCGTGCGGCGGCTACCTGAGCAGCACGAGCTTTCCCGTGCGGCTCTCGCCGGCCTGCTGCAGCCGCGCCAGGTAGACGCCGGCGGGAAGCTCGCCCAGGTCGACCGTGGCGACCGCCGTGGACGGCACGGCGAGCCGGCGCAGGCGGCGGCCGGCCACGTCGTAGACTTCGAGCACGGCGGGGCCGGCCCCGGCCCGCGCCTCGAGCGCGAGCGTCTGCCCCCGGCGCAGCGGATTGGGCCAGGCGACGAGCGGCGCGGGGCCGTCGCCGAAGGCGGCCTCCAGCGGCGGCACGGCGGTGGAGATGGGCTCGCAGGGCAGGCCCCAGAGGCGAACGGAGCCCAGGTTGGAGCCGTTGGGCAGGTTGTCCGTGGCCGCGCCGACGGCGATCTGGAGGCCGTCGGTCGTCACGCTGAACCCGAGGCGATCGTAGTCGCTGGTGTCCGCGGCGATCAGCTTCTTGTGATGGATCCAGCCCGCGGGCTCTCTGACGAAGACGTGCGCGGCGCCCGCGACGTAGCCGGCCTCCCCGTCGTTCGGCACCCCCGCGACGATGAGGTCGCCGTGCAGCGCGACCACCTTGCCCAGCCCGTCCGCGACGGCGGCGTTCTCGAGCACCAGCTTGTCCGTCTCCTGCCAGTCGGCGCCGTCGAACTCGTAGACATAGATCGCCCCGGCGGCGTTTGCGGCGTCGTCGTCGCCCGGAGTGCCGATCACGAGGCGGTTCCCCTGGAGGGCCAGGCCCTCGCCGAAGCCGTCCGTGTAGTCGGGGTTGCTCGCGTGGAGCTTCAGCGTGGGCAGCCAGGTCAGGCCGTCGCGCTCGTAGATCCAGACGGCGCCGGAGTCGGTCTCCGTGTCGTCGTCGCGGGGGACTCCGATGGCCAGGCGGTCGCCATCCAGCGCCAGCGCGTAGCCGAAGAAGTCCTGGTAGTAGCCGTCCGGCGCCAGGAGCTTCTGCTGCTCCATCCAGACGCCGCCTTCGCGGTGGTAGGCGTAGACAGCCCCCGCCTTCGAGCCCAGGCTGTCGTCGTCGGTGGCCGCGGCGAAGAGCCAGTCGCCCTGCATCACCAGCGGAGCGCCGAAGCTGTCGTTGGCCTTGAGTTCGGCGGGCATGAGCTTGTCGGTCTGGGTCCAGGCGCCGCCCTGCAACTCGTAGAGGTACACCGCGCCGGCGCCCGAGGCCGCCTCGTCGTTGGACGGCGACCCGACGGCGATCCGGTCGCCCTCCACCGCCGCCGCGGCGCCGAACTTGTCGCCCACGCCGCCATCGGCGGGGACGAGATGCTCGCCCAGCGCCCAGGTCTCCCCGTCGGACTCGTAGACGTAGGCCGCCCCCACATGGTTGAAGATGTTGGTCTCCTGCTGGGCGCCCACCACCAGGCGCGTGCCGTCCAGCGCGACGCTGCTGCCGTAGTAGCCCCCCGGCGCGCCGCTGGCCAGCATGCCCGCCTCCTCGAAGGGATAGGGATCGTAGGTGTAGAGGAAGGCGTGGGACGGACCGCCCACCAGGATGCGGTCGCCGGCCATGTCGAAGGAGTTGATGTACGTGTCGATGTCGAAGGACTGCAAGCGCTGCCACTGGACGCCGTCGTACTCGAAGAGGTGAAGGCGCTGTTGCTCGATCGAGCTGTCCTCGTAGTTGCTCTCGACGAGGGCGCGCTTGCCGTCCATGACGATGGGCTTGCTGCCGAGGTTGCGGTGCTCGCCGGGCGGCAGCAGCGGCAGCTGGCTGGTCAGGATCCAGGTGTTGCCGTCGAAGCGGAAGGCCTGGAGGTAGCCATTGGTGTCGCCGCCGCCGTCGCGCGGCACGCCGGCGATGGCCTGGTCACCCGCGATGGCGACGACCGTGCCCAGGTGGTCCTGGGGGCTCGGATCCGGGTCGGAGAGCTCGCTCCAGTAGATCCAGAGGCCCCCGACCTTGCGGTAGAAGCAGACGCGCCCAGCCTCGTCCACGGTGTCGGTGTTGAACTTGGGCTGCCCCAGGATGGCCCACTCACCGTCCAGGGCAAGACTGGCGCCGAAGGACTGCGCGTTGTGAATGTCGCCGGGTTCGAGGTACTGGATGGGTACCCAGCCGCCCGGGTCGCGCGCGTAGACCTGGACCATGCTCCCCGCCATCGCCCCGGGCGTGTTCACCATGAGAAAGGCGTTGTCCACCGCAATGGCCCGGCCGAAGTGGCCGTTCCAGGTCTCCCAGGCCGGCCGGACGTCGCTCTCCAGCGTCCAGGCACCCCCGTTCCGCGCGTAGACCAGCACGCGCCCCGAGTAAGGCAGGCCGCCCGTGAAGTCGGCGTCGCCCACCGCCAGGACGTCGTCGCGCAGGGCAAGGATGTTGCCGAAGGTCTCGTCCTGGCTCCAGGGCAGTGGCGGCTGGACCAAGGCCGTCGGTTGCCAGTCGTCCCCGTTCGGTTCGAAGACGACGGCGGCACCGATGGAGTGATTCAGCCAGTCGTCGTAGACCGTCCCCGGCGCCCCGACCACGAAGCAGTCCTCGGTGATGGCCACGCCGTGGCCGAAGCCCTGGATGGTGTCCACCCCCTCGCTGGTCCAGCCGTCGAGCGAGATGACGGCGGGCTCGGGCGGGCAGCCTCCCGCCGCCGCGGCGGACGGTAGGCCGAGGACGAGAACGAGCAAGCAGCCGAGGACTCCACGCATGGCGGACCTCCGGGGAGGGGGTTGCCTCGATCACGAGATTCACGGCGCGAAGCGGACAGCCTGTCCGCCCCCGGGCGCATTTCGCGTGGTTCTCTCAGCGGGCTTTCGGGTCCAGAACCCGGGCCGACGCTTCGTCGCTTCCCCCCCGAAGCGCATGCGCTATCATGGAGGCATGCCCGGCGATGGACAGGTCACCCTACTCCTGCAGGCCGTGCGCGACGGCGACGACGCTGCGCTCGGCACGCTCTTCACCCTGCTCTACCGCGAGCTGCGCGAGATTGCGCATCGCCAGCTCGGCGGCGGCACCCTCGGCACGACGGCCGTCGTGCACGAGGCCTACCTCAAGCTGCTCGGCAGCGAGGGCCTCTCGGCCCAGGACCGTGGGCACTTCTTCGCGCTGGCCTCGCGCGTGATGCGGCAGATCCTCGTGGACCGCGCGCGGGCCCAGCGAGCGCAGAAGCGCGGCGGCGGTGCAGCGCACCTGCCCCTCGACGAGCTGCTGGCCGCCGCCCCCGATGCCGACGCCAGCGCCGCGGCCCTGCTGGACCTCGACGCGGCCCTCGTCCGCCTGGAGGCGCTCGACCCGCGCCTGTCCCGCCTGATCGAGCTGCGCTTCTTCGGCGGCTTCGAGATGGAGGAGGCGGCCACGATCCTGGGCGTCACCGCGCGCACGCTGCGCCGCGACTGGCGCAAGGCCCGCGCCTTCCTCTACGCGGAGCTCTACGCCGAGGGCGGCGGGGAGGTCGCGCCGTGAAGCCCGTCGATCCCGCCCTCTGGCCGCGCCTCGAGACGGCCCTGGAGGAGCTGCTCGAGCTCCAGCCCGCCGCCCGGGCGCGCGCGCTGGCGACGCTGGGGCGGCAGGATCCCGCGCTCCGCGACGCGCTCGAGGAGCTCCTCGCCGCCGACGCCCGCCCGCGGGGCATCCTGGAGACCGGCGCGGACGATCTGGCCCGGGCGCTGCTGGCCGCCCAGCCCTCTCGCGCCGAGGCCGACGACCCCGAGGCGCCCCTGCCCCGCGTCGCGCGCTACCGCCTCCTGCGGCGACTGGGCCGCGGCGGCATGGGCAACGTCTACCTGGCCGAGCGCACGGACGGCGATTTCGGCGGGCCCGTCGCGCTCAAGCTGCTCGCCCTGGACGTGGACACCCCCGAGCTGCGCGCGCGCTTCCTGCAGGAGCGCGCGATCCTGGGGCGGCTCGAGCACCCCGGCATCGCGCGCCTGCTGGACGGGGGCCTGAGCGAGGACGGCCGCCCCTACTTCGCGCTGGAGTACATCGAGGGCCAGCCCATCACGGACGATGCCGACGCGCGCCGGCTCACCCTGCGCGAGCGCCTGCGGCTCTTCGAGAAGGTCTGCGAGGCCGTGGGCTACGCGCAGCAGCACCTCGTGGTGCACCGGGACCTGAAGCCGTCGAACATCCTGGTCACGCCGGAGGGCCAGGTGAAGCTGCTCGACTTCGGCATCGCCAAGCTCCTGGCCGAGGCGGAGGACGGCGAGGCCCGCACCCGCACGGGCGTGGCGCTCATGACGCCCGAGTACGCCGCGCCCGAGCAGCTGCGCGGAGAGCCGGTGACCACGGCGACGGACGTCTACGCCCTCGGCCTCGTGCTCTACGAGCTGCTGGCCGGACGCCGCGCCGTGGACAGCGCCCTGCGCGGCCTGATCGTGAGGGGGGGCGAGCGCGAAGCGCGGCCGCTGGCCCAGGCGCTGAGCCGGGCGTCGCGCGAGGAGGAGATGGCCACCGCTGCCGCGCGCCGCTCGAGCCCGGCGGCCCTGCGCCGCCAGCTCCGCGGCGAGCCGGCCACGCTGGTGGACACGGCGCTCCGCCCCGAGCCCGAGCGCCGCTACGCCTCGGCCGAGGCCATGCTCGAGGACCTGCGGCGGCTGCGCGAGGGACGTCCCCTGCTCGCCCGCCCGGCCTCGGCGGGCTATCGCCTGCGCAAGTACCTTCGCCGCCACCGGGTGGCCATGGGCGCGAGCGCCGCCGTGGTGATCGCCCTGGCCCTGGGCCTGGCGGCCACGGCCTGGCAGGGACGCGTGGCGCGCCAGCAGGCCGCGCGCGCCGAGGCGGTGCGGCAGTTCGTCACGAGCCTCTTCACCGACGCCAACCCGGACGAGACCGGCGCCGCGGAAGTGAAGGATCTGCTGGCGCGCGGCGTCACGCGCGTGGATGGGGAGCTGGCCGGTCAGCCCGCGCTGCAGGCCGAGCTGCTGGGGATCATCGGGCGCGCCTACGTGGCGCTGGGCGAGTACCCGGCCGCGCTGCCGCCCCTGGCGCGCTCCCTCGCGCTCGAGCACGCGGTGGGCGGCGACGTGCGCCAGGCGGAGATCGCCCTGGGCGGCGCCGAGGTGGAGGCCATGCACCTGGAGCGCGCGGACTCACTACTGCGGACGGCCCTGGCGCGCTTCGACCCCGAGACGGAGCGGCTCGATCCCGAGCGCATCCTGGCGCTGAGCAACCGCGCGGTGCTGGAGCAGCGCAGCGGCCACTACGACGAGGCCGAGCGCCTCGATCGCGAGGTTCTCGCGCTCGACGAGGAGCGCTACGGACCGGAGCACCCCGAGGTCGCGGCCGATCTCAACAACCTGGGGACGCTGTACATCGACCAGGGGCGCTGGGACGAGGCCGTCGACGTCCACCGCCGCGCGCTCGACCTGCGCGAGCGCCTGCTGCCGCCCGGGAACACCGTGACGCCCGCCAGCCTGCACAACCTGGCCTACGCCCTCTCCAAGCTGGGGCGAAGCGAAGAGGCCGACAGCCTCTACCGGGAGGCGATCGCCCGGCGCCAGGCGATCTACCCCGACGGCCACCCCCTGCTGGCGGGGTCGCTGCGCGAGCTGGGAGCGCTGCGGATGAGCGCGGGAGACCTCGCCGCCGCGGACAGCCTCTTCTCCGCGGCGCTGGACATGCAGGAGCGGCTTCTGGGCGAGGCGCACAGCGGCACGGCGATGACCGTCAACCAGCGCGGCGTGGTCGCCTACTTCCGCGGCCACCACGAGGCGGCCCGCGCGGACTTCGTCCGGGCCTTCGCGACGCTGGCGAAGGTGCTCCCGCCCGGGCATCCCACCACGCTCCAGGTGGGGCGCAACCTCGAGGGCACGCTGCGCGCGCTGGGACGCGTCGCGGCGGCCGACTCCGTGGGCGCGCGGCTGGACTCGCTGGCGGCGCTGGCCGACGACTGAGCGCTAGCCCGAGGTGGCGAGCCTCGTGTCGGACTGCGCGGCCGTGATCGCGCGGCGGCAGTCCTCCAGCGGCCCGCCCAGCCCGCGCTTCTGGTGCACGAGCCGTCCTTCCCGGTCCAGGACGCTGATCACGCTGGCGTGGGAGAAGTTGCCGTCAGGATCCTCGCGGAAGGGTACGTCCAGCAGCACCGAGAGCTCGCGGACCGCCGCGGCGTCGCCGTGCAGCAGGGTCCAGCGGGCGGCGGGCAGCTGCTGCTGCGCGGCGAACTCGCGCAGGGCGGCGGGGTCGTCGCGGGCGCTGTCGAAGGAGATCAGCACGAAGCCGGGACCGCCGTCGTCAGCCGCGGGCAGGTCCGCCTCGAGCTCGCGCAGCTCGCTCAGGATGCGCGGACAGGCGTACTGGCAGTGCGTGAAGATCATGGCGACCACGCGAACGCGGCCGGCGAGGTCGCCGAGCTGAAGGGCGTGGCCGTCCTGGTCCGTCCAGGGCGAGTGCAGGGCGTAGAGCGACGTGGCGGGCAGCGCGGGCGCCGTCTCGGCCGCCGGCGCGGCATGCGCGGAGGGCTGGCAGCAGGGGGGCGTGGCCGGCGGATCGGCCGCGTCGGCCGCCGTGGCCAGCAGCGGTAGCAGCAGCAGGAGCGGGAAGCGGATCACGGTTCACCTCCTGGCGAGGGATCGGTGTTCAGGTCGCGCGCACAGCGGAAACCGAGGCTGTTGAGGCAGTCGGCGCCGTGCAGGCTGCTGCGGAAGGCGTAGCGCATGAAGGCCGCGTAGTCGGTGAGGTCGGTGGCGCCCACGGCGCCGCCGGCGCAGAAGAAGCGCCGCTCGAGATCGCTGTCGGCGCGGGACTCGCCGGTGACGAGGGCCGAGTTGAAGTCCTCGACCCACTCCCAGGCCAGGCCGTGGAGATCCCAGACGCCCCAGCGGTTGGCCGCGGTCGATTCCACGGGCGGCAGGGGCAGCTGCCCGGGCCGGGCGTACCAGTCGAGGATGCGCTGCTGCGTCTCGGGATCGGTCCCGCTCGCCCCCGCGCCCGCGGCGTACTCCCACTCGGCGACGCTGGGCAGGCGCTTGCCGCGCCACTGCGCATAGGCGCGGGCCGCGAACCAGGACACCTGGGTGACCGGGCTCCTCTCCAGGGCCGCGGCCCGTGGGCCGAGATCCAGATCCCCGGCCCACTGGGCGAGGTAGTTCTCGCCGGCGAAGAGCCGGCTGACCCGGGATCGGCGCCACTCCGGACAGGCGCGCACGAAGTCGAGGTACTCGGCGTTGGTCACGGCGTGCGTGTCGAGCAGGAAACCGCCCACGTGCACCCGGTCGGCAGCCGCGTCGCGGGCGTAGAGGGGCAGGTAGTCGCCGCCCTCGACGCGGCACATCCCACCGGCAGGCGTGGCGCCCGCCGGCGCGGCGGTCAGCAGCAGCAGCAGCGTCCAGGCCCGGGTCCTCATGGACGCAGCGCCTTCACGTCGCCGGGCTCCACGACGCCGCCGTCGTTGCCCCAGCTGTTCAGCACGTAGGTGAGCACGCTGGCGATCTGATCGTCGCTGAGATGCAGCGCCGGCATGACTCCGTTGTAGGTCTTGCCGTTGACCACCAGCTCGCCCTGCTTGCCCTCCAGGATCGCATGGATGCCGCGTGTCTTGTCGGCCAGCAGGTAGTCGGAGCCGGCGAGCGGCGGGAAGGCCGCCGGGATGCCCTGGCCCGTGAGCTGGTGACAGGCCGCGCAGTTCTGCGCGAAGAGGCGCTCGCCGGCGGCGATGCGCTCCTGCTTGGTCAGCGTGCGCGCCGGCGAGGGCGTCGCCTCGCTCTCGATCGCCTGCACCGCGCTCCCCTCCGGCAGGTAGATGCCCTCGGCCTGCTGTCCGGAGTAGATGGCGGGATCCCCGGGCCCCTCGACCTTCAGCATGCCCAGCGCGCCCTTGTTGAAGGCGCGGAAGATGGCGTGGTCCACCAGGAGGAAGGTGCCGGGGACGTCCACCTTGAACTCCACCAGGGCCGCTCCACCGGCCGGCACCAGCGTGGTCTGGACGTTGCGCTGGTCGGCGCGGCTCCCCGCCTCGGTGTGCACCAGATCGAAGATCTCGCCGATGACGTGAAAGGACGAGATGAGATTCGGTCCGCCGTTGCCGACGAACAGGCGCACCGTCTCGCCGGTGCTGGCGCGCAGGGCCCGGTCGTCCGCGAGCGCGCCCACGGAGCCGTTGAACACCACGTAGTCCGGCTCCTCGCGCAGGGCCTTGGCCATGTCGAAGGGCTGAAGCCCCGCCTCGCCGTAGGAGCCGGTCGTGTAGAACTCCCCCTGCATCACGTAGAACTCCCGGTCCACCGGAGGGAGGCCCCCGGCCGGTTCCACCAGGATCAGCCCGTACATTCCATTGGCGATGTGCATGCCCACGGGCGCCGTCGCGCAGTGGTAGACGAAGAGGCCTGGATTCAGCGCCGTGAAGGAGAACTGCGTGCTCTTGCCGGGCGCCGTGAAGGACGAGGTGGCGCCGCCCCCGGGGCCGGTGACGGCGTGCATGTCGATGTTGTGCGGCATCTTGTTGTCGGGGTGGTTGCTGAGATGCACCTCCACCACGTCGTTCTGACGCACGCGGATGAAGGGTCCCGGCACCGTGCCGCCGAAGGTCCAGAACGTGTACTCGACGCCGTCGGCGAGCCGCCCCACGTGCTCGCGCACCTCGAGATCGACCCGCACGTGGGTGGGGTGGTCCCGTGCGATGGGGGCCGGCACCTGCGGAGCATGCGTGAGCGTGGCCACCTCCTGCCCGCGAACCTGCGCGCGCTCGACCGGGGACAGGCCCCAGTCGGCGCGGCCGTCGGGGTCGGTGGCCTCTCCTCGCCCACAGGCGAGAGGCGTGAGCACAAGCAGCGTGAGGGCGAGCGTCGCGGCGCTTCGCGCGAGTCGATCTACCCGGCAGGACTTCATGGTCACCTCCAGTTCAGCGAACGTGCTGGCGTCCGTCGTCGTCGCCGGCGCCAGCACCGAGTCGGGCGCGCGTGCGCGGGAAGAGGATGTTGTTCTCCTTGTGGATGTGCAGGTGGAGATCGTCCTCCAGCGTCGTCAGGCCGTCGAGCAGGGCGAGCAGGGAGCCGCAGGCGTCGGTGGGCGGCTGGTAGCCCTGGGTCAGCCTCGCGAACTCGCGCAGGAAGCCGGCGGCCGTGTCGTGTTCCATCTCCATCACCTGGATCGGCGCGGAGAGGTCGCCGCAGTGGAAGGAGGCGCCGCCGCCGTCCTCGAGATCGCGGATGGCGGGGAAGAGAACCCGTTCCTCCTTGACCATGTGCATCTCGAGTTCGCCCCGGAACGCGCCCAACTGCGCGTCCAGGGTCGCGTACTCGGGGTGCCGCTCGCCGTGGGCTCGCGCGACCTTGTGGGCCAGCGCCGCGAGACGGGGCAGCTCCTCGCGCAGGAAGGCGTGGTGCGTGGATTCGATGTGATCGCAGAGGGTGGACAGGGGCTGCAGGCGCCAGTCGACCCCCGCGTCCTCGCCGCCCGCCGTGGAGTCACGCAGGCTGGAGGCCACCTGCTCGGGGTCGAGCCCCCGTGTGCGGCAGGCCTCGTCCAGGCTGCGCTTGCCGCCGCAGCAGTAGTCGATCCCGAGCTGCTCGAGGGTCCGCGAACGGGCGGGCCGCTCCGCAACCCACTCACCCACAGTGCTTTGCAAGTCGAGCGTCTTCACCGGGGAACCTCCTTCGCCCGCGGGGGAAGCCCCGCAAAAGAAAACCAATACCTACGGGTTGTGGTTATAGGGTATAGCAATTAACGTGGATGTCAAGGTACTCTTTTCGCCGGACACCCCGGATCGGAGCTAGACGATGCTGATTCCCAAGACCGCCGAATACGCCCTGCGCGCCGTCGTGTGGCTGGCCGACAGCCACGGAGACGCCCTGCCCCGCGAGGCCATCGCCCAGGGGACGCGCGTGCCCCCGGGCTACCTGTCGAAGGTGCTCAACGCCCTGCGCCGCGCGGGCATTCTGCGCTCCCTGCCGGGGCGCGGCGGCGGCTTCGCCCTCACTCGACCGCCGGAGTCGATCTCGGTGCTGGAGGTGGTCAACGCGGTGAGTCCGCTGCAGCGGATCCGCGTCTGTCCCCTGGGCCTGGAGACCCACGGGCAGCGTCTCTGCGCGCTGCACCGCCGCCTGGATCTCGCGCTGGCATCGGTGGAGGAGGCCTTCGCCGGCTCGAGCATCGCCGACATTCTCGCGCAGCCCACCGAGAGCCCGGCGCTCTGCGAGCTGCCCGAGACGCGGAGCGCCTGAGGCGGGGGTCAGCGGCGGCGGAGCCTGGCGGCCACCTGGCGCAGCGCGCCGCGGGCGTCCCGGTCCAGGCTGCCGACGAACGCCAGATAGACGAGCGCGCCGGCGGGGATGCGCAACCCCAGGCTGAACGCGTGGTTCGACTGCGTGGGGATCGCGCGCACCACGAGGAACATGATCGCCGCGGCGGCGCCGTAGATCAGCAGGCTGCGAACCGGGAAGCGCAGGCGCAGGAAGCGCTGGCTGAACAGCCCGCCACCGAAGACGTAGAACCCATACGCGATGAGGGTGGTGATGGCCGCGCCCATCATGCCGAGGTCGGGGATCATCAGCCAGTTGAGTCCAAGGTTGATCAGGGCGGCCATGCCGAGGAAGGCCGCCAGCCAGCCCGTGCGCTTGGTGAGGAAGAGCCCCGCCAGGAAGGGATAGTAGGCGCCCTGGATCACCTTGGCGGCAAGCACCCAGGGGATGACCGTGGCCGACTCGGCGAACTTCTCGCTCGCCAGGAGTCCGATCAGCTCCGGCGCCACCGCGCTCACCCCGAAGACCACCGGCAGCGCCACCAGGGCGTAGTAGCGCAGGAAGCGCTCCAGGCTGTCGCGGGCCGAGTCGGGCCCCTCTTCGCTCCAGACGTTCATGGTGACGGGAATCAGCGCGCTGTTGAGCGCCGGGACGAAGAACATCACCGCGTAGTTCGCCATGCTGTAGCCGGCGGTGTAGAGCCCGAGCTCGCTCTCGGCGCGGAAGTAGCTGAGCAGGAAGCGGTCGCTCCAGTCGGTGACGAAGCCCGACACGTTGAGCCCCAGCAGCGGCAGGCCGTAGAGCATGGCCTCGCGGACGATGGGCAGGTCCATGACGCGCGGCGACCAGTGCAGCGACCGCCGGGCGTAGCGCACGCAGTAGGTGAAGATGAGCCCCTCGGCCACCAGCACGCCGCCGAAGAACCCGGTCAGCCCCCAGCGGAAGACCGCCACGAAGAGCAGCGGCAGGCCCATGGCGAGATAGCGCTGGACCAGGATGATCGACGAACGCAGCGCCGCCCGTTCCTGGCTCTGCAGGATGCTCTGGACCATCTGCGTGAGATTGCCGAAGAGGATGAGCCCCGAGCCCATGGCGATCAGGTTGCGCGCGCGGGCGTCCAGGATGGCCGGCGGCACGAGCAGCACCAGCAGGAGCAGGCCGGTGAAGGTCGCGCCGATCGCGAGGCTGGCGTTCAGCATGGACGAGGACAGGACCTCCGTCCCGCCGGGGCGCTTGCCCGTCTTGAACTCGCCCCAGAGACGCACGACGGCCGGCCGCAACCCCATCCCGCTCACGGTGCTGACGAACTTGATGGAGCTGTCCACGAGCCCCATGACGCCGTACTGCGCCTGGGTGAAGATGCGCGTCAGGATGGGAAAGGAGATGAAGCCGGTGAGCGACGACAGCGCTTCGGCGAGGGCATAGAAGGTGGCCTGACGGCCGACGCGCTTCAGGACGGACACGCGCACTCCACCGGCTGGGGGCTGACACCCGTGAAAGCGAACGGCGGGAGCCTAGGCTCCCGCCGTGGATTGGTCAATATCGTCCTTGCGCGCTAGACGGCCACGCCGGCCTCTTCCGCCTCCAGCAGACGCTCCGCCTCGAGGGCGGCCATGCAGCCGCTGCCCGCGGCCGTCACCGCCTGGCGGTAGACCTTGTCCTGCACGTCGCCGCAGGCGAAGACGCCCGTCACGTTCGTGCGCGTGTTGGTGGCCTTGAGGTAGCCGCTCTCGTCCTTCTCCAGCTGATCGCCGAAGACCTCGGTGTTCGGCTTGTGCCCGATGGCGATGAAGACGCCGTCGGCCTGGATCTCGCTCGTCTCGCCGGTCTGCGTGTCCTTCAGGCGAACGCCGGTGACCGCGCCCGTGCCGCCGTCGAGCACCTCCTCCACGGCCTTGTTCCAGACGAACTCGATCTTCTCGTTGTTCATCGCGCGGTCCTGCATGATCTTGCTCGCGCGCAGCTGGTCGCGGCGATGCACCACGCGCACGCGCTTGCCGAAGCGCGTGAGGAAGGTCGCCTCTTCCATGGCCGTGTCGCCGCCGCCCACCACGACGATCTCCTTGTCCTTGTAGAAGAAGCCATCGCAGGTGGCGCAGGCGCTGACGCCGCGGCCCATGAGCTTCGACTCGCTGGGCAGGCCGAGCAGGCGCGCCGACGCGCCGGTGGCGATGATCAAGGTGCGCGCGCGCAGCACCTTGCTGCCCACGTGCAGCGTGAAGGGGCGGCTGGACAGGTCGACGCGGTCCACGTCGCCGGAGACGAACTCCGTGCCGAAGCGCTCGGCCTGCTTGCGGAAGTTGTCCATCATCTCCGGGCCGAGGATGCCGTCCGGGAAGCCGGGGTAGTTCTCCACGTCGGTGGTGATGGTGAGCTGCCCGCCGGCCTGGAGGCCCTCGATGACCAGGGGCTTGAGCTCGGCCCGGGCGGCGTAGATGGCCGCCGTGAGCCCGGCCGGGCCCGTGCCGATGATGATTACGTTGCGAACCTCGTCCATGCCGCATCCTCCGGGCTGACAGCGATTCTCGGTTTCCGGGTGTGTCAGTCGCCAATCTACCCGCTGCGGGGGACCTTGGCAAGGGTGTGACCGAGGGGAGACCTGTCCACTCTAGTGTCCACTTCGGCCCTCGAGCCCAAGATCTTGGGGTGGGGCGCTAAGCCCCCTGCCTTCAATGACCTGTGGACAAGCCGGGTTCATCCCCGTTAAGTCCTGAATTTAAGCCGCTGCAAATGGGCGCGTTGCAGTGATATCCACAGATTGGGCGGGTTATCCACATTTCGTGGCTGTAACGATCGAAACAGCAAGGGCGAAGCCGGCTGGCTTCGCCCTCGATTCCGTCCCTTGACCGGGTTCCCTAGCGGCTGGCGAGTTCCTCGGTCTTCTTCTCGCTGCTCGCCGGGTTGCCGGCGGGCTTACTGCCCGAAGGGGAGCCGACGGGCTTCTCGCCCATCTTGCAGTTCCCTTCGAAGAAGACGCCCTCGTCGATGACCAGGCGCTTCGTCACGATGTCGCCCTCGAGGTGGCTCCCCGACTGCAGCTCGATGCGAGAAGTCGCGTTGATGTTGCCGAAGACCTTCCCGGCGATCACGGCATCCTTCACCTTCAGGTTGGCGCGCACCATGCCGGTGCGGCCCACTTCCAGGGTCTCCTGGCACTCCACCTCGCCGTCGAATTCGCCCTCGACGCGCAGGGTGCCCTTGACCTTGATCGTGCCCTTGAAGTGGCTGCCGGCACCGAGGATCGAGGCGTTGCCGCCTCCAGACGCCGGACGGCCCGGCAGGTTTTCCTCGTCACGTCCGAACATGGTGTCCTCCTTGAGTGGTTCCTTAGGAGAGGCCGCCATCAGGCTAGTCCTTCCGTTAGCTCAATCCAACAAGAAAGTACGCGGATCCACGGGGATCCCATTTCTGCGCACCTCGAAGTGCAAGTGGGGGCCGGTGCTGCGCCCCGTGTCACCGAGAAAGGCCACCACGTCGCCCGCGCGCACGCGGTCTTCCTTGCGCACGGCAAGGGAGCTGTTGTGGCCGTAGAGGGTCGTGATGCCGAAGCCGTGATCGATCAGCACGAAGTTGCCATACTCCTCGTTCCAGCCCGCCACGAGCACGGTGCCGTCGCCGGCCGCGCGCACGGGGCTGCCGTAGGCGGCGGCGATGTCGGTGCCCGGGTGGTACTCGTCCCCACGCTTGCCGTTGAACTCACGCGTCACCCAGCCCCGCAGCGGCCAGGTGCTCGGCGACGCGTGCAGCATCTGCTGTCCGGCGCTGGAGAGGCGTCCCTCGAGCAGGGCCATCGCCTCGCCGCTTCTCATCCCGCGCGACGCGAGCGTGGCCAGCGCCGAGTCGGGCATGGTCTCGCGCACGCCGAGCATCTCCTGGACCTTCAGCAGCACCAGTGTCGTCTCTTCGAGCTGCGTCTCGAGGCTGTGCACGCGCGCAACGCGCGAGGTCATGCTGTCGAGGCGCCGTTCGAGGATGCGCCGCTGCTGCCGCTCGAGGATGAGGCTGCCCGAGGAGAAGATCAGAAAGAGCAGCGCGAGCAGCCCGACGACGATGACCGCCACCAGCACCCGGAAGTAGATGAACGGTACGTTCCACTCCAGGGAACTCTGCCCCGAGTCCGGCACGAGATGTACCCGCACTCGACGCGGCGCGTGCTTGCGCGGTCCCAGGAGCCACTTCCAGGCTGACAGAGCCGCCTCCCTGCTCTTGCGGGTGATCCGTCCCTAGTGCATCCCATCCAGAGAGACACCAAGAACCTGCATGATCCGTTCCAGTTCCCTGTCGCTCCCGAAGCTGACCTGCAGCTTCCCGCGCCCCTTGCTGTAGCTTAGCTGCACGGGCAGGCCGATGCGAGCCTCGAGTCCGGCCTGGATGCTGCGCAGCAGCGGGTCCGAGTCCACCCCGCCTCCCGCGCGGCGCGGGTCCGGGCGCTTGCGCGCCTTCGCCATGCGCTCGACCTGGCGGACGGAAAGGTGTCGGCGCTCCACGAGTCGCGCGATTTCGATGCAGGCCGCGCGGTCCAGCTTGATCAGCGCGCGCACATGGCCGGCGCTGAGCGCGCCGCTCGCCACCATGGACTGGACTTCGTCGGGCAGCGTGAGCAGGCGCAGGGTGTTGGAGATCGTGCTCCTGTCCTTGCCCAGGTGCTCGCCGAGCTCCTCCTGGGTCCAGGCGAACTCGTCCACCATGACGCGGTAGGCCAGCGCCTCCTCGATGGGATTCAGATCGTCGCGCTGGAGGTTCTCCACGAGAGCGAGCTTCAGGCTCTCGCGCTCGTCCACCTCGGTCAGGATCGCGGGGACGCTGCTGCGGCCGGCCATCTGGCTGGCGCGAAAACGTCGCTCGCCGGCCACGATCTCGTAGCGTGGGCCGCGCCTGACCACGAGGATCGGCTGGATCACGCCTTCCTGCGCGATGGAGTGGGCAAGCTCTGCCAACTTGGCCTCGTTGAACACTCGGCGCGGCTGCCTGGGGTTGGCGATCACCTGCTCGATCGGCAAGTCGATTACGCTTCTTCCAGGCTCTCCTAAGACTTGATGCGGTGCCGATGGCGACATGGTCGCCACTGGAGATGGCGTGGCGCTCGCAGCCGAAGGCGGCCCGCCTGACAAGATGGCGTTAAGCCCCTTGCCCAAGACCTTTTTCTGCATGGATGACCTCCTGCGCGAGGCGGATGTAGCTCTGCGCCCCTGCGGATTCCAGATCGTAGAGGATGACCGGCTTGCCAAAGGACGGCGACTCGGACAGCTTCACGTTGCGGGGGATCACGCTCTCGTAGACGCGGTCTCCGAAGTACTGAATCGCCTCCTGGGCCACCTGGCGCGACAGGTTGAGCCGCCGATCGTACATCGTGAGCAGGATCCCTTCGATGAAGAGCCTCGGGTTGAGCCCTTGCTGGATGCGCGTCACGACGCTGAGCAGCTGGCCGAGCCCCTCGAGCGCGTAGTACTCGCACTGGATGGGGATGAGCACCGAGCGGGCGGCCGAGAGAACGTTGACCGTCAGCAACCCCAGGCTGGGCGGACAGTCGATGATGCAGAAGTCGTAGCCCTCCGCCACCGGGTCGAGGGCCTTGCGCAGGAAGTACGAACGCTCCTCCTGATCCACCAGCTCGACCTCGAGACCGCTGAGCCGGTGCGTTGCCGGGAGCAGCGTGAGCCCCGGCACCGGGGTGGCCTGCAGGGTCTCCGCCGGGGTTGTCTCCCCGATCAACAGCTCGTAGATGGAGCGCTCCAGCTCCGCGGGAGGAATGCCAACTCCGCTAGTGGCATTGGCTTGCGGATCCATGTCCACCAGCAGCACCCGGTGTCCTGCCGCCGCGATGCTGGCGCTCAGGTTCACCGCGGTGGTGGTCTTCCCGACTCCGCCCTTCTGATTGGCGATGGCAATGATGCGCGGCACGAGGGCCCCTTTCGCTGGTGTGAGAGAGGGCAGGCTCGTTGTAACGCTCACACGGCGGGAAGTCAACCGGACGTTTCACGTGAAACGGCGCGAGGTCAGGAGCGATCGCCCCTCAGCAGGCACAGCGGGCGGTCACAGGCTTGGAAGACCACGATCCCGGGCCAGCGCCAGCCGGTCTTCGTCCACCGTTTGCCTTCGTCGGCCCATTCGCGGGCGAGACCCGGCGCCCCCTTGAGCAGGCAGGCCCTGTTCAGCCATTCATCGGCGGTCAGGCCGCGTGTCCAGTGCAGCGTCTCCACGACGGAGGCCAGCGCGCGCGTCACCAGGCAACCCGGGGCGGTCCAGCCCTCGTCCTCGAGCCATTCGGGGAGCGAGGGGTCCTCGAGGCGTCCGCCCCACACGCCGGCGCGTTCGAGGGAGAGCGCGTCGAGGCATCCGTCCAGGAAGTCGGCCTTGTGCCCGCGGGACTCCACCAGGAGCAGCGCCGGGGCCACGCCGCGTTCGGCGAGGAGCAGCTGCGTCGGGATGCCTGGCACCCCGGAACCGCTGCCCGCGTCGAGGACGAAGAGCGGCGGCTCGTCATCGGGGCCCGTTTCACGTGAAACGTCGTCCCAGATGGCGGCAAACGGCAGCGAGTCGAGGATGTTGGTGGCGATCTGGGCCGCAGGATCGCGGCGCGACACCAGGTTGAGGCTCTTGTTCGCCTCCAGGACGAGCGCGCCGAAGGCCTCCAGGCGCTCGAAGGTCGCCGTGGAGGGAGCGGGCTCGAGCGCCGACGGCGAGAGAGGGGTCACGCGTGGCGCGGTCGATGTTCCACGTGAAACGAGGGCCCGCAACGCGTCGGGAACGGGGTTCCCCGCGTCAACCCAGCGCCGATGGGCATCGCAGTCGCGCTTCCAGGCCTCCGCCAGGGCGCCCGCCGTCAGTGGTCCTGTCACGCTGCCCCCTCCGCGGCACCGCGTCGGCGCCGCGCTTCCAGATAGACCATCAGCACGGAAAGGTCGCTGCGACGCACCCCCGGCACCCGGCTCGCCTGCCCAAGGCTCCGCGGACGCGCCAGGGCCCATCGCTCTCGCGCCTCGTGGCTCAGGCCGGTCACCGCGCCGTAGTCCAGCGCCTCCGGGACCTCCATCGCCTCGAGGCGCCGAAACTTCTCGACGGCGCGGCGTTCGCGCTCGACGTAGCCCTCGTACTTGACCCGGGTCTCCAGCTGCGCGCGCTCCCGGCCGTCCATCGGCTCGAGGTCGGGGAGCGCCGGCAGCAGATCGTCAAGGAGGACCTCAGGCCTTCGCAGGAGCCGCTGGGCAGGCACGGCGTCCCCACCCATAAAACTGACAATCAAGTCGTTCATTTTAGACGAGTTACGATTGACAAGCGCACGCGAGCCCTCAAACCTGACAAACGCGTCATTATTGACAAGCCCCAGTGCGTGGCCCGTCGGCAGCAGGCGCTCCTCCGCGTTGTCGCAGCGCAGCAGCAATCGGAACTCCGCGCGCGACGTGAACATGCGGTAGGGCTCGTCGGCCCCCAGGGTGACGAGATCGTCCACCATGACCCCCAGGTAGGCCTCCGACCGGTCCGGCACCCAGGCCGGGCGCCCCTCCACCTGCAGGCTGGCGTTGATGCCCGCCAGCAGTCCCTGCGCCGCGGCCTCCTCGTAGCCGCTCGTCCCGTTGATCTGCCCCGCGAGGAAGACCCCCGGCAGCGCGCGCAGCTCCAGGCTTGGCCGGAGCTGCCGCGGGTCGACGGCATCGTACTCCACCGCATAGCCGGGCCGCAGCATCTCCGCGCGCTCGAGACCCGGAATCGCGTGCAGCATCTCCAGCTGCAGCGACGCCGGCAGGCTCGTCGAGAGGCCGTTCACGTAGATCGACTCCGTGCTCAGCCCCTCCGGCTCCAGAAAGAGCAGGTGACGTTCACGGTTCGCGAAGCGCGTCACCTTGTCCTCGATGCTGGGACAGTAGCGCGGACCGACGCCCACGATGCTCCCGTTGTAGAGCGGACTCGCGGACAGGTTGTCGGCGATCATCCGGTGCAGCGCGGGCGTGGTGGACGTGAGGTGGCAGAGCACCTGCGGCCGGGTGATGGCGCGCGTCGAGAACGAGAAGGGCTGCGGCGGATCGTCGCCGGGCTGGGGTTCGCAGCGGTCCCAGTCGACGCTCGCGCGGCGCACGCGCGGCGGCGTGCCCGTCTTGAGGCGCTGCAGGCGCAGGCCGAGCGCCTCGAGCTGCGCGCTGAGACCCACGGCCGCGGGCTCGCCGCGCCGTCCGCCGGCGCAGCGCTCGTCCCCCGTGTGCATGAGCCCGCGCAGAAAGGTGCCCGTGGTGAGCACCAGCGCGCCTGCGCGCAGCGTGCGGCCGTCCGCCAGTCGCAACGCCGCGAAGCGGCCGCCCTCGACCACGAGGCCCTCTGCCTCGCCCTCGACCAGCGCGAGACCCGGCTGCGCGCGGAGGATCTCCAGCATGCCCGCCGCGTAGCTGTCCTTGTCGGCCTGCGCGCGCGGCGCGCGAACGGCCGGACCCTTGCGCGTGTTGAGCATGCGAAACTGGATGCCGTGCGCGTCGATGTGCCGCGCCATCTCGCCGCCCAGCGCGTCGATCTCCCGCACCAGCTGGCCCTTGCCCAGTCCGCCGATCGCGGGGTTGCAGCTCATGCGCGCCGCGCTTTCCACGTTCAGCGTGACCAGCGCGGTGCCGAAGCCGCGACGCGCGCAGGCCAGCGCGGCCTCCACGCCCGCATGTCCCGCGCCGACCACCACGATGTCGTAGTCGGTGGCCATCTACTTGCCCACGCAGAAGGTGCTGAAGATCTCCGCGAGGACGCTCTCGCTCAGCTCGCGTCCGCTCAGTTCATCGAGAGCCGCGAGGGCCTCGCGCAGCGCACGGGCCAGCAGCTCGGTCTCGAGCGTGGCCAGCGTGTTCGCGTCGAGCGCAGCGAGCACGTCGTGCGCGGCCCGCAGCCGTGCGGCCTGGCGGCGATTCAGGGCGAAGTCCAGCTGCAGCGCGTCGGTCGCGCGACCGCCCGTGGCGAGCGCGAGCAGCTGCGCCTGCAGGGCTTCGAGGCCCGTGCCGCAGCGCGCGGACAGCACCAGGACCACCGTCCCCGCCGGCGCCAGCGCCGCGTAGGGCGCGGGATCGCAGGCCGCGAGATCGGCCTTGTTCACCAGCAGCAGCTCGCGCCCGGGATCCAGCGCCGCGATCGCCGCCCGTTCCTCGGACTCGGGGACTCGTGTTCCGTCGCAGACGCGCAGCGCCAGCCCCGCGCGCGCCGCCGCGTCGCGTCCGCGTTCCACACCCAGGCGCTCGGCCGCGCCTTCGGCCTCGCGCTGCCCCGCCGTGTCTTGAAGGTGGAAGACGACCCCGCCCCGCACCCACGACTCCTGCAGCAAGTCGCGCGTCGTGCCGGGCTCCTCCGTGACGATGGCGCGCTCCTCGCCCAGCAGCGCGTTGAAGAGGGAGCTCTTGCCCACGTTCGGCGCGCCCACCAGGGCGACGCTCACGCCCTCGCGCAGCAGCCGTCCCCCCTCGGCGCCACCGAGCAGCGTGGCCATGTCGTCGCGAAGCGCCTCGACGGTCGCGGCCACCGTGGCGCGATCCACGAACTCGATGTCCTCGTCGGCGAAGTCGATGGCCGCCTCGAGGTCGCGCAGCAACTCGAGCAGGCGCCGGCTCAGCGGCGCGAGACGCCGGCTCAAGCTGCCGCCGAGCTGCTCCAGGGCCAGGCGCCGCGCGGCATCGCTGCGACTGCCGATCAGCTCGCCCACGGCCTCGGCCTGGATTAGGTCCAGCCGGCCGCTCAGGAAAGCGCGATAGGTGAACTCGCCCGGCTCGGCGGCGCGCAGGCCCAGCGCGAAGAGCGCGTCCAGGAGCGCGCGCACCGTCACGGGGCCGCCGTGGGTGTAGATCTCCACCACGTCCTCACCCGTGTAGCTGTGCGGGGCCGGCATCCAGGCGGCGAGGACCTCGTCGAGGGCGGCGCCCGACGGCGCGACGAGCGCGAGATGGTGCAGGTAGCGGGGGCGCAGCGCGGTGGCGGGGGGCGCGAGCGCCAGCAGCGCATCGCGCGCGCCAGGCCCGCTGAGACGCAGCACGGCCAGCGCCCCTTCACCGGGGGGCGTGGCCAGCGCGGCGATGGTCTCGTCGGTGTGGTGCATGCTGCTGTGCTGCGGGGACGGCGGCCCCGGACGCGCCGGGACCGCCTCGTGGAACTCGCTAGCGCCGGCGGGACCGGCGCTTGCCTGACGCTGCCGCGCCGCCCTCGTCGTTCAGCTTGAGGATGCGGCGGGCCAGATCGCTCGGGAAGGCCTTCTCCGTGGAGTCGTCGGCGACTTCGCGGGTGCGGCTCAGCTCGTCCTTGCTGGTGATGGCGGGGCCGGCGGGCTGCCCGTCCTCGTCGTCGTGCCAGCCGCCCGCGTCCCGGCGGGGACGCTCCTCGCCGTCACCCTCGTGGCGACGCGGACGGTCCCCCCGGCCGGGGCCACGGCCGCGGCGGTCGTCGCGCCCGCGCCCGGAGCGCTCGCGGCGGGGGCCGCGGTCGTCGTCGCGATGGGCGCGCTGGTGACGCTCGCCATCGTCCTCGCGCTCGCGCGGCCGCTCGTCGCGGGGCGCGCTGTCATGCCCATGGGAATGGGTCTCCTCCCGGGCCTCTCCCTGCATGTCGTCCTGACCGTTGCGACGTCCCTGCCGGCCACGCCCACCGCGGCGTCCCCCGCGGCGACCGCGGCTGCGGCGGGTGCGCTCCTCGCCGTCGCCGTCGCCCTCGCTCTCCCGCTCCTGCTCGCGCCAGAGCGCGAGGGCGGCTTCCTCGTCGGGGTCGGTGTCGTCGTCGAAGGCCATGCGCTGGGCGCGGAAGCCGGGATCGGGGACGCGGTCGTAGGCGGTCTCGTCCTCGTGGTCCGTGTCGGGGCTGGCGCCCTCGGGCGCCACCACCACGCGGCGACGGGAGCCGCGGCCCACGGTGTAGGTGCTCAGGCCCTCGCGGTCGGCCAGGGCCAGGTGCACGATGCGGCGGTCCTGCGCGCTCATGGGGTCGAGCGTCACGCTGCGGTTCTCGTCGAGGGCGAGCTGCGCGGCCTCCTCGGCCTTCTCGGTGAGGCCGGCTTCGCGGCGGGCGCGGTAGTCGCCCACGTCGATGTTCACGACCTGATTGCGGCCCTGACGCGCCGCGATGATGCGCTGCGACACGTGGCGCAGGGCGTCGAGGGTCTGGCCGCGGCGGCCGATGAGCAGGCCGTCGTCGTCGGGGGCGTCGATGCGGATGTCCGTCTCCTCGCCCGACTGCTGCACCTTGAGGTCGAACTTCACGTCCATCAGCTCGAGCAGGGTGCGGACCACGTCGGCGGGGGCCGCCTCGCCGTCCTCGAGCGCGCGCAGGCGCAGGCGTACGGGCTTGCCGCCGAGGCCCAGGAAGCCGCGGCCGCCCTCGTCGAGAACCTCCATGGACACCTGGTCGCGGCGGAGGCTCAAGCTGGCAAGACCCTTGGCGAGGGCGTCGTCCTTGGTCTTGCCTTCCACGTCGATGCTTCTCATTTCACTCCTTAGGCGCCGGCGCTGATGACGCGCGGCTTATCCAGGCCCTTGTGGATGTAGTACTGCTGGACGGCCTGGAGGATGTTGTTGACCAGCCAGTAGAGGACGAGCCCCGAGGGCATGCGGTAGAAGATGAACGTCATGAAGATGGGCATGATCTTGTTCATGGCCGCCATCTGGCCCGCCTGGGGGCTCTCCGCGCCCATGCCCATGCCCGAGCCGCCCAGCTTCTGCTGGACCCACATGGAAAGGCCCATGAGGATGGGCAGGACGCTGATCGAGTTGTCGATGAACCCGCCGAGCAACGGCAGGTTGAAGGGCAGGTGGTAGACGACGTCCATGTTGGACAGGTCGTCGATCCACAGCATGAAGCCCGCGCCCCGCAGCTCCACCGCGCCGCGCAGGACGCGATAGAGCGCAAAGAACACCGGCATCTGCAGCAGCATGGGCAGGCATCCGCCCAGCGGGTTGACGCCCGCCTGCTTGTAGAGCTCCAGGGTCTCCTTGTTCAGCCGCTCGCGGTCGCCCTTGTACTTCTCCTGAAGGGCCTTGAGCTGCGGCTGAATGGCCTGCATCTCCTTCATCGACTTGAGGCTCTTGTGGCTCAGCCGATAGAAGAGGACCTTCGTGAACAGCGACAACAGGATGATGATGACGCCGTAGTTCGGGATGAAGCGGCTGAGGAAGTCCATGAGCCACTTGATGGCAAGGCTGATGGGTCGGATCAGCTTGCCCAGATCGACCAGGTGCTCGAGGCCGCGGCCATGCGCCTTCAACGTGTCGAAGAGCAGCGGCCCGGCGTAGACCTTGAACTGCGCCGCATAGCGGCCGGGCTGGCCGTTCAGCGGATAGTGCGCCCGCCAGCCCAGGGCGTCCCTGGACTCGTCGCCCACGAGGATCGCCTGCCCGGTCTCGAGCTGCACGGGCACCAGGGCCGCCAGGAAGTACTTGTTCTTGGTGGCCACCCACTGGACCGTGCCCTCCTCCGAGCGCTGGGCGGGGGCGCGCTCGCCCTCCCCGTGCTTGAAGTTGCGCAGACCCTTCTTCTCCTGCTGCTCGCCCACGCGGAAGACGCTCTGGAACGAGCGCAGGTCGTCCTTGCGGTTCTTCTCCGTGACCTCGATGCCAGGGCTCCAGTCGAGGGTCACGCCATCGGCGCCGGCCAGGGCGCCGCGCAGGGTGGCGTCGATGCCCAGGGAGACGTCGTAGCTGTTGCCCTTGAAGCCGTAGCGCTTGATCAGCTCGCCACCCTCGGCGTCGCTGAGGCGGAAGCGCAGCGACGCCTCCTCCTCGCCCTTGAGGGTGAGCTTGCCGCCGGACGGCGGGTCGAGCAGGGCGAAGCCGGCGCCGGCGGTGCGGAAGGGGCCGCCGGGCAGATCCAGGTCGACGCCGAGGACGGAGACGGTATCCCCCTCGGCGACGTCACCGATCAGCTCGACGTAGTCGGAGGCGACACCGGCGTAGTCCAGCAACTCGATGCGCCGGAGGACCGCGCCGCGCGAGTCCAGGAGGTAGCGCGCGTGTTCGGTCTCCACCACCACCTGCTGGCGGGGGGCCGACTCCACGCTGGGCGCCGCGCCGGTTTCGACGGGCGGCGTCGCGGGTTCGTCCGTCGAGGCGGGCGGCGGCGTCACGCTCTCGATGGTGGCGAGCGAGTCCATCGCCAGCGTCTGCTCGGGCGCCTTCTTGGAGAAGCGCGACATCCAGAGCGACCACAGCACGAGCAGCAGGAAGATCAGCGCGAAGCCGATACGGGTATTGCGATCCATGCGACCTCTTGCGAGATCCGCCGACCCGAGGCCCTAGTCGGGCACCGGGTCGTTCCCGCCGGCGGTGAAGGGGTGGCAGCGCGCCACCCGCCGCACGGCGAGAACGCTTCCCTTGAAGGCTCCATGTCGCTCGAGGGCCTGCTCCGCATAGTGGGAGCAGGAGGGGTAGTAGCGACAAGTATCGGGAAGGACGGGCGAGAGGAACTTGCGGTAAGCCCGGACGAGGAAGAGGAGAGGCCTAGCGAGCATCATCGTTCCTGCTCATCGATTCCGATAGGAGTTCCAAGCGGGTCAGCAGTTTCTCGAGTTCGCCGGCGACCTCGGGGCTCTTGCTTCCCTCGATCCCGGCACGGGCGACCAGAATGTAGGCCCCGCCGCAGCGGAGCCTGCCCAGGTGAAGACGAAACGCTTCCCTCATGAGCCGTTTGGCGCGGTTTCGTCTGACCGCGTTGCCGACCTTGCGGCTCGCCACGGCGGCGAAGGCCATGGGCGCCTCCGGCTCATCGTGAAAAAGGATGATCCGCTGGCCGACGGCTCGACGTCCCGACGCATAGACGGACTTGAAGCGTCCAGGGGGGATCTTCCCCACCTTGCGTTGGTCGGACGCCACCGGGGCCATGCCTGGGGATCAGACGGACAGACGCTTGCGACCCTTGGCGCGGCGGGCGCTGAGTACGGCCCGGCCCGCCTTGGTGCTCATGCGCTTGCGGAAGCCGTGCTTGCGCTTGCGCTTGAGGTTGCTGGGCTGGAAGGTCCTTTTCAAGGCTAACCTCCTTCAACAAAGTGGCTTAACTTAAAGACCCTCAAGGAGGAAGTCAAGAGCAAAACGGGGGGCTGTGGAAAGCTCTTAACGGTCTTTCGGAGCGGGATTCGCAACCTGTTGTTTACAGGTGTCTTGTGACTTTTTCCACAGGCCTGACCCTTTTTCGTTGAATCTTCACAGTCGCCTTTGCTAGGTTGGACCTGCCCGCATTTCGCCGGGTGACAGGCCTGTCGCTCCCGACCTTTTCCACTTTTCAACAAAGTGCTGTGGGTAATCCGCACCGACCGGAGTGTGGATAAGTCTGTGCGTACCTGTGGTTTATATCTGTAAGCCATTGTTTTGGTTTTGTTTGTGTGGTTTTCCACGAAGTGGATAACGGAGGTCTGGCGTGACGACCACCCAGGACACGGACAACGCCCTGCTCTGGGAGCGCATCCTCGAGGCCGTGCAGGCAGAGGTCAACAACCAGTGCTACCGGACCTGGTTCCTCCCCACCCGCCTGGCCCGCGTCGAGGACGGGACGCTCTACATCGAGGGGCCCAACCAGTTCTTCATGGACTGGCTGTCCGAGCACCATCTGGCCACCCTCCAGGCGGCCAGCGCGAAGATCCTGGGTCGGCCGGCGGAGCTGGAGTTCATCACCCGGGGCGTCAACGGCGGCGATGGCCAGTCAGAGCGGAAGGACCGGAAGAGCCACGTGAGCTTCTTCCGCCGCTACAGCCCGCCGCCGAGCAAGAGCGGTGGGCTCAAGCTCAATCCCACCTACAGCTTCGAGGAGTTCGTCGTCGGCCAGAACAACCGCATGGCCCATGCGGCGAGCCTCGCGGTGGCGGAGAAGCTGGGGCGGGTCTACAACCCGCTGTTCATCTACGGAGGCGTGGGCCTGGGCAAGACCCATCTGGCGCAGGCCGTGGCGCACTTCGTCCTGGCGGAGCACAAGAAGGCCAAGGTGTTCTACGCGTCCACCGAGTCCTTCATGAACGAGCTGATCTTCTCGATCCGTCAGGGCAAGACGCTCGAGTTCAAGAACAAGTACCGGAACGTGGACCTGCTGATCATCGACGACATCCACTTCCTGGCCGGCAAGGAGAGCACGCAGGAGGAGTTCTTCCACACCTTCAACGCGCTGCACGATTCCAGCAAGCAGATCGTGGTGACCAGCGACCGGGCGCCGAAGGACATCCGCGAGCTGGAGGAGCGCTTGGTGAGCCGCTTCGAGTGGGGGCTCATCGCCGACATCCAGCCCCCGGATCTCGAGACCCGCATGGCGATCCTGCGCAAGAAGATCGAGAAGGACAACATCAGCATCGGCGATGACGTGCTCTTCCTCATCGCCGAGAGCGTGCGGAGCAACATCCGCGAGCTGGAGGGCAGCCTGATCCGCCTGCTCGCCTTCTCCGGCCTGACCAACAGCAAGATCGACATCGACCTGGCCAGGGAAGTGCTCAAGGACTTCGTGAAGGCGGCGCCGCGCGAGCCCAACCTGCAGGACATCCAGCGGGTCGTCGCCCAGCGCTTCGACGTCTCGGTGGACCTGCTCAAGTCCAGCAAGCGCAGCAGCTTCGTCGTGCTCCCGCGGCAGGTGGCGATCTACCTGGCCCGGGACCTCACCGAGAAGAGCCTCAGCGAGATCGGACGCGAGTTCGGCGGCCGCGACCACAGCACCGTTCTGCACGCCTGCCGCAAGATCGCCAAGCAGATCAAGGACGACCACGATCTGCGCAACACCCTCACGGAGCTGCAGCAGCAGTTCCGCGTCCAGTCGCCCAGTAATCCCCAGTGACCGGTGGAAACCCCGTGGACAGCGCTTTGGAAAACCGTCGCCCGTGGATACAGCCCTCGATCTTCCACCGCGAAGACCCCGCGCCGGGAACTCGCAGTGGACAAGCCGAGGGCCCGCAGAACCGCGGAAAATGGGGGATTGCCAAGTCGCGCCCATGGTTTTACACATTGTGCACAGCCCCTATCACTGCTTCTGCACTTCTTCTAAAACAGGGAGAAGAGGGATGACCCCGAGCCCGGAGCCCGCCCGGAACGACGCAACGCCAGCAGGAGGTCTTGGAGTGAAGTTCACGCTGTCTCAGCCCGAACTGAGTCGGCTGGCCGGTCTGGCCGGGAACGTGGTGCCCAGCAAGTCGACGCTGCCCATCCTGTCCACGCTGCTCATCCGCGCGGAGAAGGACGGCGTGACCATCGCCGCCACGGACCTCGACCTGTCCATCCTGCTCAAGGTGGACGCGGACGTGGCCACCCCTGGCGCCATCGCGGTGCCCGCCCGCCGCTTCGCGGAGATCGTCCGCAAGCTCGAGGCGGTGGAGGTCACCCTCGAAGCCGTGGACGGCAGCCTGTCCATCCGCTGCGGTCGCGCCAAGTTCAAGATCCCGACCATGAACCCCGAGGACTTCCCGCGCCTGCCCGAGACCAAGGACGTGGAGACGTTCTCCGCGCCGGCCGGCGTGCTCAAGGGCATGATCCGCCGCACGCGCTACGCCGTTTCCACCGATCTCGCGCGGCCGTCGATGAACGGCATCTTCCTCGAGCTCGACAGCAAGCGCATCGCCATGGTGGCCACGGACGGCCATCGCCTCGCCTTCTGCGAGCGCGAGGAATCGCTGCCCGTGTCGTCGCAGAAGGGCGTGATCGTGCCGTCCAAGGCGCTGGACCAGCTCTTGCGACTCCTGCCCGAGGACGGCGAACTGGAGATGGGCATCGGCGAGAACCAGGCCTTCTTCCGCACCGACGGCGTGAGCCTGTTCACCCGACTGATCGAGGGGCCCTTCCCGAACTACCAGCAGGTCGTGCCCAAGAACAACGACCAGGAGCTGAGCATCAGCACGGACAGCCTGCTCATGGCCACGGATCGCGTCTCCACGCTGGCGGCGAGCCTGACCACGAAGCAGATCAAGCTGGTGCTCGACGCGGACCAGCTGGTGCTGGAAGTGGCGAGCGCGGACATCGGCCAGGCGCGCGAGGAACTCGAGGCCAGCTACAGCGGCAAGTCGATGAGCATCGGCTACAACGCGACCTACCTGCTCGACATCCTCAAGCACGTGGGCAGCGACGAGGTGCGCTTCAAGCTGGACCGACCGGACAACGCGGGGATCATCGAGCCCGGCGAGCAGTCCGAGGGCGAGCGCTACTTCAGCCTGCTGATGCCGCTCAAGCTCAGCGACTGAGCCGCGGTGCGCTACCTCGAGCTGCGTGCGGAGGGATGGCGCAACCTGGCTCCGTGCCGGCTGGAGTTCCATCCGGCGGTGAACTTCATCCACGGCGCCAACGGCCAGGGCAAGACGAACCTGATCGAGGCGCTCCTCTACCTCGTCTCCGGGCGCAGCCACCGCCGCGCGCGCGACGAGGAACTGGTGAACTTCGACGGGGAACACTACTTCCTCGCCGGCACCCTGGCCGACGACGGCGGCGGCGCGCTCCGCTTCGGCGCCTCTTGCCTGCGCGGAGGTCCCAAGAAGCTCACGCTGGATGGCGAGGAGGTGGCGCGGCTGGCGGACCTGATCGGCCTCACGGGGACGGTGATCTTCGGCCCGGGCGACGTGGAGCTGGTCACGGGCGAACCGGAACTGCGCCGCCGCTTCCTGGACTACACCTTCGCCAAGACCGACCCGGCCTACCTGCGCCGACTGCTGGAACTCCGGCGCATCCTCAGGCAGCGCAACGCCCTCCTGCGCAGCGGCCGTGGCCGCGAACACCTGCGCCTCTGGACCGAGCGCCTGGCCGAGACCGGCGCCGCGCTCATCCTCGCCCGCCGCCGGGGCCTGGTGGATCTGGGCGCCGCCGCCGCCCGGTTCTACGCCCAGATGGGGCCTGCCGAGGAGGTCCTGGACCTCGGCTACCAGACCCGGATCAAGGGCGAGGACGAGCAAGCCCTGACGGCCTCCCTGGCCGCCGCGCTGGAGGCGCTCGAGAACTCTGAGTGGTTGAAAAAGCGCACGTTAGCCGGGCCCCAACGGGACGACATGGTGATTGACATCGGTGGCCGTAATGCCAGAAAATTTGCCTCGCAGGGTCAGAAGCGCTCTGCCGCCGTGGCCCTGAAGCTGGCTCAGGCGGAGTACCTGGCCAGGGTCCGGCGGGACCGGCCCATCGTCTTTCTGGATGACGTCTTCAGTGAACTCGACGGCGACCGCCGCGAGAAGCTCTGTCACCTCGTCGGCCAGAACTACCAGACCTTCATCGCTGCGCCCCAGGTCGAGGACCTGCGCCGGGAGCTCTTCGCGGAACTGCGACTCTTCCGCGTGGACGCGGGCCGGATCACGGCGGCCTGAAGGACGAGGAGAATGGCGTGACCGAGCAGCGAGGCCGACGTCGACCCGATCAGCTCCGCCCGGCGAGCGAAGTGCTCGCGGGCGTTCTGGACAGCCTCGGCCTCGGACAGCGGCTGCGCGAGCGGGAGGCGGTGACACGCTGGAGTGACGTGGTGGGACCGGAGATCGCCCACCGCAGCCGCGCCCTGCGCATCCGCGACGGCGTCCTCTACGTGCAGGTGCAGAGCGCGGCCTGGAGTCAGGAGCTGCGCTTTCTCAAGGCGCAGCTCATTGGCCGCTTCGACGCGGTCATCGGGCCCGGGCTGGTCAAGGACATCCGATTCACGCAGCACTAGCCTCGCGGCGCGGCGGCGGAAGGTAGTCAGGGAATGAGCGAAACCTACGGATCCGGCAACATCCAGGTACTCAAGGGCCTGGAGGGCGTGCGCAAGCGCCCGGCCATGTACATCGGCGGCACG
Organism: Candidatus Latescibacterota bacterium; assembly: GCA_020633725.1. NCBI lineage: Bacteria > Pseudomonadati > Candidatus Latescibacterota > Candidatus Latescibacterota bacterium. The sequence continues at coordinate 96,279 of JACKDC010000006.1, forward strand.
AGCGCGGACGGTCTGCACCACCTCGTCTACGAGGTGGTGGACAACTCCGTCGACGAGGCCATGGCCGGCGCCTGCGACGACATCCTCGTGGAGATCCAGCACGACGGCAGCGTCAAGGTCACGGACAACGGCCGCGGCATCCCCGTGGACATGCACCCCACCGAGGGCAAGAGCACGCTCGAGGTGGTGATGACCGTCCTGCACGCGGGCGGCAAGTTCGACAGCGAGAGCTACAAGGTCTCCGGCGGTCTGCACGGCGTGGGCGTCAGCGTGGTGAACGCGCTCTCGGAGTGGCTCAAGGCCACCGTGTTCAAGGACGGCAAGGCCTACTTCCAGGAGTACGCGCGCGGCATCCCCACGGGCGAGGTGCGCGTGATCTCCGGGGCCGAGAAGGTCGAGCAGCGCGGCACCGTGATCCACTTCATGCCGGACAGCCAGATCTTCGAGACCACCGAGTTCAGCTTCGACGTCCTGAGCAGCCGCCTGCGCGAGCTGGCCTACCTGAACCGCGGGCTGCAGATCCGCATCCACGACGAGCGCGACACCAGCAAGAACACCTTCAAGTACGAGGGCGGCATCCTGGAGTTCGTGCAGTGGATGAACAAGGGCAAGAACCCGCTGCACGAGCAGCCCTTCCACGTGGACGTGGAGCGCGACGGCATGCGCGTCGAGGTGGCGCTCCAGTTCAACGAGGGCTTCAACCACAACGTCTTCAGCTTCGCGAACAACATCCACACCATGGAGGGCGGCACGCACCTGTCGGGCTTCCGCAGCGCCCTCACGCGAACGCTGAACAACTACCTGCAGCGCGAGAGCAAGAACAACGGCAAGACCTCCCTCAGCGGCGACGACGTCCGCGAAGGCCTGACGGCGGTGGTGAGCGTCAAGCTGTCCGAGCCGCAGTTCGAGGGACAGACCAAGGCCAAGCTGGGCAACAGCGAGGTGCGCGGGATCGTCGAGGCGGTGCTGGGCGACTACCTCGCCGACTACCTGGACCAGCACCCGACCGAGGCCAAGGCGATCATCGCCAAGTGCCTGTCCACGGCCAAGACGCGCGAGGCCATGCGCCGCGCGCGCGACGTCGCCCGCCGCAAGAGCGCGCTGGAGAGCGGCACCCTGCCCGGCAAGCTGGCCGACTGCTCCGACCGGGACCCGGAGCACACCGAGCTCTACCTGGTCGAGGGCGACAGCGCCGGCGGCAGCGCCAAGCAGGCGCGCAACCGCGCGTTCCAGGCGATCCTGCCGCTCAAGGGCAAGATCCTCAACGTGGAGAAGGCCACGCCCACGAAGGTGCTGGGCAACGACGAGGTCCGCACCATCATCACCGCCATCGGCGCGGGCTACGGGGGCGACTTCAACCCCGAGAAGGTGCGCTACGGCAAGATCATCATCATGACGGACGCGGACGTGGACGGCGCCCACATCCGCACGCTCCTGCTCACCTTCTTCTACCGCAAGATGACGGACCTGCTGCTGCAGGGACGCATCTACATCGCCCAGCCGCCGCTCTATCTGCTGCGCAAGGGCAAGGTGGAGATCTACGCCTACGACGAGCACGAGCGCGAGGCCAAGATGGCGTCGCTGGGGGTGGACCCGAGCAAGGTCTACATCCAGCGCTACAAGGGCCTGGGCGAAATGAATCCCGACCAGCTCTGGGAGACCACCATGGATCCCGAGAGCCGGACCGTCCTCAAGGTGAGCCTGGAGGACGCGGTGGAGGCGGACCGCATCTTCACGATCCTGATGGGGGACGAGGTCGAGCTGCGGCGGCAGTTCATCGAGACCTACGCCGAGACCGTCACCGACCTCGACGTGTAGTCGACGGCTAGAAGGGAAGCACGATGGCATCGGGTGAGCGGATCATCACGGTCGACATCGAACGGGAGATGAAGCGGTCGTACCTGGCCTACTCCATGTCGGTCATCATCTCCCGCGCGATCCCGGACGCGCGCGACGGCCTGAAGCCCGTGCAGCGGCGCATCCTCACGGCCATGAACGACCTCAACCTCCGCCCCGGCCGGCCCTACCGCAAGAGCGCCAAGATCACCGGCGACACCACCGGCAACTACCACCCGCACGGCACGGTGGCGGTCTACGACGCCATGGTGCGCATGGCGCAGGAGTTCAGCCTGCGCTACCCGCTGGTGGACGGCCAGGGCAACTTCGGCTCCATCGACGGCGACTCCGCCGCGGCCGAGCGGTACACCGAGGCGCGCATGACGCCCGTGGCCGCCGACATGATGCGCGACCTGGACAAGGAGACCGTCGACCTCGTCCCCAACTACGACGACAGCCGCCAGATGCCCTCGGTGCTGCCCTCCGTGGTGCCGAACCTGCTCATGAACGGCACCAGCGGCATCGCGGTGGGCATGGCCACCAACATCCCGCCGCACAACCTCGGCGAGCTGGTGGACGGCATGTTCGCCCTCATGGACGACCCCGAGATCGGCGTGGACGATCTCATCGAGCACGTCCAGGGGCCGGACTTCCCCACGGGCGGGATCATCCACGGGCGCGAGGGCATCCGCGAGGCCTACCGCACCGGCCGCGGGCGCATCCTGGTGCGTGGGCGTGCCGAGATCGTGCCCGAGTACAAGCGCGGGCGCGACGCGATCGTCATCACCGAGATCCCCTACCAGGTGAACAAGTCGGCGCTGATCGAGAAGATCGCCGAGCTGGTGCGGGCGGAGAAGATCCGCGGCATCGCGGACCTGCGCGACGAGTCCGACCGCGAGGGTCTGCGCGTGGTGATCGAGCTGCGCAAGGACGCGGCCAGCCAGGTCATCCTCAACCAGCTCTTCAAGCAGACGCAGCTCCAGCAGGCGTTCAACGCCAACATGCTGGCGCTGGTGGGGCTGCAGCCGAAGCAGTGCGGGCTCAAGGACCTCATGGCCGAGTTCCTGCGCCACCGCGAGGACGTGATCGTCCGCCGCACGCGCTACGATCTGCGCAAGGCCGAGGAGCGCGCGCACATCCTGCAGGGCCTGCTCATCGCCGTCGAGAACATCGACGAGGTCGTGCAGATCATCAAGTCCAGCGAGGACACCGAGGAGGCCCGCACCCGCCTCATGGAGCGCTTCACGCTCAGCGAGCTGCAGGCCAACGCGATCCTCGACATGCGCCTCGCCCGCCTCACCGGCCTCGAGCGCAGCAAGCTGGAGGCCGAGTACGAGGAGCTGCAGCGGGCCATCGAGCGCTACAAGGCGATCCTCTCGGATCGAAACCTGGTGCTCGATCTCATCCGCGACGAGCTCGGCGAGATCCGCGAGAAGTACGCGGACAAGCGCCGCACGGAGATCGCCCACAGCCTGGACGACTTCGAGGCCGAGGATCTCATCGCCGCCGAGGACATGGTCATCACGATCAGCCACCACGGCTACACCAAGCGCACGCCGCTGGACACCTACCGCCGCCAGCGCCGCGGCGGCCGCGGCGTGAAGGGCATGGACTCGCGCGAGGAAGACTTCGTCGAGCAGGTGATGGTGGCCTCGACCCTGGACACGCTGCTCGTCTTCACGAATCTGGGCCGCGTCTATCAGCTGAAGGTCTGGGAGCTGCCGCTGGGCGGACGCACCAGCCGCGGCAAGGCGCTGGTCAACCTGCTGGGTCTGCGCTCCGAGGAGCAGCCGCGCGACTTCGTCCGCGTGCAGGACTTCGAGGAGCAGGACCGCTGGGTGCTGATGGCCAGCCACGAGGGCATGGTCAAGCGCACGCCGCTGGCGGACTTCGCCACGCGGCGGCGCGACGGGATCATCGCCCAGGGCCTGCGCGAGGGCGACACGCTCACACGCGCCGGCCTGGTCAGCCCGGGCCAGGAAGTGCTGATCGCCAAGACCGGCGGCCGGAGCCTCCGCGTCGCCTGCGACCTGCTGCGTCCCATGGGCCGCAGCGCGCGCGGCGTGCGCGGGGTGACCCTGCGCGGCGCGGGCGACATGGTGGCCGACACGGTCATCCTGCGCGGGCAGGAGTACCTGCTCACCATCACCGAGAACGGCTTCGGCAAGCGCACCGCGGTGGCCGACTACCCGGTGAAGGGCCGTGGTGGGCTGGGCGTCATCGACATCAAGACGAACAAGCGCAACGGTCCCGTGGTGGCGGCGCTCGGCGTGGACGACGAGGACGAGATCATCCTCATCACCCGCGGCGGCGTGATGATCCGCCAGGCCGTGAGCGGGATCAGCACCGTGGGGCGCAACACGCAGGGCGTGAAGATCGTAGCCCTGGACGAAGGCGACAAGGTGGTCTCGGTGGCGCTCATCCCGCGCGACCGCGACGACGACGGCGAGGTCGATGGCCCGGTCGGCCCGGACGACAGCAGCGACAACGGCGTCGACGACGGCGGCGCCGAGCCCGAGGGAGAGGACGCGTGAGGGGCGAAAGCAGCGGCAACATGGACCGTCGCGGGGGCATCAGCGAAGCCACCGTGCGGCGGCTGTCGAACTACTTCCGCATCCTCGAGGATCTGGAGCGCGAGGGCGTGGAGACGGTCTCCAGCGACACCCTGGCCGACCGCTACGGCACCACCAGCGCCCAGGTCCGCAAGGACTTCTCCAGCTTCGGCAGCTTCGGGCGCCGCGGCCTGGGTTACCAGGTGCGTGGGCTGCGCGACAGCATCGGCCAGATCCTCGGCATCGACCGCGGCTGGCGCCTGGTGCTGGTGGGCGCGGGCAACCTGGGGCACGCGCTCTTTCACTACGAGGAGTTCCGGCGGCAGAACTTCACGATCGTGGCGATCTTCGACAGCAATCCCGACCTCGCCGGCAGCAACTGGAGCGGCGTGCCGATCCTGCCCATGGAAGAGATGCGGCGCGTCGTGGAGGAGCGGGACGCGGCCATCGGGGTGATCGCCGTGCCGGCCGCCGCGGGTCAGGACGTGGCCGACCGGCTGGTCGCCGCGGGCGTGAAGGCCATCCTGAACTTCGCGCCGGTCAAGCTGAAGGAGCCGGAGAGCGTGTTCATCCGGAACGTCAACCTGTCCATCGCCCTCGAGAGCCTCAGCTACTCCCTCAGCAAGCACTCCAAGCTCAAGCCGCTCTAGCTAGTCCACGATCGGGTAGTTCACGCCCTGCGAGACCGGGAGTCCCAGCAGCCGGCACATGGCGGCGAGCTGGCCCATGTGGTGGTAGATGTGCGTCGCCGTGCGCAACACGATCTGCGCCGGCACCAGCGAGTGCACCTTGCCGCCCCAGGTGGTCATGTCGCGTGCCGAGTTGAGCGCGTCGGGCGCGACTCCCGCGAGGTAGCCATCGGTGAAGGTGAAGACCTCCTGCCGCAGCGACTCGAGCGCGTCGAGGTCGGGGTAGTCGTTCTGGTCCTCGCGTACGTCCACACGCCCGTGGATCACACCCACCCAGTAGCGCTCGGCGGTGATGGCATGGTGGATCTGCAGGCGCACGGTGCCGTCGCCGAAGCCCTCGAGGACGCGGTCGAGCGCGCCGGCCTCGAGCCCGCGGCAGTGCGCGATCAGATCGGCGAGATTGCGATGCGTGCGCGCGTGAAGATCGCGGAGGCCGTCGGGCGTGTGCATGGCCGCTCCTTGCGTCGGGGGAGGGAGCTTGCGATGATACCGATCCCCCTTCACGCCAGCAAGCCGAGGCCACGATGAATCAGGACCGCGCCGCGCTCTCCAGATACGACGCCACCTACCAGGCCGCCGCGCGCGACGCCGACAAGGTGCCCTGGGCCGAGGGACGCCCCAAGCCGCTGCTTGCCGACTGGCTGGAGGCCGCGGACGTCCGCGGCGACGGCCGCCGCGCCCTCGTGGTGGGCTCGGGCCTGGGCGACGACGCCGAAGCCCTCGCCGCCCGCGGCTTCACCGTCACGGCCTTCGACCTCTCGCCCACGGCCATCGCCTGGACTCACGAGCGCTTCCCCGACAGCGCCGTGAGCTATCACGTGGCCGACCTCTTCGACCTCCCCGCCGACTGGCAAGGCGCCTTCGACCTGGTGGTGGAGATCTACACCTTCCAGTCGCTGCCGCCGACGATCCGTCCCGAGGCCATGGACCGCGTGGCCGCGCTGGTCGCCCCCGGGGGCGAGCTGCTGGTGATCTGCCGCGGCCGCGAAGAGCACGAGCCCGCGCCGGGCCCGCCCTATCCGCTCAGCCGCGCGGAGCTGCGGCGGCTGGAGGCAGGCGGCCTTGTCGGGCGCGAGGCCGTGGATCGCCTCGATGACGAAACCCCGCCGGTACGCCGCTTCCGGCTGCTCTACCGGCGGGGTTAGCGGTCAGTACAGCGCCCTGATCGCGCTGAGGCTGCTCTCGGCAACTCCCGTGGTGACCTCGCAGCCCAGCGCGAGCTTGCCCATCAGACCACAGCCGTTGGCCTCCTCGAGACACGGTGAGTCCGATCGCAGCGTGTAGTCCCCCTGCAGCGGGTCGCAGAACAGCGGATCGGCGTCGATGTTGCCGTCGACGCCGAGCTGTTCTGCGATGCAGCCCGTCCAGCCGCCCACGATGTCGCAACAGCTGACCGCGAACGCATAGCCGGCGCCGCAGCGGACGGGCTCCGCCCCACCCCCGGCAATGATGCAGCGTTCGATCACGCCGGTACCGCTGGGGCCGTCGCCGGAGTACCCACGAACCACCCCGCCGGTCCCCGCGCAGTCGACGAAGGTGCAGCCGGTCACGCTCCCGCCCTCCCCGTAGAGCGTGATCACCCCGAGATCGGCCGAACCCGGATCGCTGCTCACGAAGAGGCAATCCTCCACGGAAGCCATGGTGCTCCCGAAGGCGTGGAACTCGAGCGCGGGACCGCCGGTGCAGTCGATGAACTCGCAGTTCCCCACGTCCTGTGACGGCGTAAGCCGAGTGCCCACCAGTCTCACGGCGCCGCCGCCGCAGCGGGTGAAGCGTCCTGTCACCGAACCGGCGCCCACCATGTCGACGGCGCGCCCTGCCATGTCGGTGAAGGAGCAGTCCCACAGCCACGACGTCGCCCCGCTCGGGGAGTCGTTCTCGATGTGGATGCAGTCCGCAGCCCCGGTGGCGGGGCCCACGAAACTGCACGACTGCATCCAGACCAGGCCGTCGCGCATCACGATGCTGGCGCCACGCTGGGAGGCGGAATTGTCCACGAACTCGCAGGACGTGAGGTGAAGGTCGCCCCCGTCCGCGGCGATTGCGCCCCCCTCCTGATCGGCGCTGTTGTCCTCGAACCGGCAGAGGAAGAGCTCGACGCTGCCGCCGGCCGCCAGGATCGCGCCACCTCGCTCGGCCTGCCCCCCCTGGATGGTGAGCCCGATGCCGAAGAGTGAGCCGCCCTGTAGCACAAAGGCGCGGTGCCCGTCGCAGTCGAGGACGGTGGGCATTTCGGCCGAGCCGGTGCCACTGATCAGGTAGTGTGCGCTCAAGACGACGTCCCGATTCCCATCGCCGGAGAAGATCCCGCCTCCGAGCTCGATGGTCCCGCCGTCGGGAAGCGCCGCCACCGCGTCGGCGATGGTGGCGTAGTCGCCGCTGCCATCGGCGGCGACGAAGACCGTCTCCGCGTGCGCGAAGGTCCCCATGGCAGCGATCATGGCCACCAGCAATAGCTTGAATCTCATTGTGTTACCCCCAGAGAATCCGCGCTGTCGCCGCGTGGGGTGGGGGCGACGCCGCAGGAGTACGGCCCGACACTTCAAGATGCACTCCGCGGGCGGGACGGTCAAGGCGGCGCCGACGCAGCACACAATTCGCGAGGGCGAACCGGCCCCCGATGCCTTGTACGCCGCCGCCGCCGTCCCCCATAATCGCCGCATGCTTCACCCCGACGACCGCCATCCCTTTCCCCCCACGCGCCACTCGGCCATCGCCGACCTCGGCGCCGCGGCGCCCGACGCGCGCGATCGCGCCCGCGACCTGCTCGCCGAGGCCTACTGGCGGCCCGTCTACGCGCACCTGCGCCTGCGCTGGCGCCGCGACCCGGATGACGCCGCCGACCTGGCGCAGAGCTTCTTCCTCAGCGCGCTCGAGAAGGACTTCCTCGCCGGCTACGACCCCGCCCGCTCGCGCTTTCGCAGCTTCCTGCGGCTCTGTCTGGACCGGCACGTCCAGCGCGCGGACCAGTCGGCCGGGCGCCTGAAGCGCGGCGGCGGGGCGGAGCACGTGGATCTGGACGCCATCGAGGCCGGCCTGCCCGCCGACGCCGGCGACGACCCCGAGGCCCTCTTCGCCCGCGAGACCCTGCGCGCGCTCATGGCGCACGGGGTCGCGGCCGTCCGGGCGCGAGCGGACGCCGCGGACCGTCCCCTGGACTACCGCCTCTTCGCGCGCGTGGAACTCGCCCCCGGGGGCAGCCCGCGGCCGAGCTACCGCGAACTGGCGGAGGCCGAGGGCGTCACCGAGATCACCGTCACCAATCGCCTGGCCGCCGCGCGGCGCGTCTTCCGCGAGGCGGTGCTCGAGCGCCTGCGCGCCCTTACCGCCAGCGACGCCGAGTTCCGCGAGGAAGCCCGCGAGCTGCTGGGCCTGGAACTGCCGTGAAAGACCATCCGGAACTGAGCGACGCCCAGCTCGCCCGTCTGCGCGAGCTGGTGGACGAACCCACCTTCACGGATAGCCGCTACCAGCTCCTCGGCCGCCTGGGCCGCGGCGGCATGGGCTCCGTCTTCCGCGTGCGCGACAGCGCGCTGGACCGCGAGGTCGCGCTCAAGGTGCTGAGCCTGCCGGGCGACGACGCCCGCCTGCTCGACGAAGCCCGCGTCCTCGCGAGCCTCGAGCACCCGGGCATCGTGCCAGTGCACGACCTGGGACGCCTGGCCGACGGCCGCGTCTACTACACGATGAAGCGTGTCGAGGGCCTCACTTTCGACGCCCACCTTGCTGCGGCCCAGCCCGGCCTCCGTGCGCGGGTCGCCCTGTTGCTCCGCCTCTGCGACGCCCTCGCCTTCGCCCACGACCGCGGCGTGCTGCACCTGGATCTGAAGCCGGCGAACGTCATGCTCGGCGCTTTCGGCGAGGTGCTGCTCATGGACTGGGGGCTGGCCGCTCGCGGGGGCGCGGCGGCTCGTCCCGCCGGAACGGCGGGCTACATGGCCCCCGAGCAGGCGCGTGGCGAGGCGCTCGACGCCCGCACGGACGTCCACGCGCTGGGCGTGCTCATGGCCGGCGTGCTCCCCGACGCGCCGGCGCCGCTGCGCGCGGTGATCGCCAAGGCCCGCGCGGCCGAGCGGGAGGAGCGCTACCCCAGCGTCGCCGCACTGTCCGCCGACCTGGCGGCCTGGAACGACGACGGGCCTGTTTCTGCCTATCGGGAGGGCCTCGCAGAGCGCCTGGCACGCGGGGCCCGCCGGCACCGCTTCGTCCTGCTGCTCCTGCTGGGCTTCGTCCTGGTGCGTCTGGCGATGATTTTCTGGCTTCGCCACTAAAGGAACTCGGAACGACGCGCAAGAGAAGGGCAGCGGCGAGAGCGCCGCACAACCGCAAAGGAGACTGACATGCCCAAGCCGCTGCTGGGCCTTCTGCTCGGCCTCGTCCTTGGCTTCCTGGACGGGCTCACCGCCCTCTTCTACGGCCCCGAGGTCAAGGCCATGATGACGAGCATCCTGGTGGGCTCGAGCATGAAGAGCATGATCGTCGGCGTCGTGATCGGCGTCGTGGCCCGCAAGGCCAGTCTGCGCACCGTGCTCATCGTGGGCACGCTGCTGGGCTTCGCCATGGCCTTCCTCGTGGCGGCCATGCCCGGGGAGAATGGCGAGCACTACTGGCTCGAGATCATCGTGCCCGGGACCCTGGTCGGATTCATCCTCGGCTATGCCACCCACCGCTACGGCCGCACGCCCGCGCGTGCCGCCTGACCGCTCATCGAAAGGACCCTCATGGCCCACAGCAATCCCGTCGTTCACTTCGAGGTGACGGCAAAGGACGGCCCCGCCTCCCGCGAGTTCTACGCCAAGCTCTTCGGCTGGCAGTTCCAGCTCTGGGAGGGGGGCTCCGACTACGGCCTGCTGGCCGCCGGGGCCGAGAAGAACGCCATCGGCGGCGGCATCGGCGCCGCGCCGGCGGGCATGAAACCCTACGTCACTTTCTACGTCATGGTGGAGGACCTGCAGGCGAGCCTCGATCGGGCCGTCCACCTCGGTGGCGCGATCGTACAGCCACCCACGCCGATCCCCGGCATGGGCGCCAGCGCTCTCTTCACCGACCCCGACGGCAATCTCATCGGCCTGTTCACGCCGGCCATGGGCTAGCCCACCCCGGAGGCGACTGTGAGCGGCTTCTTCATCCAGCTCCTGGGCACCCGCGAGGGCTGGCCCGCAGGCATGACCGAAGACGAGACCCGCGCCATGGAGGCGCACTACGTCTACCTGCGCGCGCTCGTGTGGCAGAGGCGCTGCCTCTTCGCGGGGCCGGTCATGGCGACGCCGCCCTTCGGCCTGGTGCTGCTGGACGTGGATGGCGAGGCCGCCGCCCGCGCGATCATGGACGCGGAACCGTCGGTGGTGGCGGGCGTGCACACCTACACGCTCACGCCCATGGTGCCCTCGCTCCTGGCGGGACGGCAGCGCTTCGCCGCCCTGCCGGGGGCGAGGGCCATCGTGCGCGAGGTGGACGTGCCCGTCCCCCGCGCCGAGGCCTGGCGCGCCTGGACGACCCCCGAGGGCCTGGCGAGCTTCTTCTGCCCGCGCGTGAAGATGGAGCTGCGCGTCGGCGGGCCCTTCGAGATCCTCTTCAACGCAGAAGTGCCAGAGGGTGAATCCGGTTCAGAGGGATGCACCGTGCTGGCCCACGAGCCCGAGCGCATGCTGGCGATCAGCTGGAATGCGCCGCCGCAGTTTCCGTCGATCCGCAGGCAGCGCACGCAGGTCGTGCTCACCTTCAGCGACGCGCCCGCCGGCTGCCACGTGCGCCTCAGCAATCACGGCTACGGCGTCGGCGAGGACTGGGACGCGGTCTTCGCCTACTTCGAGCGCGCGTGGGGCTTCGTCATGGACAACTTCGCCAAGACGATGGCCGGCGGCTAGTCCCACGCGGCCGATCGTCGGTCACGCCCGCCCCCGGCCTCCGTACCTCCCGCCACGATCCCCCCATGGAGGGCGCGCCGCCCTCACTACCCTGAAATCCAACCGGGAGGTTAGGATGAAAGCCTGGCTGCACACCCTCGCGATGGTGCTGGTCCTCGTCGCATTCGCCGGCTGCTCGCAGGACAACGCACCCACTGCTCCGGACGGCAGCGACGCGCCGGATGCGCTGGCCTCGCGCAACTTCGGTCACCACGACGGCCACCACGGCAACGGCGGCGAGGCCGTCGTCGCCAATCGCGGCTCCGGCACGATCTCCGTGATCGACGCCCGCACCCTGGACGTCGAGACCTACGACCTGCCCGCCGGCGACAACCCGCCCGAGCCCATGTACGTGGTGCAGGTTGGCCAGCGCGTCTTCGTGGGCGACCGCGCCAACAGCCGCGTCGTGGCCTTCAGCAAGGGCGACTACGACGTCATCGGCACCGTGCCCGCGGGCCAGGGCGTCTTCCACATGTGGGCCGACGGCCTCGGCCGCCAGCTCTGGGTGAGCAACGACGTCGACAACACGATGACCGTGATCGACCCGCACAGCCTCACCGTGCTCGCCACCGTGCCCCTGCCCGCGGATCTCGTGGCCATGGGCGGCAAGCCGCACGACGTCGTCCTGCCCTTCTGGGGGCTCAGCGCCTACGTGACGATGCTGGGCTTCGCCGAGGGCGGCTACGTGGTCAAGTTCGACACGCACACCTTCGAGGAGACCGCGCGCGCGGCGGTCGGCGGCGACCCGCACCTGTCCGTGGCGCGGCAGCGCCCCTGGCTCTACGTGCCCTGCCAGGACACGAACGAGGTCCGCGTGCTGAACCGCTTCACGCTCGAGCAGGAGACCGCGCTGGACATCCCCGGCGCCCACGGCGCGGGCATGCGCAACGACGGCCAGTACTTCTACACCACCAACATCTCGGGCGGCGGCGACGACGCCATCTGGACGATCCGCACCCGCACGAACACCCTCGTGGGCTCGCCGGTGGACTCGCCCTACGGCGTGCCGCACAACCTCGCGCTGAGCACGAACGGGAAACAGTTCTTCCTCACCCACTCGGGCGGAGCGTCCGACAAGGTGACGGTCTACCGCACTCACGGCTCGAACCCCGTGCCCGACTACGTGGGCGAGGTCACCGTGGGGCTGAACCCCTTCGGCCTGGCCTTCGTGAAGTAAGCGACCCGACAGGGTGAACCCGGGGCCGGCCTCCGCAGTGAGGCCGGCCTCGTCATTCAGTCGCCGAAGCAGACGCCGGTCTCGCGGCCCAGGTCCAGCAGGTCGTGGTCGGGCGGCACCAGGCGCTGGCGATTGGCGATCTTGGCGATGGGCACCGAGGTGATGGTCGTCCCCTCCAGCCGCACCATCTCGCCGGACTTGCCGTCGGCCAGCAGGTGCACGGCCGCCGCGCCGAGGCGCGAGGCGAGGATGCGGTCGAAGGCCGTGGGCGTGCCGCCGCGCAGGAGGTGGCCGAGCACGGTGACCCGGGTCTCGAGCTTGAGCCGCGCCTCGATCTGGCTCGCCACCACGTGGCCGATGCCGCCCAGGCGCACGGGGTCGGGACTGTCCTCGATCCGCCGCTTCACCACCTTCTCGCCGCCGGCCTCGTGGGCGCCCTCGGCCACCACCACGATGCTGAAGCGCCGCCCGGTGCGATTGCGCTCGAGGATCTTCTGACAGATCGATTCCAGCTGGTAGGGGATCTCCGGGATCAGGATGATGTCCCCGCCGCTGGCCAGCCCCGCGTGCAGCGCGAGCCAGCCGGCGTTGCGGCCCATGACCTCCACCACCATCACGCGGTGGTGGCTCTGGGCCGTCGTGTGGATGCGGTCGATGGCCTCCACCGCGATGGACACGGCCGTGTCGAAGCCGAAGGTCTGGTCCGTGGCCTCGATGTCGTTGTCGATGGTCTTGGGGATGCCCACCACCGGCACGCCGAGCTGGCGGAGGCCGTCGGCGATGGACAGCGTGCCGTCGCCGCCGATGCAGGCCAGGGCGTCGAGGCCCAGGCTCTTCACCACGTCCACGGCCTCCTGGCCCCGGTCCACCGTGTGGCGGTTCTCGCCCTCGCCCACGTACCAGGCGAAGGGGTTGGCCGTGTTGCTGGTGCCGAGGATCGTGCCGCCCTGCATGAGGAGGCCGGAGACGTCGTCGCCGTCCAGCTTGCGGTACTGCTTCGTCACCAGGCCTTCGTAGCCGTCCTGGAAGCCGATGACGTCCCAGCCGTAGTGCCGCGTCGCCGTGCGCACGACCGCGCGGATGACCGCATTGAGGCCGGGGGCGTCGCCGCCGCCGGTGAGGAGGCCGATCGCGTGGATCGAGGGGGACATGGACACGACCTTTCGACGGAGCAGCGTAGACCTAGCAGATATCGGCAGAACCCTCAACGAGCTTGATGGGGCGATCTTGGCGAACGGCGCTCACCGGCGTACCTTGAGGACGAGGAGGACCCCCCGCATGACCCCCGGACCCCGCTACCGGGTGCTGGCCGTGGACCTGGACGGCACCCTGATCAGCAACGTGCACGACCCCGAGCACCCGGTGAGCGCGGCCAACCTGGAGGCCCTGCGCGAACTGCGGGCCGCCGGCACGCGCATCGTGATCTCCACGGGGCGCAGCGAGGGCGCGGCGCGGAGCGTCCTCGGCCGCTGCGGCGATCCTCAGCTGGCGGCCAGCGACCTCATCCTCCACAACGGCGCGCTCATGGTGGACGGCGCCACGGGCGCCACGCTTCGCGAGCTGCGCCTGGACCGCGGCGACGCGGCCCGCACCCTCGACAGCTACCGCGCCCACGGCCTCACGCCCTTCCTCTTCACCTCCCGGGCGCGGGGCGGCGCCTGCGTGGTGGAGGGCGAACCCCGCGCCGAGAACGTCGCCCTCGTCCGGTACCTGGCCGCCCGCGAGCGCGACCACGACGGCGAGCTGCTCCACGTGGACAGCCTGACCCCCTGGCTCGAGGACGCCCCCCTCGCCCTGGCCAGCATCGATCACCCCGCCCGCATCGCCCCGGCTCGCGAGGCCATGGAGGCGCTGGACCTGGCCGGCAGCCGTGTGGCCGTGCTGGGGCTCGTCGGCCGCGGCTCCACCGGGCCGGCCCAGTTCCTCGAGGTCTTCCAGCGCGAGGTGTCCAAGGAGCGGGCCTTCGCCGTCTGGTGCGCGCTGCGCGACGTGCCCCTGGCCGAGACCGCCGCCATCGGCGACGGGCGCAACGACCTGGAGCTGATCCAGGAGGTGGGGCTCGGCATCGCCATGGGCAACGGCGCCGCCGACCTGCGCGCGGCGGCCGACCACGTGGCCCCGCCCCACGACCAGGACGGCCTCGCCGAGGCCATCCACCGCTATCTGCTGGCCTGATCCCTGCTTGATTTACTCAACACACTGAGTTAATTTACTTACCATGCTGAGTAAAATCGCAATCCCTTGGAAGTAGGCATGTTCGTCCGCCATCAAGGCCAGTCGCTGCTCCGGCGCCTACAGGAAAACAGGCGCTTTCTGCAGGTGATGCTGGGACCGCGTCAGGTGGGCAAGACCACCCTGGCCCGGCAGCTCGCCGAGCAGCTCGACCTGCCATCCCGCTACGTGTCGGCCGACGAACCCAGCCTGAAGGACTCGACCTGGCTCGAACAGCAGTGGGAAGCCGGTCGCGCGCTCTGCCGTCGCCCAGGCGAACCGCAGCGCCCGGCCCTGCTGATCCTCGACGAGGCGCAGAAACTTGCCCACTGGTCGGAAACGGTGAAGCGCCTCTGGGACGAAGACAGCGCCACCGGCCTGCCGCTCCAGGTGCTCGTCCTCGGCTCGAGCGCGCTGCTGGTGCAGCGGGGTTTGAGCGAGAGCATGGCCGGGCGCTTCGAGGTCGTCCCCCTGAGCCACTGGTCCTACGCCGAAATGCGCGACGCCTTTGGTTTCGATCTACCCCAGTACCTTCGCTTCGGCGGCTACCCGGGCGCGGCATCACTGGTCCAGGACCCGGAGCGCTGGACGCGCTACATCAGGGATGCGCTCATCGAGCCGGCCATCGGCCGAGATGTTCTCATGATGGCCCGCGTGGACAAGCCGGCGTTGCTTCGCCGCGTTTTCGAGCTCAGCTGCGCCCACTCGGGCCAGGTCATCGCGTATCAGAAGATGCTGGGACAGCTCCAGGACGCCGGCAACGCGACCACGATTGCGCACTATCTCGACCTCCTCGGGGCGGCCGGATTGGTGACTGGCCTGCAGAAACACGCCGGAAACCTGCCACGGCGCCGCGGATCGAGTCCCAAACTGCTTGCGCTCAACACCGCCCTCATGACCGCGATGGGGGGACTGGAGCACTTCACAGGTCCCGGAGCGGGCGATGCATGGGGTAGGCTCGTGGAAACCGCAGTCGGTGCGTGGCTGGTCAACGAGGGCGGGAGTCGCGACATCGTCACGCGCTACTGGGCGGGGAGCAATCGAGAGGTGGACTTCGTCATCGCCCGCGGTGATGCAGCGGTGGCCATCGAGGTGAAGAGCGGCCGCCGCAGGGACCGCCTTCCGGGCATGGCCGCCCTGAGCGGGACGCACGCCATCCGTCGCAAGCTTCTCGTGGGCGCGGACGGCATACCCCTGGACGTGTTCCTGCGAACACCTCCGGACGCCTGGTTCGACAGCGACGCGGCCTTGCCTTGAACCGCCGCTGCCGCTAGCTTCAGTCCATGATCCGCGCCGCTTTCATCACACTCCTCACCCTGGGCCTCGTGGCCGCCGCCTCCGGCTGCAGCGAGTGCCTGCGCTGCGACAAGGAGCAGGACCGCGTCCTCACGCAGATGGGACCGCCCGAGGAGACCGAGTCGCGGCAGACCGGCCATCTCGTCACCGAGACCTGGTACTACTGGGAGCAGAACCGCTCGGTGGTCTTCCTCTGGGACGACCGCGACTGCTCCTGCAGCACGAGCACCTACGTCTTCGAGGACGGCAAGCGCGGCGACGAGCCCGCGCTCAGCTTCCACACCTCCGGCAGCAGCTTCTTCAAGCCATGACCGAGGGCGCGCGCCTGGGGCTCGCCGCGCTGCTGGCCGTGCTGCTGGCGGTGGCGCACTCGAGCTTGGGCGAGCGCTTCATCCTGATCCGTCTCCTTCGCCGTCAGGATCTGCCCCGGCTCTTCGGCAGCGATCGTTTCACCCGCCGCACGCTGCGCTTCGCCTGGCACCTGAGCTCGGTGGCCTGGCTGGGCCTGGCCGCCGCGCTCGTCCTGCAGGCCGGCGAGGACCTGGAGAGCGCGCGCGAACGCCTGCTGCTCGCGCTCTCGCTCACCTTCCTCGTGAGCGGCGCGATCACGGCGCTGGTCAGCCGGGGACGTCACCTGGCGTGGCCGGTGTTCGTGGCGGTGGCGCTGCTCGCGTGGCCACGCGGGCTGGACGTCCCCGACGCGAACCTGTGGCGCGAGCGCGTGCTGTCCTGGCAGACCCTGCCCGTCGACTCGCTGAACCTGCGGATCGAGTCGGCGCGCGCCGCGCGCGAGGGCTGGGCCACGCAGCCGGAGAGCATCGTGCGCACCTTGCTGGGGGAGCGGCTCTGGGAGGCGCCGCAGTCGCGTTTCGACGTGGAGCGCACGCCGCCCGAATCGCCCAACCGCGCGCGGGTCACGGTGCTGCTCGAGCAGCTGCCCGACGACAGCGTGGCCGGCCTCTGCCGCGACTACACGCTGGAGCTGGATGCCACGGGCGGCTGGGTCATCGCGGAGCTGCGCGAGGCCTGGCGCTGCCGCCGCGGCGCGGATCCGACGCACTATCGCGCCGAGCGCTGCCGCTAGGGCTCCAGCAGGATCTTGCCGAAGAGCGCGCGATCGGCGATGCGGCGATGCGCCTCGGCCACCTGGTCCAGCGGCAGCACCGAGTCGATCACCGCCCGCAGCCTTCCCTCGGCGACCAAGCGGTAGATGAGCGGCAGCGAGCCGCGGCTGCCCATCGTGCTGCCGACGATCGCGAGGTTCTTGAAGAAGATCGGCCGCAGATCGGCCGTGAACTCGGGCCCGCTGCTCGCGCCACAGCAGAGGATCCTGCCGCCGCCGGCCAGCGCGCGCAGGCTGCCGGCGAAGGTCGTCGCGCCGACGTGGTCCACCACCAGATCGCAGCCGCGCTTGCCTGTCAGCGCGCGGACTTCGCGGGGCCAGTCGTCCTGGGTGTAGTCGATCACCTCGCTGGCGCCGAGCTCGCGCGCCCGCTCGCGCTTGGCCTCGCTGCCCGCGCTGGCGATCACGCGCGCGCCGAAGTGCCGCGCGATCTGGATGGCCGCGCTGCTCACGCCGCTGCCCGCGGCGTGCACGAGCACCGTGTCGCCGGTCTTCACGCCGCCCTTCACGACGAGCATCTCCCAGGCCGTCAGGAAGACGAGCGAGACGGCCGCCGCCTCGCGGAAGCCGAGACCCTCGGGCAGCGGGAGCGCGTTGGCCGCCGGCACCGCGATGAACTCGCAGTCCGTGCCGTCGCCGCTCTCGCCGAGGATGCCGTAGTGCCGGCAGTAGTGATCGCGTCCCGACAGGCAGTCCGCGCAGCGCCCGCAGGACGTTCCCGGCGCCACCGCCACGCGGTCGCCCACGGCGAGCCCGGTGACGCCCGCGCCCAGCGCGGCCACGACGCCCGCGGCGTCGGCGCCCGGCGTGATCGGCAGCGGGAAGTGATGGCCCGGCACGCCGCGTCGCACCCAGGTGTCCAGGTGGTTCACGCCGATGGCCTTGATCTCGATGAGCACCTGGCCGGGGCCAGGCGCGGGGTCGGGCAGGGTCTCCAGGCGCAGGACGTCCAGGTCCCCGTGTTCGTGGATCCGCACGGCTTTCATGGCGAACTCACTCGCAGTGGAAGCTCCAGCTCCCGAGGAGGTGGTCGTTCTCGTCCCGCACCTCGAGCAGCCAGGAGCCCGCGAGGCCGGCGAAGAGGGTCTTGTAGGACCAGCTTATCCACCGTTCGCCCTTCATGCTAAGCGGAATCTCCTGCACCTCGCGCCCCTGGTAGATCCACACGTGCCGCAGCACCTGCCCCGGGCGCGCGCCGTCCACCTCCATCCAGAAGTAGACGCGATCCCCCTCGTGGAAGACGCTCCCGCGGCCCCGCAGCACGCGGTCCTCCACGTCGGCGCCGAAGCCGGCGTCCAGCACGCGCAGCGTGCTCGACGCGGGAGCGGCCGGCGGGGCGCTTTCGCGCACGGGGGGCGTCGTCTCGGTGACGCGCTCCTCGCGCTGCGCCGGCGGCGTCGAGGCAGGGGTCTCGACCGGAGTCGCCACTGGCTTCTCGACGGGCGCCGGCTTCGTCTCCACCCGGGCCGACGGAGTCTCGGCCGGCGGCGCCGCCTCGGCGGCGGGGAAACTGAGGAGCAGCGTCAGGCTGCTGCGCACGCCCTGTCCCCCGCGCTCGGCCGGGCGGAAGCGGCTCAGCCGCGCCGTCTTCAACGCCTCGACGATGAACAGCTCGGGCAGCGCGCTCTCCACGAGTTCGGTGTCGTAGACGCGCCCGGTCTCATCCACGTAGACGCGCACCAGCGCATCGCCTCCCAGCCGGTGCTCGGCGAGCGCCGGCGGGTAGTTCAGCCGCGGGATGAAGGTGCAGACCGGCACGCCCTCGCCGAGGTCGTTCATCAGGCCGGCGCCGACCTCGGGAGGGGCGTCGGACTGGGCCATGGCGAAGGGCGCGCCGAGCGCCAGCAGCGCGCTCAGCAGCGCGATGGGTCGCAGAGAGGCCACCGCTACTCCGTGGCCGTGAAGTCGTAGCTGCCCAGAACCCGACCACCGGCGCTGCGAACTTCCACCGTCCACTGGCCGCCCATGCCCGGGTAGAGGGTCTTGTAGGACCAGGTGCGCCAGTGCTGGTCGCTCACCGGCAGCTCGACGCGCTGGATCTCCACGCCGTCGTGGAGCCAGACGTGGAGCACCGTGTCGCCGGGCGCCCCGTCCAGCAGCCGCGTCCAGCAGTAGACGCGCGTGCCCACGGGGAAGCTGTAGCTGGCGCCGTCCAGCATGCGGTCTGTCACGCCCGTGCCGAAGGCGGCCTCGGCCACGTGCAGGCCCTGGTTCGTGAGGGTGGCGGTGCCGTCCTGCGTCTGGGCGAGGACGGGCCCCGCGACGAGCAGGCACAGCACGGCGATGGCGAAACGACGTCTCATGGTAGTCCTCCTGCGCTGGCGGCGGCTCGAGGGCGGTCGCCGTCCATGCCTAGGGAATCATAGATGCGTTCCATGGCCTCCGCCATGCGGCCGGTGCTGAACTGCTTCACCGCGCACTGGTAGGCGTTCAGGGCCATGGCGCGGCCATGTTCCGGGTTGCGCACGGCCTCGAGCAGCGCCTCGGCGAGGGCCGCGAGGTCGTCGCGTGGAACACGCCGCCCCGTGACTCCCGGTTGCAAGAGCTCGGCCAGACCGCCCGCATCGCTGGCCAGAACCGGCACGCCGGCCGCGAAGGCCTCCAGCACGGCGCTGCCCAGGCCCTCCTCGCGGCTGGGCATGCAGAAGAGGTCCAGGCCGGCGAGGAGCCGCGGGACGTCCCCGCGCTGACCCAGCAGCCGGAAGTGCTCGCCCATGCCCAGGTGGGCGCTTTCGCTTGCGAGGCGGTCCCGCTCGGGGCCCTCGCCGGCGATCACCACGTGCAGCCGCGGCTCCTGGATGCTGGCCCGGCTGGCCGCGCGGAGCAGCAGGTCGTGGCCCTTGCTGGGGTCGAGGGCGCCGGCCGCGCCCACCACGAACGCATCCGGCGGGAAGCCGAACTCCTGGCGCACCTGCTCCCGCAGCGCGGGATCCGCCGACGGCAGCGCCGGGATCTGGTCACCGAGCTGCGCCTGGGCGGCCGCGGCGTAGACGGCCGGATCCACGGCGTCGGGCACGAGCTGGATGCGGCTCAGGCTCACGCCCCGCGCGGCGAGCCCCTCCGCCACCGCGCGGCTGATGGCCACGTAGCGGGACACGCGCTCGTCGCGATACTTGATGCGGTGCGACAGCCCCGTCCGCCCGCGGAAGGCGTTGCGCCGGGTCACCACGAGGCGCCGTCGTGGCGCGGCGAGGGGCCAGCTCAGCGCCAGCCGCGCCTGGCTGTGGGCCCGGGCGCTGTGGGCGTGCCACAGGTCCAGGCCGGCCTCGTCGGCGGCGCGGCCGAGGCGCCAGGCCGCCACGAGGTCGAGGTCGTTGCGGGGGGCGAAGGGCAGCAGGGCGAAGCCCTCGGCCGCGGCGCGCTGCGCCAGGGTGGAGTCCGGCGGCGCGGCCAGGGTGTTCCGCCAGCCCCGGTCCCTGAGCGCGCGCATCAGGAGCAGCACCTGACGCTGCCCGCCCCGCAGGGTGAGGCCCGTATCCAGGTGAAGCACGGCGCGGCTCACGCGATTCCTCGCGCGGCCAGCCGGCGGAGGGTGAAGGTGAGTCGGGGCATCCTGCCGCCTTTCCAGCATCTCTCACAGGCTAGCACGCCCCCTGCCGCTCAACAAGCGGCCGACGGGGGGCGGACGGCCACGCCGAGACGCGCCGGGGCCGTGGAAGGCCCTGTGAGACACGCTGTAACATTCGACAAGTTGCGTGTTCACAGGGCTCAAGAAACGGTCCGGGAGGGCCGAATACCGGGCTGGAGGGCCACTGGCGCCGCGGAGCATCCGCGGGGCGTCAGCCCCCCCGAACGCCCCTGCGGGCCCCAGCGAGGAGACGCATGCTTCGCCCACGTCCCGTCGGCCGTCGAGCGCTTCGGCTGGCCGCGCTTCTCGTCCTCGCACTGCAGCCCCTGCTGGCCGCGGCTGTCCCGGCGCAGAGCGCCCCCGGTACCGAACTCGCCGCGGCGAAGCTGGAAATCGCCGCCCTGCTCGACAGCCTGGAGACCACGCTCGCCGCGGCTCCGGCCGCGCCGGCGCTCGGGCCCTTCGGGGAGCACGTCGTCGCCGCCTGGCTGCTGGGCGAGGACGGTCCCGTGGACCTCGAACTGGCCCGCCGCCGCTGCCGTCCGCGCTACTCCGAGCTCGCGGAGGCCTACGCGGCCCTCGCGCAGTGCCTCGAGCGGGACGCGGCCGACCGCGCCGCGATCATCTACGAGCGGCAGTTGCTGCCGCGCGCGCTGGAGATCTCCATCTGCCTGGTGGCGGCCGAGGCGTCGCTGGGCCGGATGGCCGCTCCCGTCAGCAGCCCCGGAGGAATCGGCCCGTGAAGATCCTCTGCGTGGACGACGACCGCAGCACGCTCACCCTCACGACGCGTTCGCTACAGCGCGCCTTCCCCGAGGACGAGCTGCTCGCGGCGGGTTCGGGCGAAGAGGCCGTCGACCTGATCCGCAGCAAGCCCGTGGACCTGCTCATCACCGACCTGATGATGCCCGGCCTCTCGGGGCTCGACGTGCTCGAGGCCGCCAAGCGCGAGCGCCTGCAGACCGAGGTCATCATGGTGACGGCCTACTCGTCGGTGGAATCGGCCGTGGCCGCCATGCAGAAGGGCGCGCGGGACTACCTGGCCAAGCCCATCCACGTGGACCTGCTGGTGGAGAAGGTGGCGAACATCAAGGAGCTCATGCAGTCGCGGCGGGAGATCGAGGACTACCGCTACGCCATGGCGGTGCTGGAGGAGGACGTCACCCGCACCGCCGTGGGCGTGGAGCGCCGTCTCGCCGAGCTGCAGCGACGGATCGAATCGGCGCAGGCGGAGATCCGCGCGGAGGGTTCGCCCGACCAACGTCTGGCGCGCATCGACGCGCTGCTGGGCGCGCCGCTGCCCGGCGCCTCCGGCCTCGACCTCGACCTGACGGAGAGCTGGCAATGAGCCCGACCCGCAGCGACGGCTACCGGCTCCTGCGCGACTACCTGCGCGGCGACTGCGGGCTCTCGCTCAGCATGGCCAAGCTGCACGTGGCCGAGGCCCGACTGCGCGACCTCGTTCGCGCGGAGGACCTCGACGATCTCGGCGCGCTGGTGCTGCGCGCGCGCGCCGAGTCGAGCCAGCGGCTGAAGCGGCGCATCATCGCGTCCATGTGCACCGGCGAGACGAGCTGGTTCCGCGACGAGGGCCCGTTCCGTCTCTTCACGGAGACCCTGCTGCCGCGCTGGGAGGACGAACTCCGCGCCGGCACCCGCACGGCCATACGCCTCTGGTCGGCGGCCTGCGCCACCGGACAGGAGGCCTACTCCCTGGCCATGGCCGTGCTGGAGCGTGCGGGGAGCTCGGACGTCCTGCGCCCCCATCACCTGGAGCTGCTGGCCACGGACATCGACGAGGACGCGGTGAGCCAGGCGCGCCAGGGCCTCTACCCCGACTTCGCGATGGAGGCGCTGGACCCCGCGCTGCGCGAGCGCTGGTTCACGCGGGACGAGCGCCGCTGGCGCATCGACGCGGCCGTCCGCGCGCGGGTGCGTGTGGAGAGCTTCAACCTGCAGGACCCGGTCGACGGCCTCGGCCCCTTCGATCTGGTGCTCGTCCGCAACGCCGCTGCCTTCTTCACGGACGCCTTCCGCCGCGACCTCTTCGCCCGCCTCCGCGGCGTGCTGGCCCCGGGGGGACGTCTGCTGCTGGGGGCCACCGAAACGCTCGGCATGGCGGCCGCGGGCTGGGCGCCCGTGGACGACGGCCGCGCGATCAGCTATCGACTGGCCGACGACGACCCCCGGGCGGTCGCGCCGGGGATGCGAGAACGCTCGCTGGAAGCACGGGAGCTCTGATGGCCAAGATCCTCATTGCGGAAGACGACGGGACCAGCGCCCTCCTGTTGGAGCGCACGCTGGTGAAGGCGGGACACGAGGTCAAGCGCGCCGCCGACGGCGTGGAGGCCCTGGAGCTGGCCCTCGCCTCGCGCTACGACGCGCTGCTCACCGACTGGATGATGCCGCGCATGGACGGCCTGCGGCTCATCACCGAGCTCCGCGGCAAGCTCAAGCACATGCCGCTGGTCATGGTGATCACGGCGCTGACGTCCACCGAGGCGCGACATCAGGCGCTGGAGACCGGCGCCGACGACTACCTGGCCAAGCCCTATCGGCCGGTTGACGTCATCACTCGGCTCGACACGCTCTTCGCCCGTCAGGGCCAGGACCGCAGCGCCCCGGAGGCGCCGCCGCTGGTGCGGACGCCCGCGCGGCGGGGCGTCACGCCGGACCATCTGGCCGTGGCCGTGGCGGCGAGCACCGGAGGACCCACCGCGCTGCGCGAGTTCTTCCGCCGACTGCCGCCGCAGCCGCGCGCGGCATTCCTCGTGGTGCTGCACGGGCCCGAGTGGATGATCCAGAGCTTCGTCCGCAGCCTGCAGGCGGAGACCAGCATGCCCGTGATGCTGGGCGCCGAGGGCATGCTGATCGAGCCGGGCACGCTCTACCTGGCGCCGGGGGACCGTCACATGTACGTGGATCCCGAGGCGCACAACCTACGCCTCAGCGACGCGCCGCCCATCAACTTCGTCAAGCCGGCCGCCGATCCGCTCTTCCAGAGCGTGGCGCTGGTCTATCGCGACTGCAGCGTCGGCGTGGTGCTCACGGGACTCGGCCGCGACGGAACGCGCGGCGTCCAGCAGATCCATCGCTACGGGGGACGCGTGTTCGCGCAGGATCCACGCACGGCCGTGGCGCCCGCCATGCCGTCCGCGGCGATCCAGAGCGGCAGCGTGGACCAGGTGGTGGAGCTGCCGCGGCTGGGGGAGACGCTGGGGAAGGAGATCTTCGGGCTCCTGCCCCGGCTCCCGGCGCCGCAGCGGCTGACCTAGATCATCTGGTTGTGCCGCGGAGAATGTAGCTAGCCTGAAACGAGTGCGGGCGTTTTCCCGAGCCCATGGCCTAGTACGCGTATGTCAGATCGTGACGGCGATTGAGGCCCAGCGCCGGCGTCTCATCCTTGCCGGCATAGGTGGCGGACCAGCTTGCCGGAAGCTCAACTTGGCTCCGGAAGATCCGCTCCGCCAGGAGCTCATGGACGTCGAGAAGTCGCCTAGCCAGGCCTTTCAGCATGGCCGGGCTCACCGGCGGCCCTTTCTCGTGTCGTCGCTTCACGCAGTTCCGCCAGACCACAAGGATCCACAGGCGCAAGGACGACCCGTTCCGACGCTTCGACCAGGCGATCGTCTCCCGCCGGTGGTTCGCGCTGCTGTGACGGATCAGCAGGTCTAGCAGGTTCACCTCGAAGAGGTCATTGGCCGCATCGCGGCGCTCGGTCGAACGTGTGACACGGTGATCGAATGTTACTTGCAGCGTTCGCATGGCGCGGGGATAGGCTCGATGGTCGTCGGTGTGGAGTGTCAGCTTGTCAACCCCGCGGCAGACGATGCGCAACAGCTCCCGCACGCCCTTCTCCACGGCCTTGGGATCGGGTCGCCCGAGCTCGGCTTCGAGTGCAGCACGACGTCTCCTTTGGTCCGGCCTCATTCGGCCCTTTCGACGAAGAGGGCTATCGGTGAATCCAAAGGTGAAGCTCGAGTCCACTTCGACGGCAAGATTGTGATGGAAGGGAAAGTACTGGCTGTATTCGAAGGTCTCGAAGCCGTCGACGATCACAGCGCCCCGCGGACGGCATCTATCCAGAAGCCTGCTCTGATAGAGTAGGCAGTGCCTCCCCAATCGCGCGAGCTGGCGATCCACAGTACTGGGCGCCACACGGATCTCACGGGCGATCTGACGGTTAGCCATGGCGCCGACGGTCTTCATGAAGAGGCGCGGCAGGACATCAGGCCGCTTGAGCCAGTAGCTCACCGAGAACGTCTGGGTACTGAAGGAGCGCTTGCAATGGGTGCACTGGAAACGCTGGACACGGCAGGGCTTGATGCTCCGGTAATAGGCACCCTGGCGCTTGAAAGGCCAGCGGCCGTCCAAGACGTGATGATGCTTGCACTTGGGATTGGGACAGAACGGCGGCCGCCAGGTCCTGCATGATCTCGAAGGCTTGAACATGTCCTGGCCCCGGCAGGACCGGGGCCAGGTACAACATCCGCGGCACAACTAGATCATCTGGATGAACCAGTTCTTGCTGCGCCGCTTGACCTTGCCGAACCACAGCGCCAGCGGGAACATCACCACCAGCAGTCCGATCCAGCCCACGAAGCTCGCGATCACGGCGCCCTCCCGGTAGAAGAAGCCCAGGCGGCGCGTGAAGATCGCCAGCAGCGGAATGTGCAGCGCGTAGAAGAAGAGCGGCACCTTGCCGATCACGCCCAGTGGCTTCAGCACGTTCGAGTGCATCCCGATCCGGCAGAAGAGCCCCACCATGAAGATCACGGCGCCGCCGAACCACAGCAGGTGGACGGTGTTGGGCGGGTACTTCTGCTCGAGGAAGAAGGACCAGCTGAAGACGTCCGACCACGGCGTCAGGTTGCCGTAGCCGCGTCCCAGGCGCAGGAGCACCGCCAGGCCCACCAGGGCCAGGCCGATGACCATGCTCTTCGTCGAGCGCTCGGCGTGGGTCTTCCAGCCCTCGAACCAGAAGTGCGCCATCACCGAACCCAGCAGCGCCAGCGCGAACCAGGGCAGGGCGGGGTAGAGGTTGAAGCTGCCCGCGTCGATGAACATCTGCATCGGCACGTGCATCCACTTGTCGTAGTCGTAGGGGATCTGCAGCAGGAAGTGCTGTCCGAAGATGAGCGCGGTCCCCAGCGCGAGCCGCCACTTCCAGTGCCAGTTGATCACCAGCGTCAGCAGGATCATCGCGGTGCCGATGCAGGCGATGATGCTCCAGTGCAGCGGACGCCAGGAGCCGAAGCCGCTCCACGCGGAGTTGACCCACGTCATCTGCACGGCGATAAGGAAGAGCCCGCGCTGGATGAAGTGCCAGCGCGCCTTCCAGTCGCTCACGCCGGCCTTGCGCCGCCGCATGTAGGCCCAGTAGACCATGGCGCCGTTCATCACCAGGAAGCCGGGCGCGCAGAGGTAGCCCATGTAGCGCAGTCCGAACTGGGAGCCCGAGCCGAAGAAGGGATCCTGGAATTCGAAGGCGTACCAGATGTGGTTGAAGTACTCGTTGCTGTGGCCGAGGGCCATCATGATGCCGATCAACCCACGGAACTGGTCGATGAAGTGGAAGCGTTCCTTGACGGCCATCGCAGGTCCTTCCCGGCGGACGGCGCCCCGGCTCGCGCCGGGGCGGGTTCCCTAGTTGCCGGCCGTGCGCACCACGCGCAGGCCCACGGTGTCGAGACGCGAATCGGGCGGCACGCCCTCGCGGGCGGCGGAGCGGCAGAACTTGGCCTGGACGTACCAGCTGCCGCCGCGCGCCACCTTCTGGAAGCCCGCGCTCGGCCCCTGGGGGTCGAGCGCCGGGTCGGCGGGGTAGCCGGCGTACCAGTCCCAGCACCACTCCATCGCGTTGCCGTGCATGTCCGACAGCCCGAAGGCGTTGGCTAGCAGGCCGGCGCCGGTCTGGGGCGCGTCGCCGGAGTTGCCGCAGTACCAGCCCGAGGCGTCGAGGACGGGGTCGTCGCAGTTCTGATCGGTGATGGCGCCGTTGTGGAAGGCCGTGCCGCTGCCGGCGCGGCAGAGCCACTCCCACTCGGCTTCGGTGGGAAGGCGGTAGCCGTCGGCGTCGGTGTTCCAGCTGACGTCCGCGCCTTCCACCGTGTAGGCGGGCGTGAGGCCCTCGTCCACGGAGCGGGCGTTGCAGTAGCTCACCGCCTCGTACCAGGTCAGCCCGAGGACGGGCAGCGTGTCGCCCAGGAAGGTCGAGTCCGGCAGCGCGGGTCCCATGAGCGCCTTCCACTGGGCCTGGGTGACCTCCGTGGCCTCGGCCACAGGTAGCTGGGACAGCAGGACGGTATGCTGCCGCTCGTCGGCATCCTGACCCGGTTCGCCGGGGGGGCTGCCCATCGTGTAGACCTCGTCGCCCACCAGCGGCCCCTGCGCGGTGTCGGTCACCGGGGCGTGGCCGTTGCCGTCGTCGAAGGCGGCGCTGTAGCTGTGCTGGCCGGGCGCCAGGAGGCCGGCGTACTGGTAGAGCGCGCCGTCGGTGTACTCGCCCGACACGTAGGTCATGGCCACGGGCGTGCCGTCGAGCACGAGATCGTGGGTGACGGGCGCGTCGCCATCGGTGTCCGAGTACAGCACGGTGAAGGTGTAGGTGGCCTCGTCGTCACCGAACTCCGGCGTGACGGCCAGGTTCGACAGGAAGGTGCCGGTCGGGAAGGTGGTGGCGCTCGCGCCGGGGCCGAGCGGGGACTGCTGGCCCTCGTCGTCCGTGACGCGGACGCAGAAGAAGTACTCGGTGTCGCCCGACAGGCCGCCCACCGTGAACGTGTGGGCGTCGCCGGGGTCGCCGGGCAGAGGCAGGCCGGTCACGGGCGTGGCCGCGTCCCAGGCGGCGGCCGTGTTGATCGGCGCGGCCGCATAGCGGAGCTCGAAGCCGCTGGCGCGGCCGAGCGTCCCGTCGTCGCCGGTGGCCTTCCAGGCGAGCCCCACCGACGACGTGCTGAGCGCCTCCGCCTCCAGCGTGTAGATCGCCCCGGGCGGTGTGAGATCGTCGAAGGCCGGGCCCTTGAGGACGAGCAGGCCGTCGTCCTCGTCGGTCACCAGCACCACGCCGTTCGCGCCCACCGCGACGCCCGTGGCGTTGCTGCTGCGCACGTTGCCGGCGTAGACCGGGTGCGCGGGGTCGTGGACGTTCACCACGTGCACGCCCGCGTCGTTGGCGGCGATGAAGGCCATGTCGTCGCGCACCACGATGTCCTGGCACCAACCGTCCAGCGGCATCTGCGCCACGTGCACCGGCGTGTCCGGCCCGTTGATGCGGAAGACGGCCATGCCCTGCCGCTTGTCGGCCACGAAGGCGTAGTCGTCCCAGAGCGAGACGGCCAGCGCGTTGCCCGGCGTGTCGGCCCAGGACACCAGCTCCACCGAGCCGAGGGCGAGCACGCGGGCGTCGAGCACGGCGAGGCCCATCTGGTCGTCGGCCACGTAGGCGTAGCCGTCCTTGACGGCGATGCCCATGGCGTAGCCCTGCGTCCCCGCGAAGACGCCGTTGTAGGCGAGCACGCCGGGGAAGGCGGGCAGCGACTCGAAGATGCGCACGCCCTTCCAGCTCTCGGCCAGGAACACCTCGTAGGGCTCGTCCGGGTCCTCGTGCTGGATGACGAACATGCCGTTGCCATCCACGGCCGTGGTCCCCTGGTTGAAGGACACGGTGTTGGGCGGGTCGGTGATGTCGTAGCTGGTGATGCCCTCGGTGCCCTCCACCACCAGCGCGATGTCCTGCACCACGCCGCCGACGAAGGTGCGCACGACCTTGATGCCGTCCGCGTACTTCGTGGTGTTGAGCGTCTGCACGAGCTGCGGATGGGCGGGATCGGCGAGGTCCACCACGTGGAGGCCCGCCTGTCCCGCGGCGATGAACGCGTAGTCGCCGAGGATCTCCACGTTCTCGTTGATGCTGGGCAGCGGCAGGTGCCCCACCTCGGGGTAGGGCGAATCCGGGAGCTCGTAGAGGTCCTGCTTGCCGCAGCTACCGGCGAATAGCGTCAGGCTCGTCGCCAGGGCCAGGGCCGCCAGGCGGGTCGGCTGCATGCTCGTCCTCCATCCTCAATCATGGTCTAGAACAGGGTGGTGCTGAAGCCCAGCCACCAGGTGCGGCTGATCCAGTTCTTGTCTTCCTTGATGTCGCCCCACCAGGGGGAGTCCGTGTCGCGCTGGGCGTAGGAGAAGCCGTAGCTCATGTCCACGTCCTTGGGCAGGCCGAAGCTGCGGAAGAACGCCGGCAGGGGCCGGTAGCTCTTGAGCTGGTAGGTGTAGTAGTTGTCCTGCCGCCCCACGTGGTAGGTGTCGTCCGAGATCGTGCTCGTGCCCTTGGCGGAGTAGTAGTCCACGCCGTACTGGGCGCGCGCGCGAAGGTCGGGGAACCAGCGCTTGATGCTCTTCTGCCGCGGCCGCCAGCGCAGCTCGCTGTTGAACGTGTTGCCCTTGTAGGTGCCGTCGGAGGCCGGGCTGGTGAGCGCGTCCTCGCCCTCCACGTCGATGGCCCGCGCCGTGGCGTTCTCGAAGCCGTAGGACACGGTGAGCCGCAGGCTGCGCGTGAAGCTGTAGTAGACGTCCACGTCCAGGCCCTGGCTGTTGATGTCGTTCTCCAGGTGCGGCTTGTTGTAGTAGTAGAGCTTCTGCGTGAAGCCGAGGGTGACGTTGAGGTCCTTGCTCACCCGTTGCCGCCAGGCGCTCACGATGCGGTTCCGCTCGAGGCGGAACTGCTCGCTCACCACCGGGGTGTTGCTCGAGACGAGCGGCGGGCGGTCGTTGAGCTGGCGCAGATACTTGGACGGGCTGTAGCTGTAGTAGACCTCCAGGCTGTTGCGCCCGAAGAACTGCCGCACGCCCGCCCGGAACTCGTGGTTGTCGAGCGCGGTGTTGTAGACGTACTGGTCGCGCGCGTAGCGGAAGGCGAGACGGGTCTGGCCCGTGTCCCAGATCTTGCGGCTGCCCTCGAGGCTGAGTCCCGGGGAGAGGATCACGTCCTCCACGCGATCGACCTTCTGGAACTTCTCTTCGTTCCAGTAGCGCCGCTCCCGGTACTCCTCGATGAACGCCTCGGACATCTTGAAGGCGTTGTCGTCGTAGGTGAAGTCGAGGCTGGCGTCCATCCCCCAGACGAAACCCAGCCGCTCGTAGGGCTTGCGCGGGCGGGGGATCTTCGTGCCCCACTGCGCCGGGCCCTCGAAGTAGAGCGCGACGAAGAGCGGGCCGCCGCCGTCGACGCTGCCCGTGAGGCGCAGCTCGTGCCGCCCCGCGGGGATCGCCAGGGAGAGGCGATCGCCACGGCTGGGGCTGCCGGCGCGGTCGTCCGCGTAGCCGCCGACGCGGGAGGCGGGCATGTCGAGCGCGATCTGGGCGGGCAGGCCGGGCACGCCGGCCAGGCGCAGCACGCCGTGCTTCTCGTCGGTGTCCGTGCTGTCGTAGTGGGTCTTGGCGAAGCCGCTGAGCGTGCCCGGACCCTCGAGACGGAAGACCACCTCCCGGTCCGACACCACCGTGTAGGTGGCGCTCGCCCCCTCGCGCCCCACGAGCACCTTCGTCGGCTTGCCCTGGGGATAGAGCTCCTGGTCGGCGCGCGCTGGCCGCGGCGCGACGAGGGCGAGGAGCAGGACGAGGGGGAGAATGCGGCGCATGACGACCTACCTCGGCTTGACGTCGGCGTCGGGGATGCGGATCTGCGCGGCGATTCCGCAGGCCTCCGGCCGCACGCAGCGCAGCTCGAAGCGGTGACGTCCCCGCGGCACGTTGATGCGCAGCAGCTTGCGGTCGCCGGGCAGGATCTCCGGCCGCTCGATGTAGGCCGCCGCGCTGAGCTTCGTGGCGTGATAGTGATAGGTGTTCACGCTCTCGCCGTCGCGCAGCAGCTCCAGCGAGTAGTTCTGCGCGCCGTTCATCGTGTGGTCGAAGTCGAGACGCGTGTAGACCTTGAGCGTGGTGGGACCGGTCACGGCGAAGCCGAGGGGGGCGTCCGCGTCGAAGTGGTAGTAGGTGGAGATCGTGCCGCTGGCGAACTGCAGCTGCGCCACCGCGCGGTACTGCTCGGGCGCGTAGGCCACGTCCTTGACCTTGGCGCGCTTCACCTCGCGATAGGCCCGCGCGGCCACCTGGCCGCTGCCCGCGGGCTCCGCGAAGACCTGCAGGTGATGGCTCCCGGTGGGCACGCGCAGCGTGGACCGACGCAGGGCCGCCACCTCGCCGCCCTCGCCGCAGCGGGTCACGCTCGTCAGCACGCCGCTGGTGTAGGTGCGGCGCAGCACCTCCTCGCCGTCCATCAGCACGCGCAGGGTGTAGCTGCCCGTGTCGGAGTCGTCGGGCCCGAAGAGATAGCGGGTGATGATCTTCACCCGGCGCGGCCCGCGCACCTCGAGCAGCATGGGCTCGGAGGCGTCCAGTCGGGTGTACTGATAGTCGTGCTTCTTCACCGAGAGGCACGCCGAGCCGGCGCCCGACTCGGGCTTGACGCTGCGCCAGGCCGCGTCGGCCGGCGCGGCCAGCGCGAGCAGCAGGACTCCCATCAACACGGCGGATCTCATACCGAATCACCGTCCACTTTGCCGCTCCAGCGGTCGAAGATGCCCCGGCGCAGCTCCGGCGCCAGGACGAGCACACAGATCGCGCAGTATAGCACGAGGAAGGGCGCGGCCAGCGCGAGGCGGTAGCTCTCCTTGACGAAGACCTCCCCCTCGCCCGGCGCGGGCCGCCAGTCCG
The DNA here is from genome assembly GCA_020633725.1 of Candidatus Latescibacterota bacterium. Lineage (NCBI taxonomy): Bacteria > Pseudomonadati > Candidatus Latescibacterota > Candidatus Latescibacterota bacterium. The sequence continues at coordinate 127,347 of JACKDC010000006.1, forward strand.
GCGCGACGGGCAGGCCCGACTCGCGCGCCAGGTCCTGCATGTCGAGCAGATGGATGACGGGCACGCCCCGCTCGGCCATCAGGATCATGTTCCCCTTGCGGGGGAAGTTGCGCACGCCGAAGTCGAAGTTGAGCCCCTCGGGCATGAGCACCTTGTTACGGCTGCTGCCGAGGCTGGCCACGCCGCCGCCCACGTTGATGTAGGCCTTGGGCCGGCGGCCGCGCAGCTTCTCCTCGTAGAAGGTCATGCGCTTGGTGATGGCGTCCTCGATGTTGTCGGAGGCGAGGAACTCCACCCCGTTGCGCGCGATGGCCTCCCTCAGCAGCTCGCGCCCCTCGGGGCTGAGGCCCTGGCCCATGTCGTCGCCGCCGCCGAAGGTGGCGCCGGCCGAGCGGATGTGGAAGACCTTCTCGTCGCGGAAGAGCGTCTCCATGTCCAGCCAGGTGAAGTCCGGCGCGTTGGCGCCCCACATGGACGCGCCCACCGAGGTGACCACCACGGGCGCCAGCTCCATCGTCTCGAGCGCGGCGTAGACGCAGATGTTCATCCCCGGAAACGAGCCGCTCATCGCCACGGCCACCGGGTCGCCGGGCTTCAGCCCGCAGCGGCGCAGGTAGCCGACGATCACGCCCGCCCAGTTGGGGTTCAGCGTCGTGAGCTTCGAGCCCAGCACGCCCTGCGCGTTGGTGATGAGGCTGAACTCGGGGCCGATGAGGCCCGTGCCGGCCGGGTCGTTCACCATGTCGATGACCGCGCCCACCATGTGCCGCTGGCGGCGGACGGTCTCGTAGGCCTCCTCGGCCTTCTCGGCCGCCGCGAGCTTGAGCGCGTAGTCGCGCTGGCGGACGGGCTTGCGCGTCATGTCGAGCACGAGCTGCAGGCCGATGGCCAGCACAGCCAGGCCCAGCAGCACGAACTGCCGCCGCCTATCGGATCGCGACGTCAATGAGCCCACCCCCCTGAGCCACCACGAGCGCCAGGCGCACGATGAAGGCGGCCATCAGCATGGTGCAGAGCGTCTCCACGATCCCCTGGCGCAGCATCCAGTAGGCGATGAGGCCGGGGATGATGTAGCCGATGGACTGGATGATCGTCAGGTCCACCGGCAGGCCCATCAGGTCGCCGGCCAGCAGCAGGTAGCGCGTGAGGTAACCGAAGATGAAGCCGGCCAGCACGCAGAAGACCAGCGTCCGCCGGCCGTAGAGCAGGATGAAGCGGCTCAGGAGCTGCACGGTGGCAAAGGTGATGAGCGCCGCGATCATCGTGCCCACGATGCGCAGGGGCTGGTCGAGGTAGAGGGCGATGTAGCCGGGCACGATGAGCCCGCCCGCCGCCAGGCCCAGGATCTCCGAGAAGACGAGGCTGACCACCAACCCCAGACCGATGGCCTGGTAGATCATACGATCCTCCCCTGCGCGGCGCAGCGCGCTTCCACGAGATCGAGCAGCTCCACGCCCACGCCCCCGATGTTGCCCAGCCCCACCACGCGCGAGCGGGGCCGCTCGCCGGTGAGGCTCAGGATTCGCCCGAGCACCGCGTTCGCGTCGCGGCCGGGCTGCTGGACGATCTGCGCCCGCGGCACGCCCTCGCGCCGCAGGATCTCGGCGAAGACGTCCGTCTGCTCGCCGATCACCAGGTAGTGCGCGGCCTTGATGCGCCGGCCGAAGAGCGGCGCCAGATCCTTGCTGCGGCGCATGCGGTCGGCCCGGATGTTGATCAGCGCGATCGCCTCGTCCTCGTGTTCGGGCAGCCCCAGATGCTCCCAGACGAAGGCGGTGGACTCGGGGTCGTTGGCCGCGAAGAGGTTCACGAACTCCAGCGCCTTGCCCGCCTCCTCCCAGCGGTAGGGCAGCAGCGCGCCGATGTCCGGCTGCACCTTCCACATGCCCTCCAGCGCCTGCCGCCGGTCCACGCCCGCGGCTTCGCAGGCGGCCAGCGCCAGCGCCAGGTTCTCGGCGAACTCGACGTAGGCGAAGCCGCTCAGCTCCTCGTCCGTCACCGTGGTCGGATCGCTCTGCACGAAGCGCGAGCCCAGGGCCTCGGCGCGGCGGGCGAGCAGGTCGGCGAAGTCGTCCTCGGCCGTCACCAGCAGCGAGTTGCGCGGCACGGTACCCGAGAGGCTGAGGGCGACGTCCTCCATGCGCGGGCCCATGACCTCCAGGTGGTCGGGCCGCACGTTGGTGATCACGCCGATGGTGGCGCCCACGATGTGGTGCTCGCAGGTCCACTGCAGGTCCGGCCGCACGGCCATGCACTCCAGCACGATGGCCTCGGCCCGCTCGGCCGCCGCCCGCCGGAAGATGCGCAGCTGCTCGCGGATGTTGGGCGAGCCCCGGCGGCGCACGGGGGTCTCGCGGCCGTCGGGCAGGATGACGCGCGCGGCCGAGCCCGTCGTCTTGGCGAAGGTGCGCAGACCGCCGGCGCGCAGCCCCGCGGCGATGAGCCGGGTCACCGAGCTCTTGCCGCGGCTGCCGTTGACGTGGATGCGCACGGGCACGCGCGCGCGCACGCGACGGTGACGCGCGGTCTCCCAGACGCCCAGCGCGGTGAGCAGGATGAAGAGCAGCACGATCAGCTTCATGGCCCGATTCCCGCGGGCTCGCGCCCGCAGGGCGGCGCCTCGGCTCTCACCGTGGGGCGCCGCCCGGTCGACATTCCTCGGCCTGGCGGTGGTCCTAGCGGATCACCATCAGCTTGCGCGTGAGGACCTCGCCCCCCGCCTCGAGACGGTAGAAGTACACGCCCGTGGGCACCCGGCGCCCCTGGGCGTCGCGGCCGTCCCAGAGACGGCTGGCCTGCCCCGCCGGCTGCTCGCCCTCCACGAGGGTGCGCAGCAGGCGTCCCTGCGCGTCGAAGACCCGCAGGTTCACGGTTCCCGGCGCCGGCAGCACGTAGTCGATGCGCGCGCTCTCCCGCATGGGGTTCGGGAGGCTCTGTCCCAGGCTGAATCGCAGCGTGCTGTCCCCGCCGTCCTCGAGCAGGCTGTGGAAGGGTCCCAGCGCGCTCTCCAGGTCGTAGGGGTGCAGCGCGGTGAGGCGGTAGACCTGGTCGCGCCCGGCGTCTGCGCCGGCATCCTCGCAGTGCGTGCGCCCCACGGGAAGCTCGGCCACCAGCACGGCGCCCTCGGCCTCGAGGCGCTCGACGCGCCAGCCCAGCACGGGACGGGGATCGCTGGTGGACCAGCTCAGCGCGAGTCCGCTCGCGGCGGGCACGGCGCTGAAGCCGTCGAGGAGGAACTCCTCGTAGACCGGCGGCTCGGTGCTCAGCTTGACGGCGAGGCCCGGCCCGATGCTCAGCATGCCCGGCGCCTGTTCGCCCGAGTAGCTCAGCTGCAGGCCGATGGTCTCGGTGTCGTCCTCCATGCCGACGGTGGCGTAGCCGCGCGCGTAGTCGGCGTTGTTCACCTGGCGGTAGAAGAAGCCGATCTCGCCGTCGCCGCTGGTGGTCGGGTGCACCGCCGGATCGTAGAGCACCACCTCGAAGGTCTGCAGGTCGGTGATCTCGGGACGGTAGTGGCGCACGCGGCTCCACTCCACGGTGAAGGTGCCGTCGGCGGCGTCGTAGTCGTGGTAGACGCCGTCGATGTACTCGCTGCCCGACAGGCTGTCCGCGGTGACCGTAGTCAGGTTGTCGTAGAAGGGCGCGATCAGCGAGGCGTTGCCGTGCTGGTTGGGCAGGCCCCAGTTGTAGAAGTCGTCGAACGGCTCGGGATCGAAGCTGATCCAGCCGTTGTCGGAGATGCGCAGCTGCGTGACCGTCTGCCCGTAGTACACGAAATCGAAGGGCAGCGCGATCAGGGGCTTCACCTCGTTGTCGTAGTTGAAGACGAGTTCGGTGCCGCCTCCGCCGAACTGCGGGCTCAGCTCGCGCCAGGCGTAGGTCGGGCGGTTCGCGTAGAGCAGGTCGGCGCTGTCGTAGGCGTAGTAGCCGTAGGCGTCCGGGCCCACGGGCGCGGCCGGGTTGTCGAGGCCGGCCGTGAGCGCCAGCGGGATGTCCACCGCGAAGCCCGCGTCATCCGCGAGATGGAGCATGAGCGGCAGGCTCTTGCCGTGGGGGACGTCGCCGGCCAGGCTCAGCGTGAAGGGGTCGGCGGCGTTGTCGCCGCTGCCGCCGAGGGCGAGGGCGGCCCAGCTGCCCGCGGCGTCGTCCACGGTGCCCAGGGTCGGATCCTGAAGCTCGAGTGTGCCGCTGAGCGCGCCGGTGGGCAGGTGGCCGCGGTTGGCGAGCGTCACGGTGAGCGTGGCGCTGCCGCCGGGCGGCGCGTAGCCCGGGTCGCCGAAGCTGCTGGAGCTCACCACGAGCGCCGGCGCGACCACCGGCAGCATGAGGTCGGAGACGTCCACGCTGCCACCGTCGTGCGTGGCGCTCAGCGTGAAGCGCAGGTGCTGGCCGTCCTCGAGCTGATTGGCCAGGGTCACGGTGAAGGCCGCGCCGGCCACGGCCGTCTGGCCCGCGCCGATGTCCGCGAAGCCCGCGTTCGCCTGGTCCACCGTGGCGCCCGCGGTGGCGGCGAGCGTGGCGCTCACGGCGCTCGCGTCCAGACCGCCCGCGTTGCGCAGGGTGGCGGTGAGGTCGACGGTCTCGCCCGGGCTGGCCACGCCGTCGCCGTTGCCGGCGCCGTCATCCAGCGACGTGGCGTCGAGCGACAGGAAGGCGCTCGACGCGTCCGGCGCGATGCTGCCCTCGTAGGGGTGGTGGTCCTGCGCGGTGACCGTCACGGCCACCTCCGTGCCGTCCGCCAGCGGACTCACGGTGACGTGCGCCACGCCGTCGGCGCCGCTGAAGGCGCAGCCGAGCAGGGTCTCGCCCTGCACCACGCCCACGCGCGCGCCGGCCACGGGGCCGCCGCCGTCGGTGACGGTCACGTCGAACTGGTTCGCGCCGGCCGGCAGCGCCGCCGGATGGCTCGCCGTCAGCGGCGCGGGCGCGTTCCGCCAGATGTTCAGCTCGGGATCGCCCAGCAGGTTGTAGATGTGGACGTAGAACTCCACCGACTCCTCGTTGCCGGTCTCCTCGAGCTGGTGCGGGAAGTAGTCCATGAAGCGCAGCTTGCCGGCCACGGCCAGCCCGCCCAGCGTGCCGAGCGCGGGGTCGACGATGCGCTCGTAGAAGGCGATGGCCATGGCGTCGTTGTAGCGCGTGTGGCTCCAGTGCTCGCCGTTGCCGATGAAGGCCACGGCGCCCTTGGGCGCGTCGGGCGCGCCGGCCTGCAGCCAGGCCTCGCCGAAGCAGGGCTGCGCGTCGGCGAAGTTGCCGTTGAGGCAGACGAAGCTCATCACCACGGGCGTCATGCCGCCGTTCGCCAGGCCCGGGATGTTGGCCGTGGTGAAGTGCGGCGGCTCCCAGCCGCTGGTGCCGTAGGCCCAGCCGCGATAGGTGACGATCCCCACGCCGCTGTCCACCGTGTTGGTGATGAGCGGCACGGCCTGGGCCTCGTTGAAGATCGGCGGGAAGTACACGCCGTCGAAGCCCGGCATCGCCGTGAAGGCGTTCTCGAAGCCCAGGTGCGTGAGCTGCTCGCCACAGAACTGCACCGTGGTCACCGGGGTCTCGGAGCCGTAGTTGCCGGCCACCATGAGGTAGCGGCGCGTCCAGTCGGGGTTGTCCGTGGCCGGCGCGCGCTCGTAGGCGATGGTCTTGGCCACGATCGTCGACACCTGGTAGGCGCTGGAGGCCGGCATGCGGCCGAGGAAGAGGTCGGGCAGCCAGTCGTTCGCGTCCATGAGCGTGTAGGGGTGGTCGGTCGGGTTGCCGCTGAAGTTCCAGGTGGGGATGTCGGCGACGTCGCCCACGATCAGCAGGTACTCGGGCGGCAGCTCCCAGGTGGCGTAGGCGTTGCGCAGCCAGGCCAGGATGCCGGTGTTGGTGTTGCCCGTCTCGGCCGTGGTGACCACGCGGACCTCGTGTCCCTTGCGCCGCTTCCAGTCCACGAGCGGCGCCACGGCCGCCTCGTAGGCGGACGTGGTGAGGATGAGGTAGGTGCCGCTGACGCCCTCCGCGCGATTCCGGACGCCTTCGGGCAGGCTGTTCTGCAGCACCGCCGCGAAGTCGCGCGTCAGCGCGGGGCCGCCCGTGCGCTCGGCGCTCCAGCGGCCGTCGTGGCGCAGCTCCACCGTGAGGCCGCCCGGCTCCGGGCGCTCGACGCTGAGGAGCGCCACCGGCACGCCGCGCAGCTGTCCGACGGTGCCGAGCACCTGCGCGCGCGCGCCCTCGGGGCCGGAGACCAGCACGGCCTCGGCCTGCGTGGCGCCCGGCGGCAGGGCGACGAGCCGCGTGAAGGATTCGGTTTCGGGGTCGGCTCCGCGATCGGCGATGTCGGCATCGAAGGTGAGCAGGCTGCGATCGTCGAGAACTTCGACGTGACTGAACAGGGCTTGCTGACCGGCCGACGTGGCGGCGGCGGCAAACGCCGCCACCGTCATCAGACCGCTTCCTAGAGCAAGCGCCTTGAGAGCGCGCTTCATCACTTGACCAGTGTCATCCGTCCAGACAGGGTTTCGCCCAGGGCATCCAGGGTGTAGAGGTAGACGCCGCTCGGGACGCTCACACCGGCGTCGTCGCGGCCGTCCCAGTCGACCTGGTGGTTGCCGGCCGTCAGCTCGCCCACGGGGAGCGTTGCGACGCGGCGGCCCGCGAGGTCGTGGATGCGGATGCTAGCAAGTCCTGGCCTGTCAAGCACGAAGAATATGGTCGTCTTGGGGTTGAAGGGGTTCGGCGCGTTGCCCACCAGGCGCGCGGCGCCTGCCGGCAGATCGTCCACGCCCGTATCGCAGCTCGTGTCCACCGCGCCGATCAGCGCGCCGCCGCAGGCCTGGGGGCCGTCGGGGTGGTTGCCGGGCATGCAGGGGCTGTTCGCGTCGATGGCGCCGATGGCCACGTCGCGCAGGCCGAAGCCCACCGGCACGCAGAACTGCGGGTCCAGCGAGAAGTTGCCGCCGCCGTCGGTGCCGCAGAGGTTGTCGTCCACCGCGTTGCCCCAGACGTCGGAGCAGGAGATCGTCGGCGTGGAGCTGAGGCAGTAGAAAGCCGCGCCGGTGACCGACTGGGCCACGATGCAGTTCTCCACCAGGGCGTCGCCGCCGAACTGGAAGGAGATGCCGCCGGCCACGCCCGTGCTGCCCGTCGAGTTGCCGAAGATGCTGCAGTTGCGGATGGTCGGCGCCGGGCCGAAGTTCACGTTGATGCCGCCGCCCTCGGCGTTGAAGCCGGTGGCGTGGTTGTCCGTGATCACGAGGTACTCGAGCAGCGGGCTGGAGCCGTCCGTGTGGATGCCCGCGCCCAGCCCGAAGGTGTAGCTGGCCGTGTTGCCCATCACCAGGCTGTGGGAGAAGGTGCCGCCGGCGCCGCTCATGAAGGCCGCGCCGCCGCCGTAGCCCTGGGTGTCGTTGTTCAGGATCTGGCAGTTGGTGATGGTGGGCGCCGCGCTGATCACCGCGAGGGCGCCGCCGTTGCCGAAGGCCGCGTTGGTGAAGTTGCCGTCGAAGATGCAGCCGTCCACGATCGCGTTGCTGTCCGCGCGCACGATCAGGGCGCCGCCGCTCGGCGAGCTGTTCCCCGTGAAGACGCAGTCGTAGACCTGCGCGTTGCTCATCTCCTCGATGGCGAGCCCGCCGCCCTGCTTCGCGACGTTGTTCACGAACTCGACCCGCCGAAGGATCGGCGAGGCGCTGTTGATGCAGATGACGCCGCCGTCGGTGTTGGCCTGAATCTTCACGTCAGTTATGCGCACAGTGTCATCTAGCTGACGCAGCAGGATGCCGGCCCCGTAGACCGCGGCGAACGCGCCGCGAACCTGCAGATTCTCGATGCGGACGTTGCTCACCAGCTCGACGAAGATGCCGCGCCCCTGGCTCTGGGCGTCGATGATGGTGGCGTCCACGCCGGCGCCGATGAGCGTGACGTCGCTCTTCATGATGACGCAGGCGGGAGTGGAGCCGGGCCCCTCGGTCTCATGGGTGCAATCGTGGTAGGTCCCGGCCGCCACCAGGACCGTGTCGCCCGGCGGGCAGGCCTGCACGCCCGCGTAGATGGTGCTGTAGTCGCCGGGAACCGTGATCGTGCCGGCCTGGACGCCGGCGGCTCCCAGCGTCAGCAGCGCCAGGGCCAGCAGCCCGAGGATCTTTCTCATCGTGAACTCCCTCCAGGGGTGTGAAATGGGGACTGGAATCCGGAGTCGTGCGGGTTCAAGTCTAGCACAGCCTGCTTCGCCCAGGCCATTCTCAGGCTTCCCGGGGCTTCCTCGGGAGGCCTTCTTGTTTCCTTGTGCCGGGAGATCCCATATCTGGGAATTCGTCCGGCTTTGCGGGATCGACATGGACCCACGGCATCATGTACAATGGAACGGACTTTTCGGCCCGCCCCATCTTGATCTCGCAACATCAGGCGGTCGATTCCTTGCCACCCATCGAAGCAGCGATACTGGAGGCACCCATGCGCAGGTATCTCGGGCTCATTGCGCTCGGACTTCTGCTGGCCACTTCCGCCAGCGCGAGCGTCACCCCGCAGTCCCTGGTTCTCGACCCCGGCGCCACGGCCACAGCGCCGGAGCTACGCGTCCTGTCGCAGGACGGCGACCGCATGACCCTGGAGTTCACGCTCCCGGCCCTCGATGCGCCGACCATCGACGTCGACGGCGAGTCCTTCCGGGCGCTCGCCATCCCCGGGGGGGGCGGCGGTCTGGTCGGCACCGAAGGCCGCGCGGGGCTGCCCACCTTCAGCCGCCTGGTGGCGGTGCCCAACGGCGTGGCCGTGACCGCCAGGGTCACCGATCAGCGGGTGGAGCGCTTCGATGACATCCGCCCGCTGCCGCTGCAGCCCGCGGACGCCAAGTCCCTGGTGATGGACCGCAGCTGGTACGCCGACGGCCGGGCCGACGCCCTGCCGGTCGTCGAAGTCGGCGCCCCCGCGGTGATGCACGGACTGCGCGTGGTGCCGGTCTCCGTCAACCCGGTGAGCTACGATCCCGCCACCGGCGTACTGAGCGCGACGAGCCGCGTCGAGGTGGAGCTCGATCTGACCGGCAGCGACAGCCGGGCCTTCGCACGGCATCGCGACATCATCCCCGAGTCCTTCGACCGCATCTTCCAGGACACCGTCGCCGGCTATCGCGCGGGCGACGCGCAGGTGGGCCCGGGCACCTATCTCGTCATCGTCGTGAACGACAACACCGTGCTCAACATCATCGAGCCGCTGCTCCAGTGGCGCCGCGAGCAGGGCTACAACGTGGTGGTGGAGACCAACGGCGCGAGCAGCACCAGCGTCATCAAGTCCAGCATCCAGAGCCACTACGACAACGACGATCCGCCGCTGGAGTTCGTCACGATCGTGGGCGACGCCACCGGCACCTACGGCGTCGACACCTGGCACGAGAGCTACTCGGGCTACGGCGGCGAGGGCGACCACGAGTACACGCTGCTGGAGGGCGGCGACTGGATCGCGGACGTGAACCTCGGCCGCCTCAGCTTCGACAGCACGAGTCAGCTCACGGGCATCGTGAACAAGATCCTCACCTACGAGCAGAATCCCCCCACGACGGACAGCGGCTGGTTCACCCGCGGCGCCACCTGCGGCGATCCCAGCTCGTCCGGCATCACCTGCGTCTGGGTGAACCAGTGGCTCGCCGACAAGCTCTACGTGAAGGGCTACGACAGCGTCACCGAGATCTACAGCGGCAACTACGCCACGCAGATGATCGGGGCCGTGAACCAGGGCCTCAGCGCCTTCGGCTACCGCGGCTACTGGATGATGAGCGGCCTGAGCGAGAGCGGCATCCTGAGCATGAACAACGGCAACGAGCTGCCCTTCGCGGTCATCGTGACCTGCGACACGGGCTCCTTCGAGGACCCGACCTGCCGCTCCGAGGCCTTCCTCAAGAACACGAACGGCGGCGGCATCGGCGCGGTGGGCACGGCCACGACCGGCACGCACACGCGCTACAACAACTGCTACTTCATGGGCGCCTGGGAAGGCATGCTCGACGGCTCCGACCACCGCCTCGGCGTCTCGCATACGCGCGGCAAGCTGGAGCTGTACAACAACTACATCAACTACGAGGACACCCGCGTCTACATCTGGTCGACCTGGAACAACCTCATGGGCGATCCGGCCACGGACATGTGGATGGCCTACCCCACCAACCTGACGGTGGCCTATCCGACGGTCGTGCCCCTCGGCGCCAACTCCGTGCCGGTGCACGTGGCCGCGGGCGGCGCCCTGGAGGGCGCGCTGGTCAGCCTCTACAAGGACGGCGAGCTGCGCGCGGTGGCCTACACCGACGCCTCGGGCGACGCGAACCTGCCCCTGCCCACCACCGGCCTCAGCGCGGGGACGGTGAACGTGACCGTCACCAAGCACAACTGCCTGCCGCACCGCGGCACGCTGACCCTGGGCAGCGTGGGCACCTACCTGGCCTTCGGCGCGTCCACCACGGATGACGACACCGCCGGCGACAGCAACGGCAACGGCGACGGCCTGGCCAACCCGGGCGAGGCGATCGAGCTGCCCGTGGCGCTGCGCAACTTCGGCACGACCGCCGCGACCAACGTGTCGGCCACGCTCACCAGCACGGATCCCTACGTCACGATCGTGGACGGCAGCGAGACCTACGGCACCATCGGCGCCGGCGCCACCGTGTGGTGCGCCGAGGACTTCGACGTCCTCGTGGCGACCAACGCGCCGGACAACCACGTCATCCGCCTCGACCTGACGGCGCAGAGCGGCGTGGCCACGTGGACGTCCCAGGTCAATCTGCCGGTGGTCAGCGGGGCGTTCGAGCTGCAGAGCAGCACCTGGAGCGCCGGCGGCACGCTGGATCCGGGCGAGAGCGGCACGATGAGCGCCACCCTGCTGAACGTGGGCGGGGCCGCGGCGAGCGCCGTGACCGGCGTGCTGAGCACGGACAACCCCTGGATCACGATCACCGATCCCAACGGCAGCTTCGGCAGCGTGGGCGTGGGGGGCACCGGTCAGAACGGCGCCGATCCCTTCGGCTTCAGCATCTCGCCGGACTGCTTCCAGGGCGCGCTGGCGACCTTCCAGCTCACGCTCACCTTCGACGGCGTGCGCGAGGACGTGGTCGAGTTCAGCCTGCCGGTGGGCACGGCCAGCAGCGACGATCCGCTGGGTCCGGACGTCTACGGCTACTGGGCCTTCGACAACACCGACACCACCTACCCCTTCGCGCCGACCTACCAGTGGGTGGACATCTCGGGCGTGGGCACCGACATCGGCCTCAGCGACTTTGGCTGGGAGCAGGATGAGACGGTGGTCGTCAACCTGCCCTTCACCTTCCGCTACTACGGGGAGGAATTCACGCAGATCTCCGTGTGCAGCAACGGCTGGATCGCCATGGGCGTGGTGGACATGCAGAGCTACCGCAACTGGACGATCCCCGGCGCCGGCAATCCCCACGGCATGATCGCGGGCTTCTTCGACAACCTCTACGCGTCGTCGACGAACCAGATCCTCACCTGGTACGACAGCACGAACGCCCGCTTCGTCATCGAGTACAACGGCGTGCGCAACGACTACTCCAACGCGCTGGAGCGCTTCGAGATCATCCTGATGGATCCGGCCGTGCACGCCACGGTGACGGGCGACGGTCCCATCCTCATGCAGTACGAGACCGTGGGCAATACCGACTCCCGCGACGGCTACGCCTCCGTGGGCATCCAGAGCCCGGACGGCAACGACGGACTGCTCTACACCTACGCCTCGGACTACCCGGCGGCCGCCGCCCCGCTGGCCACCGGCCGCGCGATCCTGTTCCAGCCGGTGGGCGATCTGGCGCTCGGCACGCTGCAGGGCATGCTCAGCAACAGCAGCAACGGCGACTCGCCCGTGAGCGGCGTGACCGTGCGCCTGCTGGAGAACAACCAGTCGCTCCTCTCGGGCAGCGACGGCCACTATGCCGGCGGCGTGCAGGCGGGCACCTACACGGCGCAGGTCAACCACGAGAGCTTCGAGACGGTCACCGTCCCCGGCGTGAACGTGGTGGAGGACCAGGTGACGAACCTGGACTTCGACCTGGTGGACATCCTCGGCCCCTACCTCGAGAACGTGACGATCCACCCGCACACCGAGGACACCGTGGGGCCTTACCTCATCGAGGCCAACATCACGGACTTCTCGGCCATCGCCACGATGCACCTCTACTACAAGCTGAACGGCGGCGGTCTCTTCGAGGCGCCGCTCACGCTGCTGGACGCCCAGACCGGGCTCTACGAGGGCGCGATCCCGGGCCTGCCGCTGTCGACGCACGTCAGCTACTGGTTCGAGGCCGAGGACGCGGTGGGCAACGGCAGCCGCAATCCGGTGACGCCTGACACCTACTACGACTTCTACGTCACCGACGTGGTCGTGCTGGCCGCCAACGACATGGAGACCGATCCGGGCTGGACGGTGGGCCAGGCGGGCGACAACGCCACCACGGGCATCTGGACGCGGGTGGATCCCATCGGCGTCTACGCCGGCGGGACGCCGGTGCAGCCCGAGGACGACGTCACCCCCGACCCCGGCGTCAACTGCTGGATCACGGGCAACAACGAGACGGGCGCGCAGGGCGCGGACGACGTCGACGACGGCCAGACGACCCTGCTCACGCCGGTCTACGATCTCAGCGACATGCTGAGCGCCACGGTCACCTACTACCGCTGGTACAGCAACGACACGGGCAACTCCCCCGACGAGGACTACTGGACGGTGGAGGTGACCAGCGACGGCTCGAACTGGGTGCAGCTCGAGCACACCAACGTGAGCCTGCAGGCGTGGACGCAGTTCAGCTTCGTGCTGGAGGACTACGTCGCCCTGACCGGCACCGTGCAGCTGCGCTTCGTCGCGTCGGACTTCAACAGCGGCTCCGTGGTGGAGGCGGGCGTGGACGAGTTCACGCTGACCGGCTTCGCCCAGCCCGACCCGACGGCCGTGGACGACGGCGCGGTGCCGGCGGGCGTGACCCTGCTGCAGAACGTCCCCAACCCCTTCAACCCGACGACGGAGATCCGCTTCGGACTGCCCGGCGCCAGCGCGACGACGCTCAAGGTCTACGACACCTCGGGCCGCCTGGTGCGCACGCTCCTGGCCAACGCTCCCCTGGCCGCGGGCTTCCACCGCGTGAGCTGGGACGGCGCCGACGCGCGGGGGCACAAGTCCAGCTCGGGCCTCTATTTCTATGTGCTGGAGGCCGATGGCCAGCGGCAGACCGGCAAAATGACGCTCTTGAAGTAGCACGGCTGGGGTGTCTTACCCGCCGTAGTGCCCGACCATCCCGCCGCCCGTCCTGCACCGAGCAGGGCGGGCGGTCGGGATTCCTGTTCCGGGCGCAAGGTTTCAGCAGCGTAATGACTTGTTGAGGCGTCACGACGCTGCTAGACTCCGAGTGTCAGGACGGCTTCCCCGGAACCGAATGCAGACCGCGGCGAGCTTCTCCCGCCACCCCCACCGCACCGGGATTACCCCTGCTCGTCCGCGACAGCGAAGGGGGTTGGTCATGCGCAGCATCCTGCGGATGCTCACGGTTGCATTCCTGTCGGCACTCCTCCAGAGCACAGGCGCCTTGGCGCGCGATCCGGCCCCGCCGGGGCCGGGCGCGCTGCCGCTCCTGGCGGCGGAGGCGCTCAGCGAGCGCGTCGACACGCTCTTCCTCTTTGCGGCCTCGGGCCCGGGCAGCGTTGGCAGTCCCGGCACCGACGCCCGCGGCTTCACCTTCGACTACAACGGAGGGCCGGCCGAGGCGGGCTGGTTCGGCGTGGACCTGACCGTCGACGATGGCCTCTGGTGGCACGTGGCCACCACGTCGATCTGCGCCGGCACCGGCACCGACATGAGCGCCGCGCTGCCCTTCGACACGGGCGACACCGTGAACGACTACGCGCTCTGGTGCGGCGGCCACGACGTCTGCAGCTGGGTACACACGTCGGGCTACGGTCTGGGCTGGGACCAGTACGCGGTTCTCGATCTGTCCGGGCATCCCGTCGACACCGCCTACACGGTCAGCTTCGCCTATCGCAGCGACTTCGAGGGCGATGGCTACGACTGGTTCGAGCTGCGCGCCGAGGTGGATGACCAGTGGGTCACCGTCTACGAGGATCAGACAGTGCGGGACCGTACCTACCGGGAACTGTCGATCGACGTCCCCGCGGGCACGCTCGGCGGCCCGGGCGCCAGCGCGCGCGTGGCTTTCTATTTCCACTCCGATGGCGCCTGGTGCGATGAAGACGGCCTTTTCCCCACCGAGATCGGCGCGGTGTGGATCGACAACTTGCGTGCAAGCGCCGACGGCGCGGAGGTCTTCGCCTCGGATTTCGAGGACGGTCTCGTACCCGCCGGCCTGAGCTTCGGGGCCGGATCCGGGGCAGGCGACTGGGCTGCACTGCGGGCCGGCGTCGCGCAGCCCGAGGGCGACCACGACAACGGCGGCTGGTTCTGGACCTTCTTCGACCCGTCGCTCGCGAATCCCGACTACCCGGACGGCGTGGTGCCCTATGGGCCGCCTTATCTATTCGACATGATCGAGAGCCCCGATCTCGCGGTGGACCAGAACGGCGCACCCTACGTGTGGCAGGACGGCGACCACCTGTTCGTCGAGGCGTGGATCTACGACGACATGCCGCTGGACTCCTGGATCACCAGTCCGCTGCCCCAGGTGGCGGCGATCACGGCCGACGGTTGCACGCGCGCCTGGCGCTCCAACGTCACCATCACCTTTCCGCCGGGGGTCGTCGGCTGGACCCAGGTCGGCTACGACATGACCAGCGATCTGCTGAGCTCGGCGGACGGCGAGCCAATCGTCGGCCTGCGCCTGCGGGCCTCGGGTGTCCGCGACGTGGCGGGAATCTGGGGTCCACCCTACGGCGAACACGCGGCGGGACCCTTTGTCGACAACGTGAGCGTCTACGTGTCGCGCGCCACGTCTACCGAAGTGGGCGAGGCGCCGGCCGCCACCGCGCTGCGGGGCGCCTACCCGAACCCGTTCAACCCGTCCACTACCATCGCCTACAGCATGGCGGAGGCGGGCCGCGCGAGCCTGAGCGTCTACGACCTCGCCGGGCACCGCGTGGTGACGCTCCTGGACGGTCCAGCGGAAGCCGGCGCGCAGCAGCTGCGGTGGGACGGCCGCGACGACGCCGGCCGTCGCCTCGCCAGCGGGGTCTACCTCGTCCGCTTCGAGGCGGGCGGCGTGCGCGAGGAAGAGAAGCTGATCCTCATCAAGTAGCGAGCTTGTGTCCTCTCGCGCCCCGCTTCGAAGGGGCGCGACCCGGACACAAGGCTCGCTCGCGTGGCAGCGCAGTCGGTGGACCGGCCCCGGGGGCGGGTCGCCAGGGGCTTCACCCAGCGCGCGCGAAGTGCTAGCATTGCCGGCCGGACGGCGGCGCCCGCCCCGTCCGGCCGTTTCTCGTTCATGCGGACGGTTTTCGACCGGCTCCTGCGGGAGGATCCCCATGCCTCGCAGACTTCTGACCCTGACCCTCACCCTGGCCGTGGCCCTCGGCGCGGCGCTCGCCCTCGGCGGCTGCGAGCAGCGCCGGGTGAAGGAATTCAAGGCGGCGCAAAGCCGTCTGGCCACCGACCCCCACGCGCTGGACGGTCATTTCAGGGCGAACGTCACGCTCTGCCGGACCATCAGCCGCAAGAGCGGCTATCCCATCGGCGCTGGCACCGAGTTTGAAATGCGGGAGAAGAGCCAGGTGGAGGCCCTCGTGGAAGTGGCCGACGTGAAGCCTGGCGAGGTGAACATGTTCCATCTCGTCTGGATCAAGCCGGGCGAGAAGGAAGTCTTCCGCCGCTACGCCGAGGTGAAGGTAGAGCCCAGGGAGTCCGGCTACGAGGCCGTCATCCAGTGGAAGAAGGCCGACGACCTCCACTATCTCCGCACGGAGACCCAGGAGGTGGAGACGCCGTCGTTCCGCCTCGAGATGAGCCTCGACACGTCGCTGAAGCGCGATCGCGAGCCGGGCGACTGGAGCTTCCGGGTCTACTTCAACCGGGAGCTGCTCATCGAGCAGCCCTTCACCCTGTCGGGAGCCTAGCGGACCCACTCCGAGCGCGGAGGTCCGGCATGGATCGGCAGCGCCCTCGGGTGCCGGCCGTCCTGCCGGCGACCCTGGTTCTACTCGCGTGCACGTCCGCCGCGGCCGGCGCGGTGCCCATCTTCAATCCGCCCGACTACATCGACGTCCCCGGCGAGCAGGTGCTCTCCCTCACCGCCGCCGACTTCAACCTGGACGGCGCGCCCGACCTCGCCCTCGTCAGCTACCAGAGCGACTCGCTCACGGTGCTGCTCAACGACGGCACCGGCTCCTTCCTGCCGCCGGCGAGCCTCTACGCCGGCGACGGCCCCAGCAGCATCGCCATCACCGAGATCGACGGCGACGGCTACCTCGACCTCGCCGTCGCCAGCTGGGACGACCAGCTCCGCATCTTCACCGGCTACGTGGACGGCGTCTTCCGTCCCGGCCCCAGCTTCCCCACCGGCGACAACCCCTGGAAGCTCGCGACCGAGGACTTCGACGGCAACGGCCGCCTCGACCTCGCCTGCTCCTGCCTGGGCGGCGCGCCGGCGGTGTTCAACGTCTTCCTCAATCGGGGCGGCGGCGACTTCGAGACGGTCACCGTGCCCACGGTGTCGGGACAGCGCGGGATCGTCGCGGCCGACATGAACGCCGACGGCTGGCCCGACCTCGTCTTCGCGGCCTACGCCACCGACCAGCTCGCCGTCCACCTCAACGACGGCAGCGGCCACTTCGGCCCCGCGCTGACCTACGCCACCGCGGACAAGCCCTACGACCTCGCCGCCAGCGATCTCAACCACGACGGACACCCCGACCTGCTGCTGATCCACAAGGACATCGACCGGCAGATCTGGGCCATCCCCGGCCTCGGCGGCGGCCTGCTCGGCGCGCCGATGGTCTGGAACGCCTCGCGCGACATGGACCAGCTGCTGCTCGTCGACCTGGACGACGACGGCGACCAGGATCTGCTCGTCACCTGCTCGGCGGCGGCGGACGTGGGCATCCTGCTGCAGCCCAACGGCCCGGTCTGGGATCCGCCCTTCTTCCAGGAAGGCGGCGCCGGGGCCTACGCGCCCGCGGCGGCCGACTTCGACCGCGACGGCGATCTCGACCTCATCGTCTCCAGCTACTGGACCAACCGGCTCGCGCGCCTTCGCAACACGACCTACGTGGTGCCGGTCACGGTAAGCGACCTGCGCAGCGAGGTCGCGCCGGGCGCGGTGAACCTGAGCTGGCAGTCGCTCGGCGCCGACGGCGACTTCCGCGTGGAAGTGGAGGGCGAGTCCGGTTTCACGCGCGAGCTCGAAACCGAAGCGCTCCCCAGCGGCGCCTGGCGCGCGCGCGACAGCAGCCCGCTGCTCCTGGCCGGCGGCCGCTGGCGCTACCGCCTGCTCGGCCGCGAGCCGGGCGAGGACTGGGCGGAACTGCGCACGCTGACTCTCGACCTGAGTGCCGCCGTGGCGTCGCTCGCCCCCACCTGGCCGAACCCGTCGCGCGGCGCAGCCCGCGTGGCCTTTCTGCTCACTTCACCCGGCAAGGCCACGCTGGACATCATGGACACGCGCGGCCGTCGCCTGCGCCGCCTCGTGGACGCGCGCCTCGCCGCCGGTCCCCAGGAACTCACCTGGGACGGACGCGACAACGTGGGCCGCGAGCTCCCGGCCGGCGTCTACTTCGCCGTGCTGCGCAGCGCTGGCGTCAGCCAGAGCCGCCGCATCGTGCTGATTCGCTAAGGCGACCCGCCCCCGGGGGCGGGTGGGGTCCAGTCATCTCCGCCTCGAGACGCGTGATCCCGGAGCGACACCCGGGCGTCGACGACCAGGCTGCACGCAGCGGGGCGAGCAAGGCTCTCCACCCCGGAGTACAGCCCCGCGCGATCGCCAGAAAACCAGATGCCGCTCTTGCAGTGGATACCAATGTATAGTATCTTGCGTGGGCCGTCAAGGTGCTGAGCGGGGAAAGAACCAACCCGCCCCCGGGGGCGGGTTCGGGCTAGGCCCCGCCCGCCGCCGCTGCCTGCGCTCCGCCGAGCGCTGCACGAATCGTTGCCTCAACCGCTGGCGCGGCCTTGAGCCAGCGCAGGCGGCAGCGCGGGTTCGACGTGGCCCAGTCGCGGAAGAGCGCCGCCGCGGCGGCGGGCGCGAGCGTCGGCACGCCGCGGAAGTCCAGCCACAGCTCCGAGAAGTCGGAGAGGCCCGCCATGAGTCGCCGCACCTGGTCGGGGGTGGCGAGTCCGTCGCGCGCGCCGGGGAGCAGTTCCACCGGCACGCGGGTTCGGAGCCCGCCCCCGGGGGCGACCTGCTCGGCGCGCACCGCGTCCAGCGTGTCGTCGCCGGTGAGGCGGAGCTCCAGCTCGAGGGTCGTGCCCGGCAGCGCCGCGGCCTCGGCCATGGCCCAGCCCGCCCGCGCGGGACGGTACTCGAGGCGAAGGCCGTTGGCGGTGGCCACGAAGTGGTCGGCGGCGCGCGCCGCGAGGAGCAGCGACGCGCCCGCGGCGCCCTTGCAGAGTTCGAGCGGCGCCTGATTCGGATCGTCCAGGGCCCTGTCGTCGGACAGCTTGCGGAAGAGGCCCTGGCCGTCGTCGCGCACGGTGAGCTGCAGCCCCCCACCTCGCCGGGTGAGCGCGAGCATCACGGCCGCGCCGCCGGCGTGGCGCACGGCGTTGTCCACCAGCGCGGTGAGGATGAACCGCAGCACGGCCTCGCGCGGCGTGGGCAGCGCGCCCAGACGCGGTGCGACGAGGTCCGTCCAGACCTCCTCGGCCTGGGGGCGCATGGCCAGGGGCAGATTGAAGCGATGCTGCCGTTGCACCCGGGCCGCATAGCGCCGGGCCTTGGTGTTGCCCCGGCCCTCGATCAGCCCCTCGGCCTCGAGGGCCTGGAGGTGCGCGTGCGCGCTCTGGCGCGTGATGCCAAAGCGCTCCTGCACCTGGCGGCTCAGGCCGGCGGGGTCCCGCTCGATCTGGTCGAGAATGAACTGACGAATGCGCTCTGTCCGCGCCCTGATCATGCTTCCGTTGTAAGTCTGGGTGGCAATCCCGTCAAGAGATTGTCAATCCCGAGGCGAGCGGTGCTCCTCCACCGCGAAGACGAAGCGCGACCGCCCTTCGTGGTCTGGACAGATTGTCAGGCTGTCGGCGCCGGCCGGCCACTCGGAGAGGATGGGTGTGCCGGAGTCGGACGTCATTGTCAGTATTCGTGAGTTCGGCGGCGGGTTGCGGAGGACGTCCGGGTTGAACGCGTCCCGCGGCACCAGGGCCGGCAGGCGGGTTGTCAGTCCCAGGGTCGCCGCCTCGGGGCCTACGAGTGCGCGGCAGGCCGTCCCGTCGGCGAGAGGCGCGGCGAGACGGGCGCCGGCGTCGCGCAGAGTGAAGGTCGGCGTCGCTCGCTCCCCGGCCAGCAGGGCCAGCGCCACCAGTGGCACGAGCCAGGGCAGCAGGGCGCGCCGGCGCTCGAGCCGGCCCGCGGGCAGGAGTCCCGCGCGGCCCAGGCCGGCCCAGATGAGGAGCAGGGTGACCAGCCCCCAGGCCGGCGCCCAGTAGCGGCCCACGGACGCCCAGACCGGCCCGGCGTCGTAGCGTCCCAGCGCGTGGAAGACGCCGGCCCAGGCCAGGGCATCGAAGGGCTCGAGGCAGACGACGAGCCACCCCAGCAGCAGGCCGGTCACCAGCATGGCGGGAGCTCGCAGCGGGCGGCGTCCCAGCCAGAACAGGGCCAGCGCCATCGTCGCCACGAAGAGCAGCGCGGCCAGCGCCCGCAGGCGTTCGTCGGGGAGCGGCGATCCCATGACGGAGCGGAAGCGTCCCGCCCAGAGGGCCAACCGGCCGGGCAGCACCAGGGCCAGCGCGAAGGCGGCCACCAGCAGCCCGGCCAGGTCGACGCGGCCGACGAATCGCCGTGGCAGGGCTTCGCCGTCGGCCAGGGCCCGCCAGCCGCGGGCGGCCAGCAGCGCCAGCGCGGGCAGGAAGACCACGAAGCGCCGGTCCGCGGGATTCATGAAGACGGCCTGCGTCAGTCCCCCCATCACCAGGACGGTCAGCGCCTGCGCCGAGGGGCTCAGGCTGCGGGCGTTCAGGCCGAGCGCCCAGGCGCCGAGCCCCGCGAGCACCAGGAGCGCCGCGGTCTGGTAGAGGAAGGGCGTGGGCATGGGGAAGTAGGCCAGGTTGGCGAGGAGGTCCACGGGCGAGGCCGGCAGGTTCTCCTGGCGATAGAGATGCTCCAGCGCCGACAGCTCGGCCGGATGCCGCAGCCCGAAGCCCAGCCGCGCCACGCCCCAGCTCAGCGCCGCGGCGAAGGCAAAGTTCACGGGCGCGAACCAGCGCTCGCGCGCCGGCGCCGCCAGTACGGGGCCGCCGCCCGGGGGGAAGGCCATGCGTGGAGCGCTAAGCCGCAGCGCGATCCAGAGCAGCGGCGGTCCCGCGACGACGACGCTGAACTTGGCCGACAGCGCGAGGCCGAAGGCGAGCCCGGCCAGGGCCGGCCGGCGAAAGCCGGGCCGCGTGATCCCGCCCAGGAGCCACCAGGCGGCGGTCACGCCCAGCACGGCCAGCGGTTCGGGCATGGCCAGGCGCGCGTGGATCGCGAAGGGCAGGGCCGTGGCCAGCAACAGGGGGGCGATGGCCGCGTCCCGTGGACGCTCCCGCCGCGCGATCAGCCACAGCAGCAGCAGCGTGAGCAGGGCCGCCACGGCCGAAGGCGCGCGCGCGGCCAGCAGCGTCACCCCCCCCAGCGCGAAGCTCGCCCGCCAGATCCAGGTGGCCACGGGCACGGCGAGGCCCTGGTTGTAGTCGTCGGTGACCCAGTGGCCGAAGAGGGCGTGGTCACGGGCCTCGGCGGTCCACCAGCCCTCGTCGGTGATGAAGTCGCGCCAGGCCAGGCGCGAGGGGTCGGCGTCCAGGTGCACGAGGAGCGTCAGGACGGCGACGGCGATCAGGATCCAGGGGATGACGCGGGCCATGCCCCGGTTGTAGGGGTGGCGGTCAAATGCGGCAAGGGCGAAAAAGCGAGGGAGATTCCGCGGGACGGGCAAACAGGCGTCTCAACCCTCATCGCTCGGAGAACGCCATGGACATCCACCTGCGCCGGCTCGTCCGGCCCCTCGCCGCGGCATTCCTGGTCGCGGCCGCGTTGCCCGCGCCGGCGCTGGAGCTGCTTCGCTCCACCCTGGACGCGGGCGGCGGCGCCAGCGCCGGCGGCGCCTTCGGCCTGACCGGCAGCATCGCCCAGTGGGACGCCGCCGCCGAGGCCGTCGGCGGCGAACTGAGCCTGCGGGGTGGCTTCTGGGCCCCGGGGGCGGCCTCGACGGCGGTGCCCGGGGACGAGACTCCCCGCATCACGCGGCTGCTCGCTCCGGTGCCGAATCCCTTCAACCCGAAGACCGCGCTGAGCTTCGACCTCGCCGCCGCCGGCCAGGTCTCGCTGCGCGTCTACGGCGTCGACGGGCGTCTGCTGCGCGTGCTGGTGGACGAGCCCCTCGCCGCCGGGCCGCACTCGCTGTTCTGGGATGGCCGCAACGGCGCCGGCGTCGAGCTGGCCAGCGGCATCTACTTCATCCAGATGCGGGCGCCCGGTTTCGCCGCCGTCCGCAAGGCAGTTCTGGTCCGCTAGGCGCGGCCCGCACCCCTCACCCACGCAAGGAGCTTCCGATGCGAGTCGCAATCCTTCTCACCGCTTTGCTGATGGCCGCGCTGCCGGCCTTCGCGCAGGTGCCCGCGGGCACGGCAATCACCTACCAGGGCGAGCTGGCCGAGGCCGGACAGCCGATCGACGGCGCCGTCGACCTGAAGTTCACCGTCTGGGACGACGCGAACGCCGGCGCGCCCGCCAGCGCCACGCTGCAGCTGGACAACGTCGACGTGGCCGGCGGCATCTTCACCGCGCAGCTCGACTTCGGCGCGGGCGTCTTCACCGGCGAGGCCCGCTGGCTCGAGATCGAGGTGCGCAGCCCGCACGATCCGTCCGACAGCGAGCCCTTCACCGCGCTGAGTCCGCGCCAGGCGGTCACGGCCGCGCCCTTCGCGTTGAACAGCCTGAGCGACGGCCACTGGACGTCCAGCGGCAGCGCCATCACCAACACGAACAGCGGCTTCGTGGGCATCAACCGGAACTACCCGATCACGGGCGCCGAGGTCTTCGGCGTCCACTCGCCGAACACCTCCAACTACGGCGGGATGTACATCGACATGGCAGGCGACGGTCTCCCCTTCTACGGCTACAAGACGCCCACCAGGACCGGCTGGACCTTCATGGACGGATCGACGGGTGACTGGTACCTGCACCTGGGAGGGTTGGACCGCCTGGCGGTGACCTACGCAGGTGACGTCGGCATCGGCACCACCGCCCCCGAGCAGAAGCTCGATGTGAACGGCACCATCCGCTCGCGCACCGGCGGCGTCATGTTCCCCGACGGCACGCTGCAGACCACCGCGGCGGCGGGCGGCGCCGGCGACGGCCACTCGCTCGACGCCGACGATGGCAGCCCCACGGACGTGGTCTACGTGGACAACGCCGGCACCACCACCGTGTCGGGCTTCCTGGGCGTGGGGCGCAGCACGAAGATCTCCGCTGCCGAGGCCTTCGGGATCCACTCGCCGAGCACCAGCAGCTACGGCGGCATGTACATCGACACGGCCGGCGACGGCCTGCCCTTCTACGGCTACAAGACGCCGAGCAGCACCGGCTGGAGCTACATGGACGGCGCGACGGGCAACTGGTACCTGGTCCTGAACGGCCTTAACAGTCTGGCAGTGACTTCCGCTGGGAACGTCGGCATCGGCACGGCAGCGCCAAGCTACCGCTTTGACGTGCGGAGCACGGACCCTAGCCTCAATGTCGCGCACATCGGTCGTGACGCCGCGGCGGCCTCGGGCTCGGACCTGTTCGAACTGCAGATGGACGCGGCCTCCTCCCCGACGAGCCAGTACATCGAGGCGCAGCTCTCCAACGGTGACGTCAAGTTCCGGGTCAATGCCGACGGCAACGTGACCGCCGATGGCGCCTTCACCGGCGGCGGCGCGGACTTCGCGGAGATCGTCAAGGTGGAGGCCGGCGCGACGAGCGTGGAGGCCGGCGACGTGATGGTCATCGACCGCGGCGCCCGGCGCGGCTTCGCCATGGCGTCGGGCGCGCGCTCGACACTGGTGGCGGGCGTCTACAGCACCCAGCCCGGCGTGATGGCCTCCCCGCGCGACTGGGACGCACTCGACCGCAGCCTGAACGGCGCGAACGCGGACGGCGAGAACGCCGCGACCCCCGTGCTGGAGCTGGCGCGCCAGGTGGACGAGGTGCCGCTGGCGGTGGTGGGCATCGTGCCGTGCAAGGTCAGCGCCGAGAACGGTCCCATCGCCGTGGGGGACCTGCTGGTCACCGCGGCGACGCCCGGCCACGCCATGCGCGACGACGCGCCCGCCGTGGGCACCGTGCTGGGCAAGGCGCTGGAGCCGCTGCCGTCCGGCCGCGGCGTCATCGAGATCATGGTCACCCTGCAGTAGGCGAGGAGCGACGCCATGAGCCACGGCATCCGCTTCGCGCTGTTCCTGTCGGCGCTCGCCCTGGTGGAGAGCCCGGCGGGGGCGGCGCCGGT
The DNA here is from genome assembly GCA_020633725.1 of Candidatus Latescibacterota bacterium. NCBI lineage: Bacteria > Pseudomonadati > Candidatus Latescibacterota > Candidatus Latescibacterota bacterium. The sequence goes on from JACKDC010000006.1 coordinate 150,935, forward strand.
CATCGCGAACGGCGGCTTCGATGACGAAGTCCCCCGCAACGTGGAGGGCGGCGGCTGGAACAGCGAACACATCGACGGCATCGGCGGTTGGTACTCGTGGCAGGGAGCGCCGGCGCCCAGCTTCCGCCTCAACGAGGCCGGCTCGCCGAGCAGCGATCCCCGCATCTGGCAGACGGTGGACGGATTCGAGATCGGGCAGGCCTACACGCTCTACGGCGACTACGCGCTGGGCGTCGCCTACGGAGCCCCGGCCAACTCGTTCGAGGTGCGCGTGGACGGCGTCACCGTGCTCAGCCTGGGGCCGACGACGGCGCAGCAGCAGGGCGGCACGGTCTTCGAACCCTTCCAGGTGACCTTCATCGCCACGGCCACGAGCCACGTGATCGAGATCGCCGCCGAGTGCAATGGAAGCGATCACGACTACTTCGTCGACAACCTGAGCTTCGTGGAACCCACGGCCACAGCGCGCTCCAGCTGGGGCGCCGTGAAGTCGCTCTTCTGATCACCTCAGCCCGAAGGACGCCGGACATGCGAACCCGTTGCCTGCCGCTCTTGCTGCTCCTCTCCCTGCTCGTCTCCTGCGGCAACGACGCCGGCCCCGCCGGCCCCGGCGACACGCCGCCGCCGGAGGTCCTGCCTCCCAACCCCGACGGCATGCTGCTCGAGGGCGCGCCGGGCGACGACGCGCGCGGCGCCACGGTCTTCCTCTCGCCCAGCCCGGTGGCGCCGGCGGACATCCAGGGGCATCTGCTCACGACGCGCCTCGCCGCGGCGATCGCGCCCGGCGCCACGGTGGCCGCGGTGAACGCCGCCCTCGCGGCCGAGGACGCGGCCATCGTCTCCATGAACGCCGACGACCCCTTCGTGTTGCTGGCGATCGACGCCGTGGCCGACCGCGCCGAGGGTGAAGCCCGTGCGGCGGATCTCGTCGCCACGGGCGCTTTCAGCTACGCGCGGCCGGGCTACATGAGCACGCCGCTGATCCCGTCGGCCGCGGCAGGCGATCGCGACTACCCGGACGACGGCGCCCTCGCGGGGGCACCGCACCTGATTCCGGCCCGCATGCCCGCAGCCTGGAACCTGCGCCGCGCTGCCAGCAGCCGCGGCACCCTGATGGCGCCCGGCTGGTACGCCGACGTCCCCGGCTACTCGGAGGTGCCGCAACTCGAATTCGTGGAGGACGCCGGCGAGGCGCTCTTCCCGGATGACCCCTTCTACCGGGCGGGCAACCTTGGCTTCTACTATCTCGGTATCGCCGCCGCGAACTGGGATTACGACCCGCTCACCAGCCCGCACACGGGCGCGGATCCGGTGGCCGAGGAGCGGCTGGACGTCGTCGCGGTGGACACCTACGGTCTCGACGACTGCGAAGCCTTCGGACCCATCGTGCTCAACCTGCCCGTGGGCGAGCCCGTCGTGCTGCTGAGCACCAGCACTTACGACGACCCCGAGGGCGACTTCTACAGCTACCTCCACCGCGCCTGGGCCGCCCTGCGCTGGCGGCGGCTCGTCTACAGCTCCATCGGCAGCCCGGGCTTCATCCATGTGGTGTCCGCGGGCAAGACCGGCGAGTCCGACGCGGTGATCAACGACGCCGCCCTGAACAGCTGCTACGGTTTCGCGACGGCGCTGAGCCTGCCGGGCCTGGCCTCGCTCGATGCGACGGAGGAGGAGGCCGCCGCCTTCCAGGCCGCCTACGACGCGGACGTCGCCGCGCAGCCACTCATCGCGCAGCCGCTGACCAACGTCCTGCTCGTGGGCAGCAGCAACGCGATCGGCGAGGAGTCGAGCTTCTCCACTCCGGGCAGCGAGGTTCGCATGGTGGGCGAAGGGGTGATCGGCCCCTGCCTGGTGGGCGAGGACTGCAACGGCGTCTCGGTGACCATGGACGGCACGGCCGGCGCCGCCGCCCAGGTGGCCGGCCTCGCCTGCTACCTCTGGCACCTCGACCCGCTGCGCTCCATGCCGGACCTGCTCCTGCGCCTGCAACACGCCTACTCGGCCAGCGGCGCGCCGGGGATCCTCGACGCGAGCATCGCGGCCCTGTCCCTGGACACGGCGGTGAACGACCTCATGCGCAAGACCCTGCTGGACGTCTCCGGCCCGCAGGCCGTGCCCGACGGCGTCTTCGACGAGGACGACATCGAGGAGTTTCTTCAGGCCTTCGAAGCCTTCGCGGGCGCGAGCCAGCCCGACTACTCGGTCTTCGATCTGAACGGCGACGGCTGGACGGCCGGCCCCGGCGGCGCGCGCATGGACCTGGACGCCAACGACCTGCCCGGATTCAGCACGGTCCAGCAGGTGATGGAAGGCGAAACGGTGAGCTTCGACGAGACGGACGTCACCGACGAGGAAGTGCTCTGCTACTACGCCTACTCGCCGCTCTACGCGGGCGCCGAGGGCACGCGCCGCGACCTGCTGGGCGGGCACTGCGGCGCGGGGCAGCCGGACGAGACGCTCTACCAGGCCTCGGTGGATTGCTACTACAGCGTCAACGTCACCAACGGGCAGTCGGGCGTCTACGAGTGGGCGAACGAGCGGGAGGAGTACGACATCCTCAGCTTCGGCCAGTACGCGACCACGCTGGATTCGACCGTGACGGTGGGGAGCTGCGAAGCCAGCGCCCTGTGCAGCATGGAGGCCTCGCTCCAGCGGGCGGCGGGCGGCGTGGTGACCCTCTCCACCGATCTGCTGGTGGACCTGGGCATCCAGTGGGCCCAGGGCGTGGACGACGTCGACTCCTACGGCAGCAGCGAACTCGTTGTCTGGCTCGAGCTGACCGGCGAGTACACGCTCGTGGTGAACGGCAGCGTCAGCGTCGAGACCCCCCCGGACAACGGCTCGTTCTACACCTACGTGAGCATCACCCCGCCCGCCAGCGGCGGCGACTGGTCCCTGCCCGACAACGGCTACTGGCATCGGGACAGCTCTGTGGACGACCCGGGGACGGTGCTCATCGACGGCGCGACGGCGATCATCCCGGACGGCACGAACCGCGTGATCATCCGGCTCTATGCGAATACCTCCATCTACGACAACACGGAGGTGGGCGGCCCGGGGACCCTGACGAGCGTGGCGAAGGTGGAGAACCTGCAGCTCACCCTGACGCCCACGAACCCCGGGCGCTCCGGCGTGCGGGTGATCGCCCGGTAGGGGGTGCGCCAAAGCGCAGCCGCTCCGCTATGGAGGCGCCGGCAGACCTCTCGTATCGCCTCTTCCTAAACAAGATCGTCTATGCTAGTTTGTCCGGGCCGCCCCGCCCCGAGGGCGACATTCCGCGCGCGCCTTACAGAAATGAGAGGCTATCGATGAGTCACCTGCTCTGGTCCTCGGTCGGCAAGAAGCTGCTGACGGGCATCACGGGCTTCCTGCTCATGGGCTTCATCATCGCCCACCTGCTGGGAAACCTGACCCTCCTGATCGGGCCTGCCGCCTTCAATCACTACGCCCACTTCCTGGAGACGCTCTTCCACGGCTGGGCGGTCTACGTGTTCGAGGTGGGGCTGATCGCCTTCTTCGTCACCCACGCGGCGGCGGCGGTCACCGTGGCGGTGGCGGACAAGGCCAAGGCGCGCCCGCAGGCCTACGCGAAGAAGGAGGACGCGGGCTTCACCAGCCGCATGAGCTTCTCCTCGAAGTCGATGATCTACACGGGCACGCTGATCGCGCTCTTCGTCATCTGGCACGTGAAGAGCTTCAAGTTCGGCGGCGCGCTGCCGATCCCCGACGGCCACGGCGGCGAGATCAAGGACCTCTACAGCGTCGTGGCGGCGGCTTTCGCCCAGCCGCTGATCGTGGGCATCTACGTCGCGATCATGATCCTGCTCGGCCTGCACCTGCGCCACGGCTTCTGGAGCGCCTTCCAGAGCCTGGGCTGGACGAACAAGCGCTGGCTGCCGGTGCTCGAGACCCTCGCCATGGTCTTCGCCGTGGTGATGGCCTTCGGCTTCCTCGTGATTCCCATCATCATGTACTTCACCGGCGGTGACGCCGGGGTGCATCACCTGAGCGCGGGAGGTCGGTGATGGCCGTGACGCTCGACGCACGAATCCCTGCCGGACCCCTGGCCCAGAAGTGGGAGCGCCACAAGCAGGACAACCCGCTGGTGGCCCCCGCCAACCGCCGCAAGTACACGGTGATCGTGGTGGGCACCGGCCTCGCCGGCGGCGGCGCGGCCGCCACGCTGGGCGAGCTGGGCTACAACGTCCTGAACTTCTGCATCCAGGACACGCCGCGCCGCGCGCACAGCGTGGCCGCCCAGGGCGGCATCAACGCCGCGAAGAACTACCAGGGCGACGGCGACAGCATCTACCGGCTCTTCTACGACACGATCAAGGGCGGCGACTACCGCTCGCGCGAGGCGAACGTCTACCGCCTGGCCGAGCTGAGTACGAACATCATCGACCAGTGCGTGGCCGCGGGCGTGCCCTTCGCGCGCGAGTACGGCGGCACGCTGGCCAACCGCAGCTTCGGCGGCGTGCAGGTGTCGCGCACCTTCTACGCGCGCGGGCAGACGGGCCAGCAGCTGCTGCTGGGCGTCTACAGCGCGCTGATGCGGCAGGTGAAGGCCGGCACGGTGACGCTCATCCACCGCCACGAGATGGTGGACCTGGTGGTGGCCGGCGGCAGGACGCGCGGGATCATCGCGCGCGATCTGGTGACGGGCGAGCTGAAGCGCTACGCCGCCGACGCGGTGGTGCTGGCGACGGGCGGCTACTCGCCGGTCTACTACCTCAGCACCAACGCCGTGAACTGCAACGGCACGGCGATCTGGCGCGCCCACAAGCGCGGCGCGCTGTTCGCGAACCCCAGCTTCACGCAGATCCACCCCACGGCGATCCCCCACGCGGGCGACTACCAGTCCAAGCTCACGCTGATGAGCGAGAGCCTGCGCAACGACGGCCGCGTCTGGGTGCCGAAGAAGCCCGGTGACAATCGGCCGCCGGACCAGATCCCCGAAGCCGAGCGCGACTACTACCTGGAGCGCCGCTATCCGGCCTTCGGCAACCTGGTGCCGCGGGACATCGCGAGCCGGGCGGCGAAGGTGGTCTGCGACGCGGGCCAGGGCGTGGGGCCGAGCGGCTATGGCGTCTACCTCGACTTCGCCGACGCGATCCAGCGCCTGGGCGAGGACGTCGTGCGCGACCGCTACGGCAACCTCTTCGACATGTACGAGGAGATCACCGCCGAGAACCCCTACAAGGTGCCCATGCGCATCTACCCCGCGCCGCACTACACCATGGGCGGCCTCTGGGTGGACTACAACCTGGAGAGCACGATCCCGGGGCTCTTCGTTGGCGGCGAGGCGAACTTCAGCGACCACGGCGCCAACCGCCTGGGGGCCAGCGCCCTCATGCAGGGCCTTGCGGACGGCTACTTCATCCTGCCGCGCACGGTGGCCAACGCGCTCGCGAAGACCAAGCCCGGCGAGGTGCCCGCCACCGACGACGCGTTCACGGAGGCGGAGGCCGAGACGAAGGCGCGCCTGGAGAAGCTGCTGGCGATCAAGGGTTCGCGGACGGTGCGGGACATCCACCTGGAGCTGGGCAAGGCCATGATCCAGCACGTGGGGATGGAGCGCAACGCGGAGGGTCTCAAGGGCGCGATCAAGACCATCGGCGGCCTCAAGGACGCCTTCTGGAACGACCTGAAGGTCGTGGGCAGCGCCTACGAGCTGAACAAGGCGCTGGAGCAGGCGAACCGCCTGGGCGACTTCCTGGAGCTGGGCGAGCTGATGGCGCGCGACGCGCTGATGCGCGAGGAGAGCTGCGGCGGACACTTCCGCAGCGAGCACGCCACGGCGGAGGGCGAGGCCGAGCGCGACGACGAGAACTTCATGTTCGTCGCCGCCTGGCAGTGGGAAGGCGAGGGCCAGGCCCACACGATGCTGCGCGAGCAGCTGCAGTACGAGGACATCGAGGTCAAGACCCGGAGCTACAAGTAGGCGGAGGCGTCACGATGAGCGAGACCAGAGCGCTGAACCTGAAGATCTGGCGGCAGAAGGGCCCGGGCCTGCCCGGCAAGCTGGTGGACTACCGGATCGACGGCGTCCTGCCGGAGATGTCCTTCCTCGAGATGCTGGATCTGCTCAACGAGCAGCTCACGGCGCGCGGCGACGATCCGGTGGAGTTCGACAGCGACTGCCGCGAGGGCATCTGCGGCATGTGCGGCCTGAACATCCAGGGCGTGGCCCACGGCCCGCGCGGCGCCACCACCACCTGCGAGCTGCGCATGCGGCACTTCGAGGAGGGCGGCACGGTGACGGTCGAGCCGTTCCGCGCGAAGGGCTTTCCCGTGCTGAAGGACCTGGTGGTGGACCGCTCCGCCTTCGACCGCATCATGGCGGCCGGCGGCTACGTCTCCACGAATGCGGGCTCCGCGCCGGACGGCAACGCCGTGCCCATTCCCAAGGAAGCCGCGGACAAGGCCATGGACGCGGCCACCTGCATCGGCTGCGGCGCCTGCGTGGCTGCCTGCCCGAACGCGAGCGCGTCGCTGTTCGTGAGCGCCAAGATCGCGCAGTTCGCCTACCTGCCGCAGGGCAAGGCCGAGCGGCATCGTCGCGCGCTGGCCATGGTGCAGCAGATGGACGCCGAGGGCTTCGGCGACTGCTCGAACCACGGCGAGTGCGAGGCCGTCTGCCCGAAGCAGATCAGCATCGAACACATCGCGGTCATGCGGCGCGAGTTCTTCAAGGCGATGGTGAAGGGCGGCTAGGGGCTGACGCGTAGCGGCACAGCATGAAGGGGGGCCGGGAGGCCCTCCTTTTTGTCCCGGGCCGGAGGAGGGCCGCGCTTCCGCGCAAGCCGGTCTGGACGCTGGTGCCGGAGGAGGAGTCGGGCCGCCGTTGCCCGGCCAAGAAGGCGCCGCGGACATTACGCAGAATGCGTTACGCAAGCTGCGTAACCGTAACCCGCAGGCGGCGAGCCAGATAGGGTGGCGGACCCAGCACCGAGATCAGAGATCTCGCGCGGCGCGACAGCGACAATCCCCAAACCTGATATGATGGAGGCCTTGCTCACCCGGGAGGTCGCCATGCTTCGCCGTCTCACGCTTGCCGTCCTACTCGCCGCGCTCCCCGCGCTTGCCCCTGCAAGCGACGTGTCCACCCAGCCGCGCACAACCGATCACGGCCCCGAGGCCCTGCGCGCGGGAGCGCTCGCGCCGACACCGGCCGCCGAGCCCGACGAATCCGCCCCCGGGGGCGACCGCGAAAGCCTGCTGCTCTGGGACCACCACTACGACGACCCCATCTACACCAGTTGCGGCATCGCGGCCTACGGTGGACCGGTCTTCGCCGGCACCTTTCTCAACCCGCCGATGCAGGCGGAGGCCCGGGACCTGCTCACCGGGGCGCCGCTCTGGGCTTCCGCGGGTACGGAGTTCTACGTGGACGCCTGCCGCACGGGCTTCGTGCTGGCGGCCGTGGACTTCAACAACGCGGACTCGACGGCGGTGATCAGCGAGTGGCGGCCGGGCTCGGCCACGCCGCTGTGGAGCTACACCGTGCATCCCTGCCGTTCGCTCATCTACGAGGGCTGGGCGAGCCGCAAGCCGGTGCAGGTGGCCGACACGGGCGGCATGATCGCCGTGGCGCTGGTCATGTACACCGAGGCGGGACAGGAAGGTCGCCTCTTCGCGTTCGAACCGGGCAACGGGACGCCAGTCGTCGACTGGCCCTTCCCCTCGGGCAACGTGGTGGCCACCGCGCTCAGCGAGGACGGCCGCTACTGCGCCATGACCGGCTGGCCGACGGTCTACGTCTACGATATCGTCGCCGACGCGCTGCGCTGGAGCGGGCCCGCCGGCGCGGGCAATGACGCCCTCGCCATCTCGCCGAACGGCGACTACCTCGCCTGGGGGTGGAGCACGCTGAACGTCCGCCACTGGAACGGCTCCACCTACGGCGCGCACTACAGCGCGACGCCGGGCGGCGGCCTCTACGTGGGCCAGGTGGCCTTCGCGCCGGGCGACGCCTTCGCCGTGGCCTGGGACAACGGCAACACCACGCCCAACCAGGTCTTCGTCGAAACCTACACGCTCGCCACGCCGAACCTGATCTGGCACTACGACTACCAGGGCGAGCCGGTGAGCACGCATGTGGACATTCCGTCTACCATGCTTTACTCGCCGTCCGGCGCTTTCCTCGTGGTCGGCTCCTGGGGCGGCAGCTTTCCCGAGCTGCACGTGTTCAGGGTGAACAACCCCGACCCCGTGCTCACCGTCGATACCCCGGGCTCGATTTTCGACATGGATGTGGTGGACCACGAAGGCGCCGCCCTCGTCGTTGCCTGTGGCAAGAGCGTCCATGCGGGCACCAGCGGCCGTGGCGGCGACCTCTACGCCATCGAGGCGAGCAATCTCACCGCCACGAACCCGCCCCCGGGGGCGGATCGCCTGCGGCTGAGCGCCGCGCCGAACCCCTTCAACCCGACGACGAACTTCCGCGTCACCCTGCCCGCGCCCGGCCGCTGGACGCTGGCCGTCTATGACCCCGCCGGACGGCGCGTCCATGAGGTCGCGGGCGAGGGCGCCGGCGACTTGACGATCCCCTGGGACGCCACCGGCCACGCCAGCGGCGTCTACCTCGCGCGGCTGGAGGCCGGCGGCCAGGTGGCGACGACCTCGATCAGCCTGCTGAAGTAGCGCTCAGTAGAGCGACTTGATCCTGCTCCAGTTCGTCGGCTCCACGGCCGTGGTGCTGGCCGTGTAGCGGACGTTGTCCACCGACATGCCTCCCTGCGCCAACGCCGAGCAGGTGGTCACGAAGCTGTCCATCAGTCCCGAGGTCTGCACGACGCCGATGAACCCGATGGCATTCGAGTGCAAGGTGATCGTCTCGCCGGCCACCTGGAGTTGCCAGTTGTTGTCGTCGGTGTCGTAGTCGAAGCCGAAGGCCGTCACGGACATCGCGTTCGGGAAGCGCCACTCCATCTGCCGGTCGAAATCCCGGTAGTGGAGGCCCTGGGTGCCGTTCATGTACACGTCCAGGATCTGGATCGTGATCGGGCTGACCAGGTAGTTCAGCGCGAATCCGTGTCCGGTGCTGTACGGCAGATCGTAGGTGCCGGGGACGTCGCTCTCGAAGTCCTCCATGGCGATCGGCGGGACGGTGTACGCCTCCCAGGCCGCCGGGTCGGTGAAGACCAGCAGATCTCCCCAGACCTGATCGCTGGTGCTCAGGTTGTCCACGAGCAGGCCTCCCTGGGCGAAGGCGTCGCAGGTGGTGATGAACGAGGCGAGCGAGTACTCGCGATCGACGACGCCGAAGAAGCCCGTGGTGCTGGCCGGCAACGCATGGGACTGGCCGCGGATGATGACCTCCCAGTCGTTGTTGTCCGTGTCGTAGTCGAAGCCGAAGGCGTGAACGGCGGATCCATCCGGCAGCACCCAGAGCAGCTGGTTGCCGAAATCGCGGTAGTGCAGACCCTGCGTGCCGTTGATCGAGTTGCCCTCCACCACTCCGAGCAGCAGGGGTTCTCCCAGGCTGTCCAGAAGCACGCCATGCGCCGTCTCGTAGGGCGTGGTCTCATAGCCAGGCGACTCGGACTCGAAGTCCTCCATGTCCGGAGCGCCGTGCAATTCGGCCAGCCAGAGGTCACGGTTCGTGTAGACCTCCAAGGCGTTGCAGGGAAGCGCCGCGGCAAGCAGAACGGAAAAAAGTAGGAATTCGGGCAGAATCCCCACGAATAGCTTTCGTCTCATGACGAACCTCCCGGTGCCAGTGGGGTCACTAGCATTATGGACCCGGAAGTTCTGTCGAGCAAATCGACTGGGGCCGCGGACGGACGCTGCGTCGCGCGCAATCTCCCGGCCGGTGCCCGGTTCTTTCTCATGTTCGGGCACCCGACTTGCTTAAGCGCGCGGAGCACCCGAGGCGGGGAGCGCCGCAACTGAAGAAGCTTCAGCGCTTCTTCACCGAGCCTTCGAATCTTTCGAGGTTTCGTGGCGTAACTGTCTCCGGTGACCGGGTGTCTAACCCCACGAAGCGCCTGCTCAGCCAGAATCAGCGTCGAGGTCCATCATGCCCAGCCCATCTCTGCGCGTGGAAGTGGAGCGTCCAGGTGCGGACGTCGCCCTGCTCCGCCTCCACGGCCGACTCGCCGGCCCCACGGCCAGTCGGCGTCTCACGGATGTCGCCCACACCTTGCCGGTCGCGGTGCGCCGCGTCGTTCTGGACATGAACGGCGTCGAGTACATGGACGGCGCCGGCGTCGGCAGCGTGGCCCAGCTCTGCTGCGCCGCCCGCGGCGCGGGTCACCGCCTCGTGCTCGCCGGTATGAACCCGCGCGTGAAGCGCATCCTGGACGCCTCCGGCTTCCTGCCGATGGTGGAGCTGGCCGACAGCGCCGACGGCGCGCTCGCGGCCTCGCAGGGCGCGAGCCAGGCGCCCGTCGCCCGCGGCTGACGGCCGTGACCGAGCCCAACCCCTGGCTGCGCGTCAGCGCGACGGACTACGAAGGCCACATGGCCCATCCCGCCGTGGGGCAGCTCGGCTTTCTCGCCGATCTCTTCGAGGAATCGCTCCGCACGCTGCGCCCGCGCCGCATCGCCCTGCTGGGCTGCGCGGCGGGCAATGGCCTGGAGCGCGTGGACCCGTCCGGCGTGGCGGATCTGCTGGGCGTGGACATCAACCAGGACTACCTGGAACTGGCGGAAGCGCGGCACCGCGTGCGGCTCGGCCAGCGGCTGCGGCTGCGTTGCGCCAATCTGGACGACGCGGACGTCGCCGCGGCGCTGCTCACGCCGGGGAGCTTCGATCTCGTCCACGCGGCGCTGCTCTTCGAGTACGTGACACCCGCAAGGCTATTGCCCGTGCTGGCCCGCGCGCTGGCGCCGGCGGGACGGCTCGTGGCGCTGCTGCAGTTGCCAGTGAAGGGTCACGGGGCGATCAGCGTGACGCCCTTCACTGGCGTGAACGTGCTCGAGCCGCTGCTGCGCCTGGTGTCGCCGGAGGCATTCGCGGCCGCGGCGGCCCGCGCCGGCCTCGAGCTCGAGCACGAGGAGACCCGCACGCTCCCCGTGGGCAAGTCGTTTCGGCTCTCCCACTGGCGCCGGGCGTGAAAACGCCGGCGGCAGGCGCCGCCGGCTCACCCACAGATTACTTCCACGCCGCCTTGTGCTTCTTCGTGAACTCGCCCAGGTTGCGCGGCTCGCGGCCGATCAGCCCGCGGATGTCCCCGGCCACGGGGGCCGACGCGCCGCCGCGCATGGCGCCGAAGAGCATCGACATGTAGTCGAGCCCCTGCTCGGGCACGCCGTCGGCGGCGAGGGCCTCGCGCATGTCGTCGTCGCCGATGGGGATGTAGTTCACCGTGCGGCCGGTCTCGGTGGTGAACTTCTGGGCCACCGTCTCCCAGCTCAGCGACTCGGGGCCGGTGAGGGTGTACTCGCGGCCGGCGTGGCCGTCGCTGAGCAGCGTCACCGCCGCGGCCTCGCCGATGTCCTCCGCCGCGATGAAGCTCACCTTGCTGTCGGCGGCGGGCACCGTGATCTGGCCCTTCTTCACCATGTCGCCGAGGAAGCCCGGGTGAAAGTTGTCCATGAACCAGTTGGGGCGCAGGATGGTCCAGTCGATCCCGCTCGCCTTGAGCGCGGTCTCGACCTGGCCCAGCGGCGACTGGGGCGCGTGCTCCACGCCCATGGCCGTCATCAGGACGACCTGCTTCACGCCGGCGCGCCTGGCCGCGTCGAGGAGGCCGGTGAGCTTGGGCGCCGCTTCGGCGTCCATGGGGGCGCTCATGAGGAAGAGCCGGTCCACGCCCTCGAGCGCGGGCGCGAAGCTCTGGGGGTCGTTGAAGTCCAGGCGCACGGCGGTGACGTTCTCCGCCGGGGCCTGGTAGGCCTCGGGCTTGCGCGTGGCGGCGCGGATCTCCAGCTCGGGATCGCGCGCCGAGAGCGCGCGCACGGTGGCGCGCCCCACGTTGCCGGTCGCGCCGGTGATGAGGAGTGTGCTGTTCATGAAGGTCGCTCCTTCGTTGGGGTCACTTGTCGGGTCGGCTGTCATGGTCTATTCTAGTGCTTGCCGACGAAGCCACAAGTACCCACCATTTTCTGCCTTAGTATTGAAAAGGAAACCATGCAGGACTCGTGCTCGGATCCCGGTTTCTGTCCCGTCACGGCCACCATGGGCGTGATCGGCGGCAAGTGGAAGCCCATCATCCTGTGGTCGCTCTCGGGCGGGACGCGCCGCTTCGGGGAGCTGCGGCGGCACATCCCCGCCGTGACGCAGAAGATGCTCACCCAGCAGCTCCGTGAGCTCGAGTCCGACGGTGTGGTGCTACGCCGCGTGTTCGCGGAAGTGCCACCCCGCGTCGAGTACAGCCTCAGCGACTACGGCCGCACGCTGCTGCCCGTCCTGCGGGCCATGTCGCGCTGGGGCCGCAGCCACGCCGCGCCCGGCGCGCCCCGCAACGCCTAGCTTGTCCGCCCCGCCACGCGCCCACTATGTTCCCATCCTACTGACGGGAGGACGACGATGCGACCCTGGCCCCTGCTGATTCTCGCACTCTTCACGGTGTCCTGCGCCTCGAACGGGTCGCCCCCGGGGGCGGGTCCCGGCGCGCCCGGCACGCCGGCGATCCCCGAAGGCCGCCCGCCGCGGCTGGACGGCATCCTCGACGACGGCGAGTGGGACGGCGCGCAGGACGTCGCCCTGTCCAGCGGCGGCATGCTGTCGCTCATGCGCGACGGCGACCGCCTCTACCTCGCCCTCCGCATGGACAACAAGTACGCCGAACCCACGCTCTTCCTTGGCTACGAGGACGAGGGCCGCGTCGCCGTCTGCTACGCCGGGGCGACCTTCGGCACGGCGAGCTACCTGCGCGACGGCAAGATCTGGCGGCGCGAGTACGGCTACAGCGGCCTCAAGTCGATGCGCGAGGGCGTGGAGAGCCAGGCCGAGGCCCTGCGCAGCGCGGGCTGGACCGGCGCGCGCGGGCTGCACATGGGCGGCCGCCGGGCGGAATTCTGCGTGACGATCCCGCCGGGCGGCCTGCGCCTCGCCGTGGTGGGCGACGCGCCCCGCGGCGGCCACCGCGCCCCCCACTGGCCCCACAACGTGTCCGACGGCACGCTGGAGCGCGAGCTGCTCAGCGGCGTCGCGCCCGAGATCATGGAGTTCCAGCCGTCCACCTGGGCGGCGGTGACGATCCCGCCCGCGGCGCCACGGCCCGCGGCCGCCGCCGGCAAGCCCGCCCCCGGGGGCGGGCCGGTGCTCGAGGGCGCGTGGGAGGTGAAGAGCGTCCGCTACGTGTGGGACACGGGCGACGCCCTGATCGACCCGGCGCTGCCCGGGCTGTTCCTGTTCACGGGCGATCGCTACAGCTTCGCCTGGCACCAGGGCGCGGAGGCGCAGCCGGACTACGCCGAGCCCTGGAAGCCCACCGATGAGGAGCGGGTGTTCAGCTACAACGCGATCGTCGTGAACGCGGGGCAGTTCGCGCTGAGGGGCGACTCGCTGGTCACCTGGCCCTTCGTGGCCAAGACGCCCGAGTTCGAGGGCGGCGAGGCGCACTTCGCCTGGACCGTGGACGCCGACACGCTGTGGCTGAACGGCGGGCCGATCTGGAATCGCAAGGGCGTGCCGGACCCCGGCGCGGAGCGCTTCGGCATCGAGCTGCGGCTGGAGCGGGCGCGCTAGCGCAACGGGATCCGCGGGTGTTATCATTAGAAGGTCGGGCCGATGAGGAGGTTTCCATGAAGTCATTGCTCACGATCCTGCTGCTACTGGTCACCGCCGCGCCGGCCTTCGCAGTCAGCTGCCTGGGCAGCGGCGTCTTCCTCCTGACGGAGGACGATCTCTGCTTCGCCGACACGTCGATCTTCGCGACGCTGACGCTGGACATCGAGCTGGTGGCCACCGATCGCCCCGGTACACTGTCCACGGTGAGCTTCCAGGCCAATGACTGGGCCGAACTGGTGGGGAACCCGAACGGCGTGGTCGTCGTGACCTGGGACGGCGCCTCGGTGACAGGCGACCTGGCTTCGGGGATCACGCTGAGCTGGCCCGCGGGCCTCTCGCCGACCGCGGAGACCGGACTGAACCAGCGCTACCACCTCGGCACGGTCACGGTCTTCCCGGTCGTGGAAGCTTGGCCTGCCGCGGACTATGAGGTCACGCTGACCGATCTCAACTACACGGACGCCGAAGGCCACGCCTACGACTCCGCCGGCTATCGCACGTCCTACTTCACGTTCAATCTGGACGGCGCACCGGGCTTCTGCTCCTACGGCTTTCCTCCCGACGCCGACTGGTGCGAGTGGCGCTACGCGACGCCGGTGGACGGGAGCGTCGTGATCGGCGACTTCACGTTCCAGGGCGAAGCCGAGGAGTGGAACTGCACGTCGCTCGACCCGGGGGCGTACACGGTTTCGATCACGCTGGACGGCGCGCCGATCGGCGAGTACCCGGGCCAGGGCGAGCTGCAGCTGAGCCACCTGGTGGACGTGAGCGGCGTCGAGCCGGGCGCGCAGTTTACGGTGGGCGTGCACGTCGACTGGGCGGACTGCGGCGCCGAGGACTTTGCCTACGTCTACAGGCTGGACGCGACGATCGCGACGGAGCCCCGAAGCTTCTCGGCGGTGAAGTCGCTGTACTAGAGCTGCCAGAGGCCGAAGTCGTTGCCGCCGAGCGTGTAGATCGCGAAGGTGCCATAGCCGGCGATCTCGAGCGGCGGCACCGCCGTCACGCCGCCTGCCGCCACCGCAGCGGCGAGGGCGGCCTCGATGTCCTCCACGAGCCAGTAGGGCCTGACCACCGGCGCCTCGGTCTCGCGAAGCGGGGCGCGCACGCCGATCAGGCCGCCGTCGGGCAGCTTGGCCGTGCGCGCGTTGCCGAGCTCGGCCACGGGCTCGCCGAAGTCCAGGCCCGCGGCGGCGGTGTAGGCCGCGCAGACGGCGGCGACGTCCTTCGTCACGATCTCCAGGTACTGGACACGCATGGTGAACTCCTCCTGGCCGGTGCGGGGGCTCGCGTGGATCCCGGGCGCGGCGCAGCCCAGGAGTGACACGGTGACAAGCAGGGCGGCGACAAACGTGCGCATGGGACTCCCTCCTGATGGGTAAGTGGCGGGGAGACTAGCACGCGGGCGCGCCAGCGGTGAATGTTCACGTGAACATTCGCGGCTAGTGGTCGTGGTCCTCGGTGCCCTCGGGCATGGTGCCCAAATCCGAGCCGTCCTCGTCCATGCCGGCGCTGTCGTCCATCCCCTGTGGCGACACCGACTGCGGCACATAGGCCGACGCGGCCCCGTGCTCGTAGACCAGCGCGCCGCCGAGCTTGCCCGCCCAGGTGACCTGGAGGGCCATGACGATGGCCGTGATCACGAAGAACCAGCGCGCGGTCAGGCCCCAGCGCCCGCCGAGCAGGCCGAGCAGCCCGAAGCCCAGGCCCACCCACGTGGCGACGAGAAAGCCCTCGGCCTTCTCCTCGTGGGCCTCGATGTACTCGTGCGGCATCACCTTCTCCACGCGCTCGTGGGTCTCCTCGCCGGACTCCTTGGCGACGAGCCCGCCCACCAGCGTGAACACCAGCAGCACGAGCACCGGCACCCAGGCCGAGCGCTCGCGCCGGGTGGCCTGGCCCCACCAGAGGCTCACGATGGCGGCCAGGGGGAGCAGGAAGGCGAAGGCGATGGGGAAGTGGACGACGGCGGGGTGAAGTGGGTCAGGCAGCATGGCGGCCTCCTTGGTGGGGCGAGATTGGCACTTCGGGGGGCGGCTGTCA
The DNA here is from genome assembly GCA_020633725.1 of Candidatus Latescibacterota bacterium. Classification (NCBI taxonomy): domain Bacteria; kingdom Pseudomonadati; phylum Candidatus Latescibacterota; species Candidatus Latescibacterota bacterium. The sequence goes on from JACKDC010000006.1 coordinate 166,662, forward strand.
GCAGGGATCTTGGGTCGGCGGGGGTGTCAACGGCGGCGACGGTCAGCCGTCGAAGTGACGACACGGCGGACACACTGACGAGGTCGCGTCTTGGCGTGCCGACGCAAGTGATTCTATTGATGGACTTAGGGATTCGCTCCGTGCGACGCGGGTTGGCACGATTGCTTCGATATACCTCCTGAGTCTCGAACCCAGGAGGACACCATGAACCCAAAGAAGACAAGAACGGGCTGGATCACTGCTCCGCTGCTGATGGCGCTCGCACTGATGCTTTTGGCGGCGGTCCCGCCGCAGGCTGTGGCGGGGGATGATGATGATGACGACATGAACATCTCGCAATTCCAGCCGATGGGGGATGATGACGATGATGGGGTAAACGGGTGGCTACTCCGCCGGCCAGGGGATGATGATGATGACGACCCACATATCTCCATGTCGCAGCCCATTGGCGATGATGACGATGACGACTTCAATCGTGGGGTCGTCTGGGACGGGGACGATGACGACCACGGCATGCACGCCCTGCAACCCTTGGAACGGCTCTACCTCTTGATGATGTCCCCGATAGGCCTCTTCTACGCCGCGACAATCTAGCGTAGCATCGGTCAATCAGTAGAGGATCAGAGCGAGCTCTGCCCGATCGGCAGCCGCGCCTCGTCGGGCGGCTCGGTGCTGGCCTTTGGCTAGGCCCTAATCATGCCTCACGGCCCTTCCCCCTGCCCAAGGGGAGGGGCTTTTGGCTTTGACTACAACATTCCTTTCGGCTAGAATCCTTATACGCGCATCAGTGCATTGGAGGAGAAGCTCCGAGTCCTGCACCGTTCCCACAACCTCCCCATGGCTACCTTCCTTGGTGGCGCAAGCTGTGCAGGATTCAAGTACCAGCTCTTCCCGATAGAGCCTGATTCCTCCGCGCGCCAGTATCGGACTCTGTCTGGCCTCGCTGGCGCGGTTTTAAGGAGCCGATGAGATGACGCGGTCAAAGCGCTGCACATATCTAATTCTCCTAGTCCTGCTGCTGGTCTTCAGCATGGCCCACCCTGTAGTCGCTAGAGATCCCGCATGGGGTCCGGAGGACTACCACTTCTCCTCGACAAACGGTGCCGGCAGCTTGGGGGATGACTATGATGACGATTTCAACATCACAGACTCGATCCTCTATGAGCTGTTCAAGTCGTGGACTCATTGGATGTTCCTGCTAGCCTAAACTAGACTGCCAGGGGAGCCGGTCGTCGGATGACGAGAAGTTGGTTGCTTCAATCTTGCATACTCGAGTGGAGGTTCATCCCTGAAGCTCGGTTCGCAGACCTTGCAAGCCTCATCGTAGAGGACGCAAGCCTACCACCGCTGGTGCGCGCCCAGGGATTCGCCGTTCTTGCATGGCACCACTTCACTCATGTAAACGAGCGCGAGGCTCTTCGGTGTCTCGATATGTCCCAGCACGCGTACGCCAGCGACGAAGGCGATCTACTGACGATCCGGCGGGCTGCGGCCGCATATGGTTCATTCCTTCGTGGAAACTTGGACGATTCACACGATCAGGTGATGGCCCTGCTGGGCGAGAAACTGCCTGCTGTGTTCGAAGCACGCCTCCAGGTTCTGTTGGGAAGGATTCTGCTGAAGTATGGAAACCTAGAGCAGGCTGAGGAGGGCTTTGATGCCGCGAAGTACCTTTCCCGCACTGCGGGCGATGGGCGCCTAGAAGCCATGGCCTTCGTACAGCTTGGAATCCTGTGCATGATCCGCTCGGAGTACGATGTAGCAACAGCCTACTTCACGCGTGCGATAGAGCTTCTTGAGAGGAACGGCGAGAGGAGTTTTGCAGCAAGAGCGGTGTACAACCGCATGCTTACTCTGAGGAAGGTCGGCCTCATAGCGAAGGCTGCGCAGGAAATGGAATTGCTGGCTTCGCGCTCGAAGGAGATCCCCCGCACCCCGCGATACCTTAACGAGTTCGCGCGCCTCCACCTCGCTCTCGAGGACCAGCACGAGGTCCGCAAGCACCTCGCGATGATCGAGCAGGCGACCGACGAGCACACACCGATCCGCAGTCGCGTCATCACGCGGGAAGTTCACGCGGACTTCCACAAGCTCAAGGGCGAGTGGACGAAGGCGCTCAAGGAGATCGACGCCGGCCTCGAACTAGCCTATGGCATCTCCGAGCAGAACGACCTTGTCGGCGAGCTGCTGCGTCGCCGCGCCCGGGCTCTGTACGAGCTCGGACGCGACGACGAAGCCTTCGCCGCCGCCAAGCGCAGCCTCGAGGTCTGCGAGCGTGTGGGCGAGGTCTACGAAATCGGCGCGCTCTTCCGCACCCTCGGGCTGCTGGCCGAGCGCCGTTACGACTACGCCGAGGCCGAGAACCTGCTGCTGAAGGCCGTCGAGTTCTATCGCGACAAGGACGAGAAGTACGAGCGCGCGTTCAGCCACGTGGCGATCGCGGGCTTCTACGAGCGCCTCCACGCCATCCGCAAGCGCGAGGACGACCTCCGCGAGGCCTTCCGCCACACCGCCAGCGCGCTGGGCCTGTTCGACGAGATGGGCATCCCCGGCCGCATCCGCGACACGCGCGCGCACCTGGACGCCATCGCCGAACGCCTGCCAGCCAAGCCCTTCACGCCGCCCAAGGGCCAGGAGCTGATGGCCCTCGGCGCCGACCACGGCATCATCACCGCCGAGCCGGCCATGGCCAAGCTGCTGGACACGCTGGCCACCGTGGCGCCGTCGGATGCGGCCGTGCTCGTCACCGGCGAGACCGGCACCGGCAAGGAGCTCTTCGCCCAGGCGCTGCACCGCCTCAGCGGCCGCAAGGGCGATCTGGTGGTGGTGAACTGCGCGGCCATCCCCGACGAGCTCATGGAGAGCGAGCTCTTCGGCCACCTCAAGGGCTCGTTCACGGGGGCGCACCGCGATCGGCCGGGCAAGTTCGCCCAGGCCGACGGCGGCACGCTCTTCCTCGACGAGATCGGCGACCTCAGCCCCCGCCTCCAGGCCAAGCTCCTGCGCGTGCTGCAGGACGGCATCTACACGCCGGTGGGGTCGGACACCGATCAGCACGCGGACGTCCGCGTGGTCAGCGCCACCAATCGCGACCTCGACGCCCAGGTGGCCGCCGGCCGGTTCCGCCGCGACCTGCTCTACCGCCTCAACCACGTGGTGCTCACGCTGCCCGCCTTGCGTGAGCGCGGCGGGGACGTCGTCCTGCTCGCCCGCTTCTTCCTCCACGAGGCGGCCAGCCGCCTGGGCCGCAAGATCGCGCTCGACCCTCACGCGGAGGACAAGATCCGCGAGTACCCCTGGCCCGGCAACGTGCGCGAGCTGCAGAACCTGGTGCGGCGCATGGCGCTCTTCGCGCGGGAGACGGGCCTGCTGAGCGTGGACCTCTTTCCCGAGAGCGTCCTCGCGCCGGTGGAGGGCTACGGCAACGATCTGGCGAGCATCGTCCTCAAGGCCGAGAAGGACGCCATCCTCGCCGCCCTCACCCGCGCCCAGGGCAACAAGGCCGCCGCCGCGCGCATGCTGGGCGTCAGCCGCTCGACGCTGAACGACAAGATCAAGCGGCTGGACCTGAGCGCCGAGCGCATCGCCAAGGCGGCGCGGGGCTAGCAGCATCTCCCACGATTCCCCCACGACACGCGCGCAGGCGCACGCCTGCGCGTGCTTGACGTTGACGGGGAATATGCATAGCATACATACGCGCATCGAGTGGGATCCGCGCAAGGCCATGGCGAACCGGCTCAAGCACGGCGTCAGGTTCTCGGATGCCGAAGCGGTCCTTTTCGACCCCGTTGCTCTGACTCGTGACGACCCGGACGCAATCGGAGAGGCGCGCTTTGTCACCGTAGGAGTCGACGCCGCCGGCCGAGTGCTGGTTCTCGTCTACACCTATCGCGAGGATCGGATTCGTATCGTTTCGGTCCGCAAGGCAACCCGCAAGGAGAAAGCCCAGTATGAGGAAGGAATACGACTTTAGCGGTGGCAAGCGGGGCGCCGTGGTCCCCGCGAAAGGGAAGACTCGGATCACGATCCTGCTAGACAACGAGGTCATCGAGGAGTTTCGACGGCGGGCGGACTCAGCCGGTCGCGGCTACCAGACGATGATCAACGACGCCCTCCGCGAACATCTCAGCAAGTCGAGCAAGCCCCTGGATGCACGAACGCTGCGCCGGATCTTGCGGGAAGAACTTCAGCGCTCGGAGTAGCGAAGAGGCGGAAGGACACGGCGCTGGAGTCCGTCGGCGCCGCGGATACTTGCACGCCTTTCGTGCTGTGTGATTGCACGCCATCCGTGCCATGTCCTTGCCCCGCAGCAAGATCCGGGCACGCCACCAGTGCCGGTAGCCCATGTTGCGGGCGAATCTTGACCACGAAGTGGTGAATTTGCACGTCGCCCCCCCCTTCCCCGCGGCCCGGCTCCGAATATTACATCAAGGCAACGGCTTGCGGCGTCGATCCTCCCGATAACGCCCACCGCCAGCCGCGCCTGCGGCGACCCCTGGGCACTGCCAGAGGAGCGAACCGCCATGCGCGCCATCATCGGCCACAGCGACGACGTCGAGACGTCGGACGCGATCGACGACGTCATCCGCCAATGCCGGGACCAGCTGGGCGGCGGCACCCCCAAGGCCGGCCTCCTCTTCATGTCGGTGGACTACGAGCACCAGGTCGTGCTCGACGCCATCGCGCGCGCCTGGCCCGGCCTGCCCGTGATCGGCGCCAGCAGCGACGGCGAGGTCTCCTCCCACGCCGGCTTCACCATGGACTCCGTGCTGCTCACGCTGCTCTGCGATGACCAGGTGGACGTCCACCTGGGCCTCGGCCACAACCTGAGCCAGGACATCGACGCGGCCGTCGCCCAGGCGCTCGGCGCCATCCCCGCGGGCGAGACGCCCTCGCTCGCGCTCACCACCTTCGCGCCCTCCACCGACGCCAGCGAAGTGCTGCGCGCCATCAACCGCCGCCTCCCGGGCATCCCCTGCCCCGTGGTCGGCGGGCTGAGCGGCGACCATCGCGAGTTCTCGCGCATGCTCGAGTTCTGCGGCACCGAGGTGCTGCACGACTCGCTGCCGATCCTCTTCCTCACCGGCGACATCACGGTGAGCTGGGGCATCGGCTCCGGCTGGGAGCCGATCGGCGAGTTCCGCGAGATCACCAGGTCGGCGGGGCACATCATCCAGGAGATCGACGGCGCGCCGGCCCTGGACGTCTACAAGCTCTACTACGGCGAGGTGAGCCAGGGCAGCCTCGGCGAATACCCGCTCGCCGTCTACGAGGACGGCGCCGACGCCGAGTGGAGCCTCCGCGCGGTGCTGGGGACGGACGCGGAGACGGGCGAGGTGCGCCTCGCCGGCGGCGTGGCTCCGGGCAGCCGCGTGCGCATGACCGAAGTGGTCACGGACGGCATCCTGTCCGGCACGATGGAGTCGGTGCGACAGGCCGCGAAGCGCTACCCCGGCAAGCAGCCCGAGCTGGCCCTGCTCTTCACCTGCGCCGCGCGCAAGTGGGTGCTCGGCTCGCGCGCGGAGAGCGAGCTCGACAGCGTCCTCTCCGAGCTGCCCAAGCTCGGCTTCGGCGAGCTGGACCTCGCGGGCCTCTATGTGTTCGGCGAGATCGCCCCGCCCCAGGACGGCGGCGAGTCCTGCCTGCACAACGAGACCTGCATCACGGTGCTGATCGGAAGCGAGTAGTCCCAGTGTCGCGCACCGTCGAAGAAATGGAGGCCGAACTCCGGCGCCTCGCCAAGGAGCTGAAGCGGTCCCAGCGGGCCGCGGAGCAGTGGCGGCGCACGGCGGAGACCTCCGACTCGATGTCCTCGCAGGGCAAGCGGGCGCTCATGAAGAGCTACCGCGAGCTGGGCGAGTCGGTGACGGCCCTCCAGGAGGAGAAGGCGCGCGCCGAGCGGGCGAGCGCGTCGAAGAGCCGTTTCCTGGCGGTGATGAGCCACGAGATCCGCACGCCGATGAACGGCATGATCGGCATGCTCGAGCTGCTGCTGCACACCGCGCTCGATCGCGAACAGCAGGAGCTCGCGCAGGTCGCGCACGAGTCGGCGTCGGCGTTGCTGCAGATCCTCAACGACATCCTCGACTACTCCAAGATCGAAGCCGACGCGCTCACCTTCGAAGAGCGCGAGATCGACATCGCGAACTTCGTGACGAAGCTGGTGGAGAGCATGCGTTCGGCGGCGTCGTCCAAGGGGCTTGCGCTGCGCGCGACGGTGGAGCCCGGCGTCCCGCGCCTCGTGCTTGGCGACCCGGTGCGCATCCGCCAGGTGCTGGCGAACCTCGTGGGCAACGCGATCAAGTTCACCGCCCAGGGCGAGGTGGTCGTGCGGGTGCGTCCGGGTTCGGGCCCGACGCGGCTCGGCTTCGCCGTGAGCGACACGGGCATCGGCATCGAGGCCGACAAGCTCACGCTGATCTTCGAGATGTTCAGCCAGGAGGACGAGAGCACCACGCGCCGCTTCGGCGGCACCGGGCTCGGCCTCGCCATCTGCCGGAATCTCGTCGAGCGGATGGGCGGGTCGATCGTGGCCGAGAGCATGAAGGGCGTGGGCAGCGTCTTCCACTTCGAGATCGAGGCGCCGCCGGTGGTCCGCGATGCGGACGCCGCGGTGCCCACCGGCATCGCGGCGACGACGGATCCCCTGCACGGCGCCGAGGGGCTGCGCGTTCTCGTCGCCGACGACAACGCCACGAACCGCCTGCTCGCCCGGCGCATGCTCGAGAAGCTCGGCGCGCAGGTGGAGACCGCCGCCGACGGTGCGGAGGCGGTGGCGCGGGCTGCCGAGGCGACCTTCGATCTCATCCTCATGGACTGCGCGATGCCCGAGCTCGACGGCATCCAGGCCACGCAGCGAATCCGCGCGCTGGCGGGCCCACGCGGCCGCGTGCCGATCGTGGCGCTGACCGCGCTGGCCAGCCAGTCGGATCGCGAGTTCTGTCTCAGCCACGGGATGGATGGCTACATCGTCAAGCCATTCAGTCTCGGCGCGCTGCGCGAGACGCTCGCGCGCCTCGCAGCGCCCGCCGCGCAGGACGAGCCGCTGCCCACCGGGGGAAGCTAGGCCGCTCTTGCGCGGGCCTGGTCGATCCGACACACTCCGTCCCTCACGACGGAGGTTCCCATGCGCCCGCTGGCCGTGTTCGCGGTGCTCGTCCTGCTGTTCGTGCCGCGGCTTGCGTGCGCCGACACCGTCGACGACACGCTCACCACCAACGAAGTCATGGCCTTCGGGATAAACACCTACCTGGTCTTCCTCGAGGTCTCCGAGCTCACGGCCCAGCCGCCGCGCCTGTTGCTCGCCGCGGCCGGCGGCCTCACCGGCGCCGCGACGCTGGCCTTCAAGGACTACGACGGCAGCCTCTTCAGTGCCTTCCTCACGGGGATGGCGGCGGCGGACCTGGTGCTGGGGGGCGTGCTGGTCGTGCAGAACCGCCGTCTGCGGGTGGCGCTCGCCCCGGTGCTCCAGCCCGCCCCCGGGGGCGGGTATGCCACCGGTCTCCAGTTCACCGCGCAGTTCTGAGAGGAGTCTCATGGCCCGCCTGCTGCTCGCCCACTGGAACGCCGCCGAAGCCGACGAACGCGCCGCCCGCCTGCGCAAGGCCGGCCACGACGTCACCGTGATCAGCGCGCCGCAGTCGCCGGCCGAGTACAAGCGGCTGGCGTCGAGCGCGCTGGATGCGGTGGTGATCGACCTCGCGCGCATGCCGAGCCACGGCCGCGAGCTGGGCGGCTGGCTGCGGCGCAACCGGACGAGCCGCCATCTGCCGCTGGTCTTCGTGGAAGGCGACCCCGACAAGACCGCCCGCACACGCGCGCTGCTCCCCGACGCCACCTTCACGAGCTGGCGCGGGATCCGCGGCGCCATCGCGCGCGCCATGGCCGCGCCTCCGTCCAAGCCCGCCGTGCCGGGCGCGATGGCCGGCTACTCGGGGCAGTCGCTGCCCACCAAGCTCGGCGTGAAGGCCGGCGACAGGGTGATCCTGCTCGGCGCGCCGCCCGACTTCGCCGACACGCTGGGCACGCTGCCCGCCGACGTCACCCTGCGCCACCGCGCCTCGGGCCGAGCGCGCATCGTCCTGCTGTTTGCCGCCCGCGCGGCCGACCTGACCCGCCGCTGGCCCGGCGCCACCAAGGCCGTGGCCGACGGCGGCCGCCTCTGGATCTGCTGGCCCAAGCAGGCGTCCGGGGTGGCGACGGACATCACCCAGCACGCCGTGCGCGCCCACGGCCTCGACCGCGGCTGGGTGGACTTCAAGATCGCGGCGATCGACGCCACCTGGTCGGGCCTCGCCTTCGCCCGCCGGGAAAGCAAGGGCTGACAAATCGCCGATGTCGGACTAAATTGGGAATCATGAGCGACGACACCCTCGGCAAGATCGGCTGGTTCGACCTCACCGTCCCCGACGCGGACGCGGTGAGCGCGTTCTACGCCCAGGTGGCCGGCTGGACCCCCAAGGCCCACCCCATGGACGGCTACGACGACTACGAGATGCTCGCCCCCGACGGCGACTGCGCCGCCGGCATCTGCCACGCCCGGGGCTCCAACGCCAAGGTGCCGCCCCAGTGGCTGCTCTACATCAGCGTCGCCGACGTCGACGCCGCCGCGGCCCGCGCGACCTCGCTGGGCGGCGCCGTCCTCGACGGACCCCGCAGCATGGGCGGCGGCCGGCTGGCGGTGATCCGCGACCCGGCCGGCGCCGTCGCCGCGCTCTGGCAAGCCTCCGCCGAGGACTGAGGCATCTAGAACTTGCAGCCCCTCAACCTGTCGGGGTATAGTGCCCCGTTTGTCAGGCGGAGGTCACAGGTGCCGGGAAGTCTAGGAAACAAGGTCAATTACGAGTTTCACCCCGATGGCTACATCATTGCCACCGTGGGTCCCGGCATGGACTTCGAGGTGGACGACGCCATCCAGCTCCTGGACGCCGCCGCCAGCCGCTATGGCGGTCCCTTCGGCCTGATCTCCAACCGTGTCCACGACTACACGATCGACCTCGGCGTCTACGAGATCATCGAGTCCCGGGACGACCTCGTGGCCATGGCCGTGGTCCTCTACCACGGGCGCAGCTTCCCCGCCGCGAAGCTCGAGACGCGCTACCTGCGCAGCACCACCTACGCCACCTTCTTCGAGCTGGAGCAGGCCGAGATCTGGATGCGCGACCAGCTCTCCCGGCACGGCGTCGGCTGATCGCCCTGCAACTCCCCAGGCGGTGACCATGAAGCTCGTCTCCGTGAACGTCGGCCGCCCGCGCGACGTCCCCTGGCAGGGCAAGATCCTTCACACCGGCATCTTCAAGTCCCCGGTCGAGGGTCCCGTGGCCCTGCGCGGCCACCAGCTCGACGGCGACGGCCAGGGCAACACGGACGTCCACGGCGGCGTCGACAAGGCCGTCTACGCCTACGCCACCGAGCACTACCCCTACTGGCGGGGCGAGCTGCCCGAGGTCGACCTGCCCTGGGGCGCCTTCGGTGAGAACCTGAGCACGGAAGGCCTGCTGGAGGAGAACGTCCGCATCGGCGACGTGTACCGCATCGGCACGACGCTGCTGCGCGTCAGCCAGCCGCGCTTTCCGTGCAGCCGTCTCGCCATGCGCATGGGCCGCGAGGACATGGTGAAGCGCTTCCTCGCCAGCCTGCGCAGCGGCATCTACTTCGCGGTGCTGGAAGAGGGCGCGCTCGCCGCGGGCGACGCGATCCGCCTCGAAGCGCGCGCCGCCACGCCGATCACCGTGCGTGACGTGACGCGCGTCGTCGCCGGCGTCGCCGACGCGGACCTCCGCCGCCGCTGCGCCGCGCTCGAGACGCTGCCGCAGGGGCTGCGCGAGCAGATCGCACGGCCCGAAGGACGCGACTGATGGCCTGCGGGATCGTCCACGTCGAGCCGGCGGGCGTGAAGGCCGGCAGCGCGCCGGCCGCCTGGGTGAAGCGCGGCGCCGACTTCGCGGCCTCGCTGCCGAAGAAGTAGGCGGGGAAACCGCCTCGGCGTGTCGCCGTAGCAGGCCGATGAAGTCCATTGTCATCTTCGTCTGCATCTGCCTCGCCGTCGGTAGCGCTTCCGCCGCCGCGCCGCCTGACTCAACCCTGATTCCCGACACCCCCGCGGGCGCGGCATTCCGCGCGTTCTACGCCGCCTATGACGACGGCAGCTTCGCGGCCTTCGAGCGATTCGTAGGGGAGCACTACCGCCCGGACGTCGATCGCCGGGACAAAGCCGGCGACTGGCAGGAGCTTCGCGACAAGTACGGCCCCGCGCGACTGCACGCGGTGAGTCTGGACAAGCCCCACGATCTCGAGCTGTGGATGCACGGGACGATCACTCGCGCCTGGTTCGCCGTGGAGTTGATTCTCGATCCGGAGACGAACCGCATTCGCGCGGTGGGGATCCTGCAGGGCGAACGACCGGAGGGCGTCAGCGCCGAACGCTACGCGGACGCGACGCTCCCCCTCGCGCTGGCGCCCTACCTCCAGCGCATGGCCGACACCGGCTACTTTGCCGGAACCGTGCTGATCGCGCGCGGGGACAGCACCCTCTACGACGGCGCCTTCGGCCTGGCGGACCCCGCGCGGTCCACTCCCGTGCGCGCGGACACGCGCTTCCGCATCGCCTCGGTGACCAAGATGTTCACGGCGGTGGCGATCGCCCAGCTCGCGGAGGCAGGTGCGCTGGACATGGACGACCCCATCGGCCGCGTTCTGCCGGAGCTGCCGAAGGACTTCGGCGAGACCGTCACGATCGCGCATCTGCTCACGCATCGCTCGGGCATCGAGCTGGATGGAATCGCCCCCTTCAACGCCGCCAAGCGCGCCGCGCCGAGCGCCGAGGCGCTGCTCGGCGTTCAGCTGCGCTTTCTGGACGCCCTGCGCAGCGACGGTCGCTTCGCGCCCAGCTTCGACTACGACTACTCGAACGAGGGCTACGACCTGGCCGGACTGATCGTGGAGCGGGTGAGCGGTCAGCGGCTGCCCGACTACCTCGCCGAGCACGTCCTTGCGCGGGCCGGCATGAACCACACGGCCTACCTCGCTCCCGACACGCGTCGCGAGGACCTGGCGGTGGGCCTGACTCATCGGGCGGATACCAACTACCGCTTCGTGGAGGCGGCGGTCCCCGCCGACCACTTCTACGCGCACGCCGCCCTGGGCTCGAGCGGACTGGCCTCGACCGCCGGCGACTTGCGCCGCTTCGCCGCGGCCCTGTTTCGCAGCGACCGCCTGCTGACGCCGGCGAGTCGCGCGCGGCTCGTCAGCGCGCAGGTGACGCTCGGCCCCACCGAGGCCTACGGCTACGGCGTGCAGCGCCGGACCTGGAGCGGGGCGCTCTCCCTGGGACACGACGGAGGCATGGAGGGCGCCAGCGCGGAGCTGCGCTACTTCCCCGACGCGGACGTCACGCTGGTGGTGCTGGCCAACCGGCGCACGATCGCGTCGACCGTGGCCGACGAGATCACGACCCGCCTGGACCTGCCATGAACCCCTGGCTCCTCAGCCCGGCCAGGATCTCCTCGCTCACTTCCTCGTTGTCGGTCTTCCTGTACTTGAGCTGCGTGTAGACCTGGGCCAGGTTCTTGACGCCGGACGTCCGCATGCGCTCGGCCAGCTCCGGGTAGCTCATGTAGCGCGCCCAGCCCTCGGTCTCGCGGTCGCGATAGATGGCGCGGATGCCGTCGTCGTCGGGGTCCGTGTAGCGCTCCGCGTGAACGATGCCCTCGATCGGCAGCCTTGCGCGTGGAGCGGGATCTTCGCCGGGCCAGCCGAGCACCAGGGTCGTCGCGGGGAAGACCCCCTCCGGCAGCCCAAAGAAGTCGATGAGCTTCGGCACGTTGCACAGCGTCGTGCCCATGTAGCAGATGCCGAGCCCCGCCGCCTCGGCGGCCAGCGCCGCGTTCTGCGCGGCGATGAGCGCGTCGGCGAAGCCCACCAGGAAGCTGAGGGGGTTGTCGTAGCCGGGCTCGGCGTCGCTGAGACGGCACCAGCGGTTCATGCGCCGCCAGTCGGCCACGAAGGTCAGCAGCACGGGCGCCTGCAGGATCATGTCCTGTTCGAAGTGCAGCCGCCAGAGCTCGCGGCGGCGGGCCTCGTCCCGCGTGACGATGATCGAGTAGGTCTGCATGTTGCCGCTGCTGCTGGCGCGCGTGGCGGCGTGGAGGACGTCCCCCAGCAGCGCCTCGGACACGGGGTCCGGGCGGTACTTGCGGATCGAGCGGTGCGCGGCGATCTGTTGGCGTGTTTCCATGCGCGTCAGACTAGCGCCGGAAGGGTCGCTTCGGCTAGCATTTGCGTCCCATCCACCCGGGAGGCGGCCATGCGCTGGAAGGGACGTCAGTCCAGTCAGAACGTGCGGGACCTGCGCGGCGCGCGCCGGCCGGCCGCCATCGGCGGTGGGCTGGGGGGCGCGGGGCTCATCATCCTGATCATCTACATGCTCATGGGCGGGGATCCGTCGGCGCTGCTGGACCAGCAGGGCGCCGGGGCGCCGTCCGGGCAGGAGATGGGCGCGCCCGTGGACGCCAGCTCGGACGAGCTGGCGCAGTTCGTCTCGGTGGTGCTCGCGGACACGGAGGCGGTCTGGGGCGAACTCTTCGCGGCGCAGGGGCGGCGCTACGTGGAGCCGCAGCTCGTCCTCTTCACCGGCGCGGTGCGCTCGGCCTGCGGTACGCAGAGCGCGGCGGTGGGGCCCTTCTACTGCCCCGGCGACCAGACCGCGTACATCGACCTCAGCTTCTACGACACCCTGCGCCAGCGCTTCGGCGCGGCGGGCGACTTCGCCCAGGCCTACGTGATCGCCCACGAGGTGGGGCACCACGTGCAGAATCTGCTGGGCATCTCCGACCGCGTGAACGCCCAGCGCAGCCGCGCCAGCGAGCGCGACGCCAACGCGCTCTCCGTGCGACTCGAACTGCAGGCGGACTTCTTCGCCGGGGTCTGGGCGCACCACGCGCAGCGGCGCTTCGACATCCTCGAGCCCGGGGACATCGAGGAGGCGCTCAATGCCGCCAATCGCATCGGCGACGACAACATCCAGCGCCAGTCCCAGGGGCGCGTGGTGCCCGACGCCTTCACACACGGCACGGGCGAGCAGCGCGTTCGCTGGTTCACGCGGGGCTTCGAGACGGGGGACCTGAGCCAGGGCGACACGTTCGCGGCGCGCGACCTCTAGTCCAGGTGCCGGTAGTAGGGCCGCGCCTCCTCCAGCGGCACGCGGCGATGCCGGCAGATCGTGATCGCCGCCCGCCCCTCCTTCGGAATCGCGTAGGGCGTGTCGAGCACGCGGAAGAGCGTGACCTCCTCGTAGCCCGTGAGCAGGGCCTCCACCGACAGGTTGATGCCGATGGCCGTCTCGCCGCCGCGCCCCTCGGGCCACCAGTCCCAGTAGCTGTTGTGGCCGCAGACCACCGGCGGCAGGTCGAGGCCGCGCTTCCGGTAGTAGTCGATCGCGCCGGCCTCGCCGTAGTTGGTGCAGAGTACCAGGCAGTCGGCGCGCTCCTCGGGTGAGAGCGTGGCCGTCGCGTCCGCCACGGCGCGCGCGATCTCGGGCCAGCCGAAGCGGTCGCCGAAGTGCTGGGGCAGGACGTCGTCCTCGTGCCCGTGCTCGGAAGAGCGCCCATGCAGGTGGCTGGCGGCGAGGTAGTCCACCGTCTCGGCCGGGGAGAGCAGCGGCAGGGCCAGCGGCAGCGTGAACGCGCCGCCCAGCGCGGTGAGTCCGATCAGCAGCGGCGCGCCGAAGCGCCAGTGACGCTCCAGCCAGCCCACGACCGCCACCGCGCCCGCGGCCAGCAGCAGCGGCTGCGCCGGGGCCAGGTAGTAGGGCTTGCCGTGCCGCAGTATCAGCACAGCGGCGGCCACGGGCCAGATCCACGCCAGCGGGCGCAGCCAGCGCCGCTCCCTCACCGAGCGCGCGGCGAAGAGCCAGCCGAGCCCGACGACCCAGAGCAGCAGGTTGCCGGGGTGCGTCTCGAGCGCGACCTCGCCGAGGAAGGCGGCGGGCGGCAGCGGGATCATCTTGTGCGCCTGCGCGTTGGCCATGAACTCCAGCGTCGGCCAGCCATGCCGCTGCTGCCAGACGAGATGCGGCGCGAAGAGCGCCAGCGCGATCGCGCCCGCGAGCCAGGGGCCCGGTGTCGCGAAGGCCCTCCGCGCCGGCGTGGCGACGAGCCCCACCGCCAGCCCCGCGCCCAGCAGCAGCACGCTGATCTTGTTCAGCAGGCCCAGGCCCAGCAGCGCGCCGAGCCAGAGCCAGGGCGCGAGGCCGTCACCCCGCAGCGCGCGCACCAGCAGGAGCAGCGCGCCCAGCCAGACCAGCGGCTCGAAGGCGTTCATCGAGTAGAAGCCCGTGGTGACGAGCAAGGCCGGCATGATCAGCACGGCCAGCGCGGCGAGGGTCTGGGCCGCGCGGCGTCCGCCGAGTTCGCGGGCCAGCGCGCCGGTCAGGAAGACCAGCGCCGCGCCCGCCGCGGCCGGCAGCAGGCGGATGGCCCAGACGCCGTCGCCCAGCGCGGCGCGCCAGGCGGCCAGCAGCGCGATGGAGAGCGGGGGATGGTCCACGTAGCCCCAGGCCAGGTGGTCGGCGCAGGCGAGGTAGTAGTACTCGTCGCGGAACATGCCGAAGCGGCCGTTGCTGAGCAGGTGCAGCGCGAACTGCAGCGCGGCGAGGCCCAGCAGCAGGCGCCGGGCCAGGGGCCGCTCAGAGGCTGTCCGCGACGGCGTCGCCATGCTCCACCTCCGCGGCGTCCATCTGCCATGGCGCCGGGTCCAGCCAGTAGCGCTCGCCCCCGGGGGCGGGTTGGCGCGTGACCGTCACGCCCTCCTCCGCGAACGCCGTCACGGGATCGAGGCTCCAGGGCTCGGTGACGCGCGCGCGCAGCGCGGCGGCGTAGTCCTCGCCGGCGGCGCTCGCCACCGCGGCGACGAAGTCCGACAGCCCCGGCGCATGCTCCCAGCCCCAGCGCGGGTCGTTGTTGAAGCCGCGCATGAACCCGTCCAGGCCCAGCGAGTCGCCGGCCGCGCGCAGGTGACGGTCCAGGAGCGCCGCCAGCAGCGTCCCGCCATGATAGACCAGATCGCCCGCCGGCTCGCTCTCGAAGAAGATCGGCCCGCCCGCCTCCGCCAGCGACATCTGCCCGACGAGCGGATTGGCCGCGAGACGGTCCATGCGCTCGGCCAGCTCCTCGCCGAAGCGCTCCCAGTCGATCAGGCCCAGCCGCGCGCTCACCAGGAAGGCGTAGTAGTCCGTGAAGCCTTCGTTGAAGAAGCGCAGCACGTCGGGCGGCGCGTAGCGCGCGTGCACCCAGGTGTGATGGAACTCGTGGGCCACGAGCCGCGACAGGTCCGCCAGCTTGAACGGCCGCTCGGGGTCGGCCGAGAGCTGCAGCGTCATGGAGTTGCTCTTCGGCGAACCTGCGAAGAAGTCGGCGCGCCCCGGGTGGAAGAGGAAGAGGTAGCGCGGCTGGGGCGTCATGCCGAAGAGGCCCAGTTCGGCCTCGACGATCCGCGCGACGAAGGGCGTCACCAGGCGCTCGAGCCGCTCCTGCCCGGGCGCCACCGCGATCTCCACCCGGCAGCCGCCGCGCTCCACCTCGCGCACGGACCAGGCGCCCAGGGCCACCAGGTCCTCGCGCAGATCGGCCACGCCCGCCGGCGCGTAGACGCCCGGCTCGGCCTCGGGCCAGGGGACGTGCAGCGCCCAGCCCGCCGGCGGCGCGAAGCTCACCCGCAGCTCCGGCTCGCCCGCGTTCAGCGGCGCGATGAAGACCGCCCCCGTGGACAGCATGCCGTAGCCGGGCTGCCCATCCGTGCCCGCGAGCATGAAGGGCTGCTCGTACTCGTCGCGGCCGGCCACGCCCGGGAGCGCGCGCTGCGTGAGCGGCACGCGGTAGCGGAGCGCCAGATCGCGCGTGCTGCCGAGGGCGGCCAGCCATTCGAAGGGGCCGACCTGCCGCAGGGTGAGCTGGCGGCCGTCGGCGGCGGTGAGTTCCGGCGGTCCGGCGAGCAGCGCGGAGTCCGGCATGACGAAGGCGTAGCGCGTGTTCATCCCCAGGCGCAGGGTGGTGATGCGCCGCGGCAGGTGCTCGAGCCGCGCCTCCACGGTGACCATCTGCTCGGGAGGCGTGGCGACCGTGACGAGGTAGCTCACGCGGGCGGGGCCGCCCAGCAGGTCCATGCCGAGCCAGGCGAGCAGGCCCACGGCGATGAGGGCGAAGACGAGTGCCAGCCAGGTGCCGGCGCTGAGGCGTCGCATGGTCTTCCCCTCCCGCGGCGCCTAGCCGGCGAAGTAGCGGCGGGCGGCCCGCACCAGCAGTTCGACGCCGATGGCCAGCGCGTCCTCGTCCAGATCGAAGGCCGGATGGTGGTGGCCGGCGGTGATGCCCTTGGCCTCGCTGCCCGAGCCCACGAAGAAGAAGCAGCCGGGCACGCGGTCGAGGACGTCGGCCATGTCCTCACCGCCCAGCGTGCGCACCTCCAGCACCTTGTCGGTGCCCAGCAGGTCCACCGCCGTCTCGCGCACGAGTTCGGCCATGGCGACGTCGTTGACCAGGGGGATGTTCTGCCGCTGGTAGTCCAGTTCGTAGCCGCAGCCGTGCGCGTGGCAGATGCCCGCCGCGACGTGCTCGAGCTGCTCGGGGATCGCCTCCCAGATGGCCTTGTCGAAGCAGCGCACCGTGCCGCTGAGCCGCGCCTCGCCGGGGATGATGTTGAACGCGCTCCCCGCGTGGAACTCGCCCACGGTCACCACCAGCGAGTGCAGCGGGTCGTGGCGGCGCGAGACGAGCGTCTGCAGCGCCGTCACCAGCGCGGCGCCGGCCACCACGGGGTCGCAGGTCTCGTGCGGGTGCGCGGCGTGGCCCCCCCGGCCGACGATGCGCAGGTGGAACTCGTCCACCGCGGCCATGGTGGCGCCGGGGCTCACGGACACCTGGCCCGTCGGCAGGCCGCTCCAGAAGTGCAGGCCGAGGGCGGCGTCCACGCGCGGCGCGTCGAGCACGCCCTCCTCGATCATGCGGCGCGCGCCGCCGAGTCCCTCCTCGGCCGGCTGGAAGATCACCTTCACGCGCCCGCCGAGCGACGCGCTCTCGCGCTTGAGCACCGAACAGGCGGTGAGCAGGGTGGCGCAGTGGCCGTCGTGGCCGCAGGCGTGCATCACGCCGGCGTGGGCGGAGCCGTAGTCGCGCCCGTCGATCTCGTGGATGGGCAGCGCGTCCATGTCGGCGCGCAGGAGCAGGGTGGGGCCGTCGGCGTGGGGGTTGATGAGCGTCACCACGCCGGTCTCGGCCACGCCGGTCGACGGCGCGAGGCCCAGCCCGCGCAGGAACTCGGCGATGATCCCCGCCGTGCGCCGCTCCTGGAACCCCAGTTCGGGGAAGCGATGGAAGTCGCGCCGCAGGCGCACCAGCTCGCTGCGTTCGCCGGCGGTCAGGCTGGGACTGAGTGCCTCCACGGCGCCTCCCCGGCTAGGTGATGAACTGCACCTCGACGGGCGCGTCCAGGTAGCCGCGCTCGTGCGCCAGGCGCAGGAAACGCGCGATGGACTCGCGCCCCCGCTCGCCGTAGTCCAGCGTCAGTTCGTTGACGTACATGCCGACAAAGCGGTCGGCCAGGCCCAGGTCGAGTCCGCGGCCGAAGTCGAGCGCGTACTTCACGGCCTCCTCGCGATGCTCGAGCCCGTAGGCGATGCTCGCCTTGAGGATGCCGTTCAGCTCGGCCATCCGCGCCGCGCCCAGGTCGCGCCGCACCGCGTTGCCGCCCAGCGGCAGCGGCAGGCCGCCGGTCTCGTCGCCCCACCAGATCCCCAGATCCAGCAGCAGGTTCAGGCCCTCGCTGGCATAGGTGAGCTGCCCCTCGTGAATGATGAGCCCGGCATCGTACTCGCCCGCGGCCACCCGCTGGGTGATCTCGTCAAAGGGCACGACCGCGTGCTCGTAGTCGCCGATGGCCAGCCGCAGCGCGAGGAAGGCGCTGGTCAGCGTGCCCGGCACCGCGATGGTCCGCCGCTTCGCCTCGTCGAGGGTGAGGCCCGGCCTGGCCACGAGCATGGGGCCGTAGCCGTCGCCCATGCTGGCGCCGCTGGACAGCAGCGCGTACTTGTCCTGCAGGTGCGCGTAGGCGTGGATCGACACCGCGCTGATGTGCAGCTCGCCGTTCAGGGCGCGCCGGTTCAGCGTCTCGATGTCCTGAAGGATGTGCGTGAAGCGGTAGGGCCCGGGGTCGACGCCGCCCTTCGCAAGACCGTAAAACATGAAGGCGTCGTCCGGATCCGGACTGTGGCCCAGCAGGATGTCCATGGTGTCTCCATTATAGAAGATGCTGTCGGAAGGCGGCATCCTAGCAGATCGGCCGCGCGGGGATCAAGGCGGCGCGGGGCACGCGGGCTCTTCCGGCGACCCGCCGCTTCTGCTAGACTGCCGGCCCACGGATGCATGGCCGGGAGGAAGCATGGAGTCCGACTACGTCCGCGTCTGCCCGCTCGAGGACGTCCCCGCCGGCGAGGCGCGAGGCTTCTCGCTGGAGGGTTACGACATCGCCGTCTTCAACACGGGCGAGGAGATCTAC
The DNA here is from genome assembly GCA_020633725.1 of Candidatus Latescibacterota bacterium. NCBI lineage: Bacteria > Pseudomonadati > Candidatus Latescibacterota > Candidatus Latescibacterota bacterium. Next base: position 185,208 of record JACKDC010000006.1, read on the forward strand.
GCCATCGAGAACCGCTGCCCGCACATGGGCGCGGAGCTGTCCGAGGGCGAGATCGTCGACCGGTCCGTCTGCTGCCACGACCACGGCTGGGTGATCAACCTGGAGACGGGCGAGGTGGAGGACCGCGACGCCGACGGCGTGGCCACCTTCCCGGTGCAGGTGCGCGACGACGCGATCTGGGTGCTGCTGGCCTAGCGCGCGAGCAGGTCGTCCAGCTCGGTCCCGTAGAGTTCCACGCACAGCTCGAAGAGCCGCTTCCCCTTGGCCGCGTCGGCCAGCGAGGGGTCGCTGCCCATGCGCCCGTCGGGGAAGGTCTCGCGAAAGCGCCGCGGGCCCAGCGGCCACTCGTGCGCCGGGTGCCGCACGTCCACCGGAGCCAGCGGCGCCACGGCCCCGGGGAAGAGGTGCATCGTCATGCTGATCTCGGCGGCCGTGGCGTGGTCGCCGTTGCGGTCGCCGAAGAGCTCATCCTCCAGCGCCTTCACCGCCGGGTGCTCCCACCAGCTCCGCCAGATCCACTCCAGATCCTCGCGGCGCGCCAGCAGGTCGCTGGCGGCCGCCTTGGCCGGCACCGTGTTGCCGCCGTGCCCGTTGACGAAGACGAAGCGCCGGAAGCCGTGCCGCGCCAGGGACTCCACGGTCTCGGTGAGCATGCCCGCGTAACCCGCCGCCGTGAGGCTGGCCGAGCCGGGGAAGCCCAGGTGGTGCTGGCTCATGCCGACGGGCAACACGGGCATCACGGCCACCTCGCAGCGCTCGCCGAGGGCGAGGGCGAGCTGCTCGGCCACCAGGTGGTCCGTGCCCAGCAGGCCGTTCGGGCCGTGCTGCTCCGTGGCGCCGGTGGGGATCAGGACGATGTCGCGCTCCGCCAGGTAGCTCTCCACCTGACGCCAGGTCATCAAGGCCATGCGCATGGGCTGCCTCCCGAGGGCTGTCGGTCAGGCTGCGCAGATCGTGCCGGCGCCGGCAAGCGCGATTTGTGCGCGGAGCCTCGCCTGGCGTATACTTCTATGGTCGGGCGACGTGGATCAATGGAGGACATCATGAAACGTCTTTGGGGCTCGCTGGTCGCTCTGGCGCTGATGGTGGGGCCTGCGGGCGCCGCCCGGGCCGTCGATATTCCCAACACGGCGAACTGCTCGGCCACGATCCTGGACCCCCATGTCTTCACGGTGGCGCCCTGCGGGGCCGATCCGATGCCGGTGGTGGACGTCTGGATCCTTGACTATCCTGACGCGAATCCGGTGGAAGTGCTCGCCTCCGACATCTGGTTCATGAGCTTCGAAGGCTTTCAGTTCTGCGCGGAAGTCCACGCGGACAGCTCCACCTTCGCTCCCGACCCAGGCCACACCACCATCAGCGGCGTTCATGGCTGGTGGGTTGACCCCGTCGCCGACTGCGCGGCGGTCAACGTGGAAGCGGTCGTGCTTGGCATGCCCTTCGAGACGCTCACCTTTGCGGTGAACGGTCCCGACCTCTCGGGCGACGGCGAGGTCACCGTGACCGACTTCAGCCTCTTCGGCGCGAGCTGGCAGAGCGCGGACCCCTGCGCCGACTTCGACGAGAACGGAATGGTGGCCGTGGCCGACCTGGCCATCTTCGCGGGCTGGTTCAATCACTGCAGCTGCGAGTAGGCGCCGCGCGGCTCCCGAGGGTTTCCGATGCCTCCGGCATGGGCGTTGCTCCTTTCACCAAGGTGAAAGGAGGACGCCATGCCGCAGTCCCACGCCTCGCGCCTGTGGAGTCGACTCGGGATCGCAGTCCTGCTCGCCGGCGCCCTCGCGGGCACCCCCTCGCAGGCCCGCGCCGCGCGCGCCGAAGCACCCGCCACGATCGCGCCCGCGGAGGACTCCGGCAAGAACGTCCCCGGACCCGGCAAGAAGGGTCGTCGCGTCTTTCGCTTTCATGAGCTGGTCGCCCAGTTCAAGGGCGACCGGCTGGACGTCTACCGGAAGTTCGGCTTCCCGCCCTATCGCTACTTCGAGCTGAAGTTCGCCAGCCCGACCGAGCACTGGATCTACCCGGGCGAGAACAGGGAGTTCATCTTCTCCGGCGATCAGCTGGTCGGCCACTGGTAGGCGCGGCGCGCCGGTCGCCTTGCGCCGGCACTCTCGAGCTGTTAGCATTGGGGAACGCCGGTCGTCATGCCGGCGTTTCCGTCACCATGCTGAACGCACTGCGCAATCGCTCGCTCGCCCTGGCCGCCCTGCTCTTCCTGCTCGGCGCGGTCTCGGCGGAGCTCTGCCTGCATGACGGCCACGCCTCGGCCCCGCCCCCGGGGGCGGAGGTCGTGCTGGCCTGTGCGAGTTGCGCCGACTGCGACGGCCCCGCCGCCGAGCACGGCGCCCACGTCTGCCTCTGCGCCTGCCACATCACAGGCGTGTTGACCGGACTCGGCGCACCCGTGCACGCGACGCGGCCTGGCGCGTTCACGCCCGCGGCCGACGGCGCGCTGCCAGCCGGCCACCGCGCCCGCCTCGAGCGCCCGCCCCTGACGACAGCGGTCTGATCTCCCCCGTTCGCCGACACCAAGCACCCCCCTCGAAGGGAGTGGCCATGCCGTGGCCCTTGCCGACGGGGCGTCGACTGGGCGTCCTCGTCCTTGCCCTGCTGTTGCCGGGGGGCACGGCGGCCGAGACCGTTCTCCGGTGGGAGGACGTCCTCGCCGCCCTGCCCTCGCAGCCCGAACTCGCCGCCGCGCGCGCCGAGCGCGATGCCGCCGCCGCCGACCGGCGCGCGCTGGCGCTGCCCAACCCCGAGCTGGAACTGGCCGGCGGCCGGGCCGAGCCGCTCGACGCCGACGTCACCCGCGAAACCTGGGAGCTGGGCGTCAGCCTGCCGCTGCGTCCCTGGGGTCCCTGGCGGCACGCGCGCGCGGCGGCCGCCGCGTCGGTGACCGCCGCCGACGCCGCGCTCGACCTCGCGCGGCGCGACCTGCGCCGCCAGCTCGCTCGCGACTTCTGGCAGGTGGCCCACGACGGCCGGCGGCTGGCGCTGCTGGACGAACTGCGCGCCCACGCGGAAGGCCTCGTGCAGCTGGCGCGGCTGCGCGTCGAGCTCGGCGAGGCGCGTCCCGCCGAGCTGCTGCGCCTCGAGCTCGAGCGCGAGGAGCTGCTCAGCGCACTCGCCGCCGCGGACGTCGAGGCGCGCCTGGCGCGCGCCGCCCTGGGCCGCCGGCTGGCCCTGCGCGACCCCGCCGACCTGCGCGTCGACGCGGACTGGGACACCCTCCCGCCCCTGCCCGCCGCGGACCCTGCGGCGTCGCACCCCACGCTGGCCGGCGCCCGGGCGCGAAGCGCCGCGGCCGACGCTCGGCTCGCCGCGGCCCGCGCCGACCGCTGGCCGGGCCTTCGCCTGGGCGCGCTGCGCGGCCGTGAGGCCGACGCGGATGTTCAGGCCCTGCAGCTCTCCCTCGAACTGCCGCTCTTCGACCGCCGTGGCGCGGGGGTGGACCGGGCGCGCGCGGAGACGTCGCGCGCGCGGGAGGAGCAGCGCCGCCTCGAGCGCGAGCTGGCCGACGCGCTCGACGACGCCCTCGCCCACGCCCGCCTGGCCCGCGACCACGTGACCCGCCTCGAGGCCGAGGTGCTGCCGCGCGCGCGCCGCGCGCTGGACGCCCTCGAAACCGAGTACCGCGTGGGGGAGGCCGATCTCGTCGCGCTCCTCGACGCGCGCCGCGCCCACGCCCGCAGCGCCCTCGCGCTGCTGGCCGCCCGGCTCGACTACCGCTTCGCCCTCGCCGACCTCGACGCCCTCAACGCCGGAGATGACGACCATGCGCCCGACCTCGCGCCTTAGACTCCTCCTGCCGCTGCTGCTTCTCGCCGCCTGCGAGCGCGGTCACGGCGTGGACGAGCACCTCGCCGCCGCCCACGCCGAGGAAGCGCACGACCACGACCATGACCACGACGACGAGCTCTCCGACCTCGACCGCCCCGTCGACGCGCTCTTCGCCGCGCGCTGCGAGCACGACCTCGCGGCCCACGCCTGCGCGGAGTGCCGCTACGAGGTGGGCGTGGCCCGCGTGACCCCCGTGCTCATCAGCGACGGCCTGATCGCCACGGCCACCGTGGACACGCGGGCGGTGGCGGAGGCGGTCGATCTGCCCGGCGAGATCCGTTTCGACGAACACCGCATCGCCCACCTCACGCCGCTGGTCGCCGGCGTCGTGTCCGCCGTGCAGGTGGACCTCGGTCAGCCGGTGAAGGCCGGCGAGCCGCTGCTGGTGCTGCAGAGCGCGGCCCTCGCCGAGGCGCAGGCCGCCTACCTCGACGCCCTCGCTGCCGAGCCCCTTGCCGCGCGTGCCCACGAACGCCTGAGCGCGCTGCGCGACGCGGCGGTCGCCAGCGAGCGCGAGGCCCTCGAGGCCGCCCAGCAGCTCGAGGCCGCGCGGATCCGTCGCGAGGCCTGCCGCCAGCGCCTGCTGGCCCTCGGGGTGGCGGCGGGGGAGATCGAGGCGCTGATCCAGGGTGACGCCGCCCGCGCCGACGGCCGACTCCTCCTGCGCGCCCCCTTCGCGGGCGAGGTGCTCGGCCTCCACGCCGTTCGCGGCGAACCCGTGGAGCCCGGCGCGGACCTGCTGCTCCTCGGTGACACCGAGACGCTCTGGGTCTGGGTCGACGTCTACGAAGGCCAGCTCGCGCGTCTCGAGGCGCTTCGCCGCGCTGGCCCGCTGCCGGTGGAGGTGATCGTGGCGGCGTACCCGGATCGCGTCTTCCCCGGCACGCTCGACCTGCTGGGCCGCAGCATGGACGAGGCCACGCGCACCGTGAAGTCCCGCGTGCTGCTGCCCAATCCCGACGGCCTCCTGCGGCCGGGCATGTTCGCGCGGGTGCGCGTCGAGCTGCCGGGCGACGAGCGCGCGCTCGCCGTGCCGGCCGACGCCCTGCTGGCGGACGCGGGGCGCGAGTTCGTCTTCGTGCATCACGAGGGGGAGTACTTCGTGCGCCGGCCCGTGACGAGCGGGCGGCGGCTGGGTGGGCACGTGGAGATCGTCGAGGGGCTCGCCGCCGGCCAGACCGTGGCCGGACAGGGGGCCTTCCTGCTCAAGTCGGACGTCCTGCGCTCCAAGATGGGCGCGGGCTGCGCGGACTAGGGGGCGCCATGATGCACTGGAGCGAGAACGTCGTGAGAAGCCGGGGGCTCGTGCTGGCCGGCGCGCTGCTGCTGGCCGCGCTCGGCCTGCTGGCCTGGAAGCGCCTGCCGCTGGACGCCTTTCCGGACGTCACCAACCAGCAGGTCATGGTGCTCAGCGAGGCGCCGGGGCTCGGGCCGGTGGACGTCGAGCAGCAGGTGAGCATTCCCATCGAGACGGTCATGGGCGGCCTGCCGCGCGTGTCCCTCGTGCGCTCGCTGTCGAAGTCGGGCCTCTCGCAGGTGGTGGTGGTCTTCGAGGACGGTGTGGACACCTACCTCGCCCGCCAGCTCGTCACCGAGCGCCTGCAGCAGGCCCGCGGCGATCTGCCCCCCGGCGTGGAGCCCGAGCTCGGGCCGATCAGCACCGGACTGGGCGAGATCTTCCAGTACACGCTGGAGAGCGACCGCCACGATCTGCGCGAGCTGCGCGCGCTGCAGGACTGGGTGGTGGCGCCGCGCCTGCGCGCCCTGGCCGGCGTGAACGAGGTGAACAGCTTCGGCGGCGAGGTGCGGCAGGTGCAGGTGCTGGTGGACCCGGACCGGCTGCTCAAGTACCGCATCACGCTGGACGAGGTGGTGGACGCCATCGCCGCGAGCAACCGCAACGTGGGGGGCGGGTTCGTCACGCGGAGCTGGGAACAGGAGAACCTGCGGCTCGTGGGGCTCATGGCCTCGTCCGAGGATCTGCGCGGCGTGGTGCTGCGCGCCGAGGACGGCACGCCCGTCACGCTGGAGCACGTGGCCTCGGTCGAGATCGGCGGCGTCACCCGCCTGGGCGCGGTGACCCGCGACGGAGCGGGCGAGGTGGTGGCCGGCATGGTCATCATGCTCAAGGGCGAGAACGCGCGCGAGGTGGTGGAGCGGGTGAAGGCGGCGTTGCCGTCGATCGAGCGGTCGCTGCCGGAGGGCGTGCGCGTGGACGTGTACTACGACCGCACCGAGCTCGTCAGCGCGGTGATCGGCACCGTGCGCGGTGCCCTGCTGCAGGGCGGCCTGCTGGTGATGCTGGTGCTGCTGGCCCTGGTGGGCAGCCTGCGCGGCGCGCTGGTGGCGCTGGCGAGTCTCCCCATGACGGCGCTGCTCGTCTTCCTGGGCATGGGTGCGGCCGGGCTCAGCGCGAACTTGATGACCCTGGGCGGATTGGCGATCGCGATCGGCATGGTGGTGGACGGCAGCATCGTGGTGACGGAGAACGTCATGCGTCACCGGCAGCGCGTGGCCGGTCCGCGGGCCGTCGTGGACGCCCTGCGCGAGGTCGCCCGCCCCATCGCCTTCTCGATCCTGATCATCGTGCTCGTCTTCCTGCCGCTCTTCGCGCTCGAGGGCATGGAGGGCAAGCTCTTCAAGCCGCTGGCGATCACGCTGATCTTCGCCATGCTCGGCTCGCTGGCGGTGGCCCTGCTCCTCGCGCCCGCGCTGCTGGCCGGCGGTCGTACGGTCGAGCGCGCGGAGCCGCGCTTCCTGCGCCGCCTGCGCGACGGCTACCTGGCCCTCCTGGCGCGCACCCTGGCGCGGCGTCGCCTCACGCTGGGCCTGGCCGCCGGCGCGCTGCTGCTCGTACTCGCGCTGCTCCCCCGCCTGGGCACGGCCTTCCTGCCCGACCTGGACGAGGGCGCGCTCGCGATCAACGTGGTCCGCCTGCCCAACGCCGGCCTCGAGGGTTCGGTGCGCACGGCGGCGTTCATCGAGCGACGTCTCGCCGCCTTCCCGGAGGTGCGCACGGTGGTGAGCAAGACGGGCCGTGCCGAGATCGGCGAGGATCCGATGGGCCCGGAACAGACCGACGTGCTGGTGATGCTCCACCCCGAGCGCGACTGGACGACCGGCCGCGACAAGCCCGCGCTGCAGGCGGCCATCGCCGCCGACCTGGCCCAGGTGCCGGGACTGCGCCTCGCCTTCAGCCAGCCCATCGCGCTGCGCGTCAACGAGCTGATCTCGGGCGTGCGCAGCGATCTGGCGCTCAAGTTCTTCGGTCCCGACCTCGAGCGGCTCAAGGCGGTGGCAGACGACGCCGCCACCGCGCTCGCCGGCGTGGAGGGCGCCGAGGACATCAGCGTCGAACAGGTGACCGGCTTCAGCCAGCTGGATCTGCTCCCCGACCGGCGCGCGCTGGCGCGGCACCAGCTCGGCGTCGAGGACCTCGGCGCGCTGGTGGAGACCGCCCTCGGCGGCCGCGTCGCCACCGAGCTCGTGGACGGACGCGTGCGCACGGGCGTTCAGGTCCGCCTGCCGGCCGCGCGCCGCGCCAGCGAGGCGGACATCCTGGGCCTGCTCGTGCCCACCCCCGCGGGGCTGCGCGTGCCGCTGGGTCAGCTGGCCGCGCTCGTCCACCGCGAGGGGCCGGCCCAGGTGAGCCGCGAGCAGGGCATGCGCCGCGTGGTGGTCGAGACGAACATCCGCGACCGCGACCTCGGCAGCTTCGTGGCCGAGGCGCGCGAGGCGCTGGACCCGCTGGTGGCCTCGCTGCCCCCGGGCTACTGGCTCGAGCTGGGTGGCAGCTTCGAGAACCAGCAGCGGGCCATGGCGCGGCTGAGCATCGCGGTGCCGACGGCGGTGCTGCTGATCGGCCTCATGCTCTACGTCGCGCTGCGATCGGCCGGCGCGGCGGTGCTGGTGCTGGCCAACCTGCCCTTCGCGCTGCTGGGCGGCGTGGCGGCCATGCTGCTGCTGCGGATCGACCTCTCGGTGCCGGCCACGGTGGGCTTCATCGCCCTCTTCGGCATGGCCGTGCAGAACGGCACCGTGCTGGTCACCTTCATCACGCAGCTGCGACAGCAGGGGCTGGCCGTGCGCGACGCGGTGCTGCAGGCCTGCGGACTGCGCTTCCGGGCGCTGCTGATGACGACCCTGACCACGGTCCTCGGCCTGGCGCCCATGCTCGTCGCCCGCGGGCCCGGCGCCGAGCTGCAGCGACCGCTGGCGGCGGTGGTCATCGGCGGGTTGCTCAGCGCCACGGCGCTCACCCTGCTGATCCTGCCGACGCTCTACGCCACGCTGCCGCCCCGCGCGCCGGCGCCGTGCGACCCGGCGGACGCGGTTTGACGCCCGCCGAGCACCGGTCTATCATGGCCACACAGCGCGGAGGTGCAGCATGACCAAGGTTGGAGTCGTCCTGTCGGGCTGCGGCGTCTTCGACGGCAGCGAGATCTACGAGACGGTGGCCACCCTCCTGGCCCTGGATCGCGCCGGCGCCGAGGTGATCGCCGCCGCGCCGGACGTGGAGTTCGACGTGGTGGACCACTACTCGGGCAAGGCCACCGGCGAGAAGCGGAACGTCCTCGTGGAGTCGGCCCGCATCATGCGCGGCAAGATCAAGCCGCTCGCCGAGCTGCGCGAGCGCGAGATCGACGCGCTGATCCTCCCCGGCGGCTTCGGCGCCGCCAAGAACCTGTCCGACTTCGCCAGCAAGGGCGCCAAGGCCGCGGCCAACCCCGAGGTCGCGCGCATCCTCCGCGAGGTGCACAAGGCCGGCAAGCCCATCGGCGCCATCTGCATCGCGCCCGCGGTCCTGGCGACGGTCTTCGCGGGCGAGTCCGTGCCGCCCACGCTGACCATCGGCAACGACGCGGGCACGGCGGCGGCGATCGAGGCCAAGGGCGCAAAGCACGTGGACTGCCCCGTGCGCGAGTTCGTGGTGGACACGCCGAACCGCATCGTCACCACACCGGCCTACATGCTCGCCGAGCGCGTGAGCGAAGCCGCCGACGGCATCGAGAAGCTGGTGAAGGCCGTCCTCGACCTGGCGGGCCACTGATGGCCCTGCACGACGCGCCCGTCGAGGCCTACCTGCGCGCGCTGGCCCTGCAGGGCGAGGATCCCCTCCTGCGCGAGATGCACGCGCTCGCCGCCGAGCGCGGCTTTCCGATCGTCGGGCCCGAGGTGGGTCGCTTCCTCGCGCAGGTCGTCCACCTGATGGGCGCCAGGCGCGTCTTCGAGCTCGGCTCGGGCTTCGGCTACAGCGCCCTGTGGTTCGCGCGCGCGCTGCCCGAGGACGGCGAGGTGGTCTGCACGGACGGCGATCCCGCCAATCTCGATCGCGCCCGTGACTTCCACGCGCGCGCAGGCGTCGCCGACAAGGTGAGCTACCTCGCCGGACACGCCCAGGACCTGCTCCAGGTCACGCCGGGGCTCTTCGACGTCATCTTCTGCGACGTCGACAAGGAGCAGTACCCCGACGTCTATCCGCTGCTCCGCCAGCACCTTCGCGTGGGCGGCGCGCTCGTGATCGACAACCTCCTCTGGGACGGCCGCGTGGCCAACCCCGACGACACCGACGACAGCACCCTCGGCGTGCGCGCCTTCACCGCGCGCATGTGGGACAGCCCGGAGTTCCTCAGCAGCCTGCTGCCGATCCGGGACGGCGTGGGGCTCTGCGTCCGCCTGCGCTAGCAGGGGAAGGAGTGGGCATGGGCCGCACGCTCGCGCTGGCGCTCGTGCTGCTGCTCGTTGCGGCGGCGTCCGCGGCGGCCCGCACGGGCGCGCGCAACCGGGGCTTCGAGGGACCGCCGCCGCTGTTCCTGGTCGAACTCGTCGACGGCAGCCAGCTCACGGGGCGCATCCTCGCCGAGAGCGAGGACATGGTGGTCCTCGACATCCCTGCGCACGGGCGGGTACACCTCCTGCGCGAGCAGATCGCGAGCATCCAGGCGGTCCCGGGCCCGCGCACGGGCGACCCGGACTTCAACTCGGTACTGCTGACACCGTCCCCCTGCACCGTAGGCCGCGGTCGGGGCTACTTTCGCGCCTACGACGTGGTGGTCTTCAACGCCGGCTATGGGCTGACCGATCGCCTGGACGTCTCGGCCCTCGGCATCTGGCCCTTTCTGTCAGACTTCGTCGCCATCGGCCTCAAGTACCAGGTCGTGGACCGCCGGCTGCGCGGCCTCGGCTTCGCGCTCACGGGGCTGCACGTCATCGCCGAAGACGACCAGCGCTACACGGGACTGGGCGCCGTTCTGGGCCTGGGGAACGACCGCCGGTCGATCAACCTGGCCGTGGAGCGCGGCGTCGACGAGTCCGGCACCCGCGGAGGATCCGTGATGCTCGGGGGCGACCTGCAGCTGCTTCCGCGGGCCAAGCTCCTCGCCGAGTGGCGCGACAGCCAGCTCGACGTCGCCAGCGACGACGACGTGGTGAGCGGCTACGTGACCTTTGCCCTCAGGCTGTTCGGCGACAGCACCTCCTTCACGATCGGCGCCGTGAATCCCATCGGTCCCGGGACGGACGACTCGAGCTTCATCCCCCTCTTTCTCCTGAGCGCGCACTGGTAGATCGGGCCGGACGCGACGCTGCATGGACCCGCCCCCGGGGGCGGGTCGTTCAGCGGCGGCGCTCGGTGCTGCTGCGCTATCGGACCTCCTGGTCTCGCTCGCCCCCGGGGGCGGGTGGGGGCTGCCGCGGAAAGATTCTCTCGACTATCTGTTCGGCCGCCCTTGACGACCTTTGCACAATACTATACATTGGTATCCATCGCAAGCCTCCCGCTGCACTTTCCTGGGACTTTCATCATGGAGACTCGAGCCGACCGCGCCCGGCGACTGCACCGGGTTCTCGCCACCGAACTTGAGCGATTGCAGCGCCTCGAGAAGCGGGCGCTGCTGTCCTGCACCTCGACAATGGAGGAGCGGCTCTTCCGCGAGCTGGGCTACGCATCGATTCACGCCTGCGGCCGCGATGCGCTGGGAAGCGCTGATCGAAGCGCTACCCGAGGGCGGCCAACTCGACCCGAAAGAAGAGCTGGTGCTCGCTGCGCTTGCCACCCGCCCCCGGGGGCGGGTGAAGCCGGCGGCCACCGCGCGCAGGTCGCCGCGAACGCGACGGCTACTTCAGCAGAATGAGCCGCGTCGACACATCCCCGGATGCGCTGGAAAGCCGCGCGAGGTAGACACCGCTCGGCAGGCCGTCGGGCCGCCAGACCAATCGCCGCTCACCGGCCGGTTGCGCGCCGTCGAGGAGCGTGGCCACCGTGCGCCCCTGCACGTCGTGGATGCGCAACGTCGTCGGCCCGGCCGCGGGCAACTCGATGCGCAGGGTCGTGCTCGGGTTGAACGGGTTGGGCCAGGCGTCAACCGCCAGGCGAGCGGCGGGGGCGGACGGCGTCTCCGTCACGACGTTGCGGAAGCGGTAGAGGCCGCGCGTCGACGTGAGGACGTAGAGCCCCCGATCGTAGGGGCAGTAGGCCGCATCGATGGGTGTGCCCGGCAGGATGCCGGTCTCGTCGTCCCAGCTGCCGCCGAAGTTGCGGGAGACGAGCACGCGGCCGTCCCAGGTCACGGCGGCGAGCGCGTCGGGGGCGAGATACACGGGCACCGGCAGCCTCACGAGCCGCCGGCAGGAGGTGGTGAGCATCGGCGTCCAGTCACCGGGGGTCTCGCTGAAGTAGACCCCGGCGTCCACGCTGGCGAAGAGGCTGGTGGGCGTGAGGACATCGCCGCCGGCATAGGCGTAGCAGATGCAGTAGACCCCCTGGCCCGCGGGCAGGTCGCCGTTGAGGCTTTCCCAGGTGGCGCCGTCGTCGTGGGTCCACTTCACGCCCGCGTCGCCGGCGACGTAGAGCTCGCCGCTGCCCGGCAGCTCGAGGTCGGTCATCGCGGAGAAGCCGTGGCCGCCCACGGTTGACCAGCTCACGCCGGCATCGGTGGAGCGCAGCAGCTCGCCCGGCGCCACGTCCGACCAGGTGCAGGCCCAGTGGTCGGAGAGGTCGGCGTGCATGATGTCCGTGACCCGGCCGCCGGTGGACTCGTAGACGAAGGTCTCGGTGGCGCCGAGGTCGTCGCTGACCTCGAGGTAGCCCTTGAACCAGGCGTTCTCGCGGCCGGTGATCACGCGCCCGGGCAGGTCGTCGGCGAAGTCCACCGCGTAGACCTGCCGGCCGATCCAGTCCTCCCAGTCGCGCTCGGTCCAGGTGTCGGTGGGGAGGTCGAGATAGTGGAAGCCCTCGTAGGTGCCCACGAACACGCGGTCGTGCAGCGGATCCACGGTGATCGTGGTGGCGCTCACGCCATCCATGCCGACGTACTCCCAGTCGAGCGCGGCAGCGGTCGCGGCGAGCAGGAGCAGAGCGGTGGCGAGAACGAGTCGACGCATGGCGGACCTCCCATGCATCAACTATAGCATGGATCAGCCGTTGCGGTGCAGGAGGCGGGCGAGCAGGGTCGAGAGGAGATAGACCCCGCCGGCGAGCAGGATGATCGTCGCGCCCGCGGGCAGATCGGGGCCGTAGCTGATGGCCAGGCCGCCGGTGCTGAGCGCCGCGCCGAGCAGCGCCGCGATCACCATCATGCGCCCGAGGGAGTTCACGAACTGCCCCGCCACGGCGGCCGGCAGCGTGAGCAGCGCGATCACCAGGATGAGGCCCACCACCTGGATCAGCAGGACCACGGTGAGGGCGATCATGCAGAGCAGGAGGAGGTAGAAGAAGGTCACCGGCACGCCGCGCAGGCGGGCGAACTCTTCGTCGAAGGCCACGGCCTGGAACTGCTTGTAGAACACGGCCACCAGCAGCAGCAGGGCGAGGTCGAGTCCGGCCATGAGCCGCAGATGCCCGGGCGTCACCATGAGGATGTTCCCGAAGAGCACGCTCATCAGGTCCGTGTTGTAGCCCGGCGTGCGCGAGATGAAGAGGATGCCCACCGCCATGCCCACGGCCCAGAGCGCGCCGATCAGGGTGTCTTCGCGCTGGCGGGCCTTGAGGCTGACGGCGCCGATCACGAGCGCGGCCACGAGCGCGGCGACGAGCGCGCCGGCCAGCGGCGACACGCCCAGGTAGTGCGCGATGCCCATGCCGCCCAGCACCGCGTGCGCGATGCCACCGGCGAGGAAGGTCAGTCGCTTGACCACGACGAAGGGGCCGATCATGCCGCAGCCGAGGCTGGCCAGCAGGCCGCCGGCGAGGGCGTACTGGAGGAAACGCTGGTCGGTGAGGGCGTCGAAGAAGTTGCCCGGGTTCATCGCCCGGGCTCCGCGGGATCCACGTGCGTGTGGTGGTGGATCATGTGCGCGCCGCCGCCGTACATCTCGGCGATGACGTCCCCGCTCAGCGCGCTGGTCTCGTGGCAGACGAGCCGCTTGTTGAGGCAGGCCACGCGGCCGACGTAGTCTGAGATGAAGCCCACGTCGTGCGAGACCACCACGATCGTCAGCGCTCGGTTGAGGCTGCGCAGCAAATCGAAGAGGCTCGTCTCCACGCGGGCGTCGACGTTGGCGGTGGGCTCGTCGAGCAGCAGGATCCGCGGCTCGCAGGCCAGCGCCCGGGCGATGAGCACGCGCTGGAGCTGGCCGCCCGACAGCGTGCCCAGCGGACGCGCCGCGAGGTCGGCGATGCCCACGTCGGCCATGGCCCGCGCGGCGATCGCGCGGTCGTCGGCGCCGTAGCCGAAGAGGCGGCGCGTGCGGCCCAGCCGGCCCTGCAGCACGGCCTTGCCCACCGAGATGGGGAAGTCGCGCGTGAAGGTGCGGAACTGCGGGACATAGCCGAGCAGCCCGCGCGCCTCGCGCGGACGTCGGCCGAAGATGCGCACGCTGCCGCGCTCGGGCTCCAGCAGGCCCAGCATGAGCTTGAGCAGGGTGCTCTTGCCGCCGCCGTTGGGGCCGACGAGGCCGAGGAACTCGCCGTCGGGCACGTCGAGGGTGATCTGCTCGAGCACAGCCGGCCGGCCGGCCACGCCGCCGTAGCGGAAGCTGACGTCGCGGACCGCGATGGCGGGACCGCCCTGGGGTGCGTGGCTCACGGCGAGTCCTCCGCGGCCAGGGCGGCGGCCATGATGCGGGCCGTGCGGCGCAGGTTGGCGCAGTAGTCGGCGGCCAGCGGGTCGACCGCGATCACGTCGCCGCCGATGGCGTCGGCCACGGCGCGTGCGGCGCCCGACGCGAACTGCCGCTGCACGAAGATCGTCCGCAGTCCCGAGGCGCGGGCCGCGTCGATCACGTTCGCGAGCGCGCGCGCCCCCGGTTCCTTGCCCTCGTGCTCGATGGCCACCTGCTCGAGCCCGTAGGCCGCGGCGAAGTAGCCCCAGGAGGGGTGGAAGACGAGAAAGCGTCGCCCGCGCACCGGCGCGAGGATGGCGCGCAGCTCGGCGTCGAGGGCGGCGAGCGTGTCGGCGTAGGCGGCGGCGCCGGCGCGAAAGGCATCGCAGTGCGCGGGATCGGCGGCGCAGAGGGCGTCCGCCAGGGGCGGCAGCAGGCGCGCCACCAGACGGGGGTCGGTCCAGAGGTGGGGGTCGAGTTCGGCGCCCGCCGGGGAGGCGGGGGCGTCGCCGTGGGAGTGTCCGTGCAGCGTCAGACGCTCGATGCCGGCCGCCGCGACGAGATCGACCACCCGCAGTCCCGGCGCCGCGGCCGTCAGACGGGGCAGCCAGGCCTGTTCGAAGGGCACGCCCATGGGCAGGAAGAGCGCGGCGTCCGCGAGCGAGGCCATCTGGCGCGGCGTCGGCTCGTAGGTGGCGGGGCTGCGACCGGGCCCCACGAGGACGTCCACCGTGGCCAGTGAACCCGCCACGGCGCTGACGAAAGCCTGCTCGGGCAGGACGCTCACGGCCACGCGCAGAGGCGCCGCGCCCCCGGGGGCGGGCAGCGCGAGCGCCAGCAAGGCGGCAAGCGCCAGGGCGCGCGCGCTCACGCCTGCACGCTCCGGCAGCCGGGGCAGAGCCCGGTGAGCAGGAGGTCGTGGTCCTCCACCAGGAAGCCGGCGGGGGCGAGGGTTCGAAAGTTGCCGGGGCATCGATCCAGCTCGTAGACGCGCTCGCAGCGTCGGCAGCGGAAGTGGTGATGGTGCCCCTTGCCCGCGAGCTCGTAGCGGCTGGGCTCGCCGGGGAGCGCGACCTCGCGCAGCTCGCCGGCCTCGATCAGGCGTGTGACCTGCCGGTAGACCGTGGCGATGCCGAGCTGCGGGACGGTCCTCGCGGCCTCCACGAGGATCTCGCGCGGCGAAAGCGGGCGGTCTGTGCGCTGAAGCGCGGCCAGGATGGCCTCGCGCTGGCGGGTACGTCGCTGCACGCGTCACCTCGACGGGAACCGGACACTCCTATTGATAGGGGCTTATCAATAAAAGTCAAGAGGGCCGCGTTCGAGCGCATGAAAATGCCCGGGCCATGGGCTCGGGCACCGTCGAGGCCTCCCGGCGGAGTAGTGGCATCAGTAGAGCCGGGGGCGTGCTGACGCTGCGGAGTGTGGTCCCGCCGCGCCAGAAAGGCAAGCAAGACTCTTGTGATATTTCTAAAGGATTTAGATATGCCAACTTGTGCCGGCCGCTAGGCCCGCTCGTGGGCGTACACGCTAAGACCTTTCACGTTGACGAACTCGCGCAGCCCGTAGGCTGACAGCTCCCGTCCGATGCCGCTCTTCTTCACGCCGCCGAACGGCATGCGCGGATCGCTCTTCACGATGGAGTTCACGAAGACGCTCCCGGCCTCCAGCGCCCGCGCGAAGCGCTCGCCGCGCTCCAGGTCGCGGGTCCACACGCTCGCCCCGAGTCCGAAGGCGGTGGCGTTGGCGAGGGCGAGCGCCTCGGCCTCGCCGCGTACGCGCAGCACCGGCGCCACCGGACCGAAGACCTCCTCCGACGCCACGGCCATCTCGGGCGTCACCCCCGTCAACACGGTCGCCGGATAGTAGAAGCCGGGGCGGTCGATGCGCTCGCCGCCGCAAAGCAAACGCGCGCCGGCCGCCACGCTGCGCTGCACCTGGTCGTCGAGCGCGCGGAGCGCGGATTCGTCGACGAGGGGGCCGAGGGTCGTGTCGGCGTCGGCGGGATCGCCGGGACGCAGCGCGCGGAAGCGCTCGGCAAGGCGCTCCGCGAAGGCGTCGGCCAGGGCGTCCTGCACGATGAAGCGCTTGGCCGCGATGCAGCTTTGGCCCGTGCAGATCAGGCGGCCGAGGGCGGCGCCGGCCACGGCGACGTCCAGGTCGGCGTCGTCCAGCACCACGAAGGGGTCCGATCCGCCCAGCTCGAGCACCACGCGCTTGAGGGCGGCGCCCGCCGCCGCGGCCACCCGGGCGCCGGCCGCGGTGGAGCCGGTGAGCGAGATGCCGCCGACCACGTCGCTCGTGATGACGACCTCCAGATCCTGGTGCGCCGCGAAGAGGGTCTGGAAGAGATCGGGCGGGAAGCCGGCCTCCGCAAAGGCCTCGGCGATGGCCAGCGCGCAGCCGGGCACGTTGCTGGCGTGCTTGAGCAGGCCGGCGTTGCCGGCGAGCAGGGCGGGGACGGCGAAGCGCATCGCCTGCCAGAACGGGAAGTTCCAGGGCATGATCGAGAGCACCACGCCCAGCGGCTGGAAGAGGACGCGGTGGCGGAGTCCGTCGGCGACCACGGCCTCTTCCGCCAGCCAGGCCTCGCCGTTGTCGGCGTAGACCTCCGCGAGCCAGGCGCACTTCTCCAGCTCGGCGCGGGACTCCGCGATGCGCTTGCCCATCTCGAGGGTGATCAGCGCGGCCCATTCGTCCCCGTGGCGGCGCAGAACGGCGGCGAGTTCCCGGAAGAGAGGCAGCCGTTCGCGCAGCGGCCGCTCACGCCAGGCGCGCTGGGCCGACGCGGCGCGCTCGACCGCCGCCTCGAGCGTTGCCTGGCTCATGGTCTCGTACTGGTGCCGTCGCTCGCCGGTGCTGGGATTCACGCAGTCCACGCGCATGCCGATTCCTCCTCGTCGGGGCTCCATCCAGCCTAGGACTCCTCTCGGTACCCCGCAAGGCCCCCCGCGTCCCCGCCCGTCGGCACGGGGCGTGTTACAGGGTGAAATGTCTAAACTTCAGCGACTTAGCATCCGATTCCCAGGACAACGACCTGGAGCGTGCATGGAGCTACTGGTGATGCTGCTTCTGGGCCTGCTGATGCTGGCCCTGCTCGCGATCGCCGTCCTCTCCGCGAAGCGGGACGACGCGACGTCGCCGTCCGCCGCGGCTCGGCCGGCCGCGTCGCGAAGCAATCCCGTGCGGCGCAGCGCCGACGCGAGCGAACGCCCCGCGCCGGCCGCGTCCGAGCGCGCCGAGCGGCCGCGCGTGGAGACGCCGTCCAGCAGTCCCGTGCACGTCTGGCGCTTCGACAACCCGCCGGAGGACTTCAACTACCTCGACGAAGACGGCGGCGACGCCGACGACATGAGCGAGATCATGGCCCAGGCGGACAGCATCGCCGGCCGGCTCAAGGCGCGTCAGAAGATCCTCGCGGGCGTCACCGGCGCCGAGTTCAACCCCAAGCAGATCACCGAGCTGGTGCTCAGCGATGCGGCGCTCGCCGCCCAGGTGCTGCGCATCGTGAACTCGGCGTTCTACGGGCTCAACCAGAAGGTCGGCTCGGTCTTTCGCGCGGTCGTCTACCTGGGTCACGTGGAAGTGCGCAACATCATCTGGCGCGCCTGCGTGAACGAGGGGCTCGGCGGCGCGGACAAGGCGGCGCAGGCCCTGGTGGAAGGGCTCTGGCAGCACAGCTTCGCCACCAGCAAGGTGGCCTTCGCGCTGGCCAAGAGCCGCGGGCTGGCCGAGCCCGACAAGATCTCGACGATGGCGCTGCTGCACGACATCGGCAAGCTGATCTGCCTCAACGTGTGGCCGGACCGCGCCAAGGCACTCTACTACCCGGTGCACTTCACCGACCGCAGCGTGCTCATCGAGGAGGCGCGGCTGGGTGCGCGGCACGCGCGTCTGGGTGCGGCGGTGGCGGCGGCCTGGGGCCTGCCGGACGAGAGCCTGCAGGTGATCCGTCACCACCATGCGCCGAGCTACGTCTCAATCAGCGCGATCGATCCCGGCTGCCGGCGCTCGCTGGCGGTGGTGCACCTGGCGGATCTCTTCGTGCACGCGGCCACGCCGGCGCCGGCGGACCAGGAGCTGGCCACCGTCTACCGGCCCCACGAGAGCTGGCTGCGGCTGCTGGGCGCGGAGAACCTGGAGCAGGTCTGCACGGGCGAGGTGGAGGCCGCGCTGCCGCGGCTGCGTCTCCTGCACCTGCCCCAGATGGCGCCCGAGGGCCTCGCGGAAACCCAGCAAGGCGAACCTGAACCTGCGGAAACGCAGGTGGACTGACGCGACCGACTCGCCTACTCTGGCTCCCGTCTCGCTCCGGGGGGCCGACATGCCCGACACATCCTGGCAAAACGCGCTGGCGCGCCTGCGCAACGGCAACGCCCGCTATCAGGCCTTCCGCCAGTCGCATCCACGTCTCGATCCCGAGTGGCGCGCCGAGCTGGCCGCCGGACAGAATCCCTTCGCCGCCGTGCTGGGCTGCGCCGACTCCCGCGTGCCGCCCGAGCTGATCTTCGACCAGGGGCTGGGCGACCTCTTCGTGGTGCGCGTGGCCGGCAACGTGCTGGACGAGACCGTCCTCGGCAGCCTGGAGTTCGCCGTGAACCGCCTGGAGGTGCCCCTCGTGCTGGTGCTGGGCCACGAGGCCTGCGGCGCGGTGACGGCGGCCCTGGGGGACAGTCCGCCCCCGGGAGCGCTGGGGGGGCTGGTGGCGCGCGTCAGCCCCGCGCTGGAGGGGCTCGCGCTCCCCGGCGACGGCGCCGAGCAGGTGGACGTCGCCGCCCGCGCCAACGCCCGCCACGTGGCCGCGGCCCTGCGGCGCGCCCTGCCCGCCGTGGCGGCGACGGGGCACACGCGCGTGCTTTCGGCCTTCTATCGCCTGGCGGACGGCGCCGTGGAGTTCCTGGAACCCGCGCCCTGACCGCGGATCGCCTGGACCCCGTAACTCCGAGGGCGTATCTTCGCTAGTCGTTCGTGGCCGCCGGCCGCGGCGGCGTGAAGCGCGTGCCAGGGGGCGCCGGCGCTTCCATCCCAGTCCTCGTCGAGGACGTCCACGTCAGTGAGGAGTATGAGATGTCCAGGCAGTTTCTGTCCGCCTGCCTGATCGCGCTGGCGCTGCCGGCGATGGTCGGCTGCGCGACCAAACATGAGGAGCAGGCACCCTTGATCGCGATGCAGGACTTCTTCCGCAACCCGGAGCAGACCAGTTTCCAGCTGTCGCCGGACGGCCGGTACTTCTCCTGGCTCCAGCCCTGGGAGGGCCGACTGAACGTCCACGTCCGCGCGGTGGACAGCGACCAGGTGACGCGGGTGACGTCCTCCACGGCGAGGGACATCTTTGGCTACGGCTGGGCGAACCCCAACCGGCTGGTCTACGTCCAGGACTCCGGCGGCGACGAGAACTACCACGCCTACGCCGTGGATCTCGACGGCGGCAACTTTCTCGATCTCACGCCCTTCGAGTCGGTGCAGACCCGCTTCGTCGACGCGCTCGAGGACGACGACGACCACATGCTGCTGGCCATCAACGACCGCGACCCGCGCATCCACGACGTCTACAAGGTGGACGTGAACACCGGCGCGCTGGAGCGGGTGGCGGAGAACCCCGGGAACATCACCGGCTGGCAGACCGACAACGCCGGCCACGTGCGCGTGGCGACCACCACCGACGGCGTGAACAGCAGCCTGCTCTACCGCGAGACCGAGAGCGAGCCCTTCAAGACGGTGCTCACCACCAACTTCAAGGAGTCGCTCCAGCCGCTCTCCTTCACCTTCGACGACTCGCTGCTCTACGTGGCGTCGAACATCGGCCGCGACAAGACCGCCATCTTCACCTACGACCCCCGCACGGCCACGCAGCTCGACCTGATCTACGAGCACCCCGAGGTGGACGTCGAGAACCTGATGCGCTCGCGCCACCGCAAGGTGATCACGGGCGTGGCCTACTTCACCGACAAGCGCGGCTACAAGTTCTTCGACGAGGACCGCCGCCAGCTTCAGGAGACCCTGGAGAGCCAGCTGCCGGGCGTCGAGGTGGCCGTGGCCAGCATGAGCCGCGACGAGCGCCGCGTCCTGGTGCGCACCTTCAGCGACAAGACCCGCGGCGCCTACTACTACCTGGACCGCGACGGCGGCAAGCTGGAGAAGCTCGTCGAGGTGAGTCCGTGGCTCGACGCGGCGGCGATGGCGGACATGAAGCCCGTCCAGTACACCAGCCGCGACGGCCTGACCATCCACGGCTACCTCACGCTGCCCCGCGGCATCGAGGCCAAGAACCTGCCGGTGGTGGTCAACCCCCACGGCGGCCCCTGGGCGCGCGACTACTGGGGCTTCAACCCCGAGGTGCAGTTCCTCGCCAACCGCGGCTACGCCGTGCTGCAGATGAACTTCCGCGGCTCCACCGGCTACGGCAAGGAGTTCTGGACGAAGAGCTTCCGCCAGTGGGGCCTCACGATGCAGGACGACGTCACCGACGGCGTGAAGTGGCTCATCAACCAGGGGGTCGCGGATCCGGACAGGATCGGCATCTACGGCGGCTCTTACGGCGGCTACGCCACGCTGGCCGGCGTCACCTTCACGCCCGATCTCTACGCCTGCGGCGTGGACTACGTGGGCGTCTCGAACATCTTCACCTGGATGAAGGCCTTCCCGCCCTACTGGGAGCCGTTCATCGCCATGGTGAAGGAGATGGTGGGCGACCCGGACACGGATCCGGACTTCATCCGCTCCATCTCGCCCTTCTTCCACGTGGACCAGATCCAGGTGCCCATGCTGGTGGCGCAGGGCGCCAACGACCCGCGCGTGAACAAGGCCGAGAGCGACCAGATCGTCGAGGCCCTGCGCGGCCGCGGCATCGAGGTGGAGTACATGGTCAAGGACAACGAGGGCCACGGCTTCGCCAACGAGGAGAACCGCTTCGACTTCTACGGCGCCATGGAGAAGTTCCTGGGCAAGCATCTGGGCGGCAGCGTGTCGCCCGAGCCGGCGCCGGGTTCGGAAACCTAGCGCTCGCGCCCACGGCCTGTGAAAACGCCCCCGCTCATCTGCTGAGCGGGGGCGTTGTCGTTCGGCCAGGTCGGCAGCCTCAGCACACGCCCGACTCGACACTGCTCTCGCCGTTGACGAGGCAGAGCAACGCGTCGATGAGATTCTTCATCTCCACCGCCTGGTTGTTCATCTGCTGGCTCGCGCTGGCGGACTCGTCCGCGCTCGCCGCGCCGTCCTGCACGGCGTGATCGATGCTCGTCATCGCCATGTTCACCTGGCGGATGCCCTCGGCCTGCTCGGCCGACGCCGTGGCGATCTGCGCCAGCAGCTCGCCGACGCTCTGCGAGCTCGAGGCGACCTCGGCGAAGGCGGTGTTCGTCTGCTCCACCAGCCCGACGCCGCCTTCCACCTTCTCCACCGTCTGCTCGATCAGGTCGGCGGTGCTGCGCGCCGCCTTGGCCGCGCGCATGGCGAGATTGCGCACCTCGTCGGCCACGACGGCGAAGCCGGCCCCGGCCTCGCCGGCGCGCGCGGCCTCCACGGCGGCGTTGAGGGCCAGCAGGTTGGTCTGGAAGGCGATCTCGTCGATGCTCTTGACGATCTTCGACGTCTCCTGGCTGGCCTCGCGAATGGCCTCCATGGACGACGTCATGTCGTTCATCGCCGTGCCCGCCCGCTGCATGGCGCCGTTGGCCGACTCCATGAGGTTGTGGGCTTCCTTCACGTGATCGGCGTTGGCCGTGGTCATGGCCGCCACCTCTTCGAGCGAGGCGGAGGTCTCCTCCAGTGCCGCGGCCTGGGAGCCCGAGCCGTCGGCGAGGGTGCGGCTGGCGATCGCCACGTCGGACGACGCGGAGGCCACCTGCTTCGCGCCGTGCTCGAGGCCGTCGATCACCTGCTGCAGCGGTCCGGCGATCTGCCGCGAGGCCAGCAGCCAGATGACCAGGGTGAGCGCCATCGAGACGAAGAAGGTCACGATCAGCAGCATCTGGATGCGGTCGCCGAGATTGCGCAGGCGCTGCGTGCCGGCCAGGAATTCGTCCTCGTAGGTGCTGACGCCGATCACCCAGTCCCAGGGCGCGAAGTAGGCGATGCGGGCGATCTTGTCGCGGGAGGTGTTGTCGTCGGCGTTCTTCCAGGGGTAGCGCTGCTCGGCGATCTGACCCGGCGCCAGCGCGCGGCCCTTCTTGACGATCTCCTGGATGAAGAGCACGCCGTTGGCGTCCTTGGCGCCGGAGATGTCCTCGCCGTCGCGCTTGCCGTCCTTGGAGATCACGTAGCGGCCATCGCTGTCGAGCACGAAGACGTAGCCCGTCTTGCCCACGACCACGCTCATGATCGCCTCGCGCAGGCTCTTCACGCTCTCCTGCGGGACGCCCACGTAGAGCATGCCCACCACGCGGCCGTCCTCGGTGATCGGCTCGTAGGCGGTGATGTACCAGCCGTCCACCACGTAGGCGCGGCCATGGAAGGTCTCGCCGCGCAGCACCTTGGCGATCACGGGGTCGCTGCTGCCGTCGGGGTGCTTCGCGGGGATGTAGGTCCCGATGGCGCGGGTGCCGTCCGTCTTCACCACGTTGGTGGCGACGCGCAGCATGTCGCCCGAGTCGTCCATGCGCTGGAAGATCGTGCAGGTGACGTCCACCAGGTCGTGGACGTGATCCACCACCGCCACCTCCGACTCCGGCGACTTGATCTGGCCGAACCAGCGTCCGCCCGCGGTCATGCGCGGCAGCTGCACCTGCGTGGCCTGCTTCGTGACCTGGTTCACCGCGGTCCAGGTGGCGGGCTGGGTGTCGAAGCCGATCGGGCCGGCGGCCTCGAGAACATCGCGCGCGACGTTCAGCGCGCCCACGAGGTTGTGCTCGTTCACTTCCTGGTGGGAGGCCACCAGCGCGTAGATCCCGGCGGCCGTGCGGTCGAGGTTCTCCAGGGCGCTGGCCATGGTCTCTTCCTCGGCGGCCTCGCACATGGCCTGGTTCTCGACGAAGGTCATGACGGCGACCACGAGCAGCGGCACCGCGGTCAGGGCGCAGCCGGTCAGGAGCAGCTTGCTTCGCAACTTCAAGTGGGTGAATCGCTTGAACATCGCAGTCCTCCGCGGGCGATGGACGGTGTCCCGCGCCACGGACCCGCACCCCGGGCCGTGGCCGACCGGGCGTCCTCCAGTTATCGACGGAAAGATTGCAAACTTAAGATGAAACGGGCGGAAATCGCCCGACTAGCGACCGCCGCCCAGGGGCAGGGCCAGCGCCGGATCCGTGGCCGCGCCGATCTTGGCCGCGTGGCTGTCGCCGCCGGCGATGTCCTGGTCGGTGACCAGGCGGACGTCCAGCAGCCGGTCGCAGACGTAGCCCGTGCGCAGGGCGTTCATCTCCGCCAGGGCCTGGCTCCAGCCCGTGAGCCAGTGCTCCAGGTCGCGGTGGCGGGAGGGATCGTCGTCCACGTGGACGAGCAGGTCGATGTCGCTGTCCGCCCGCGCCGCGCCGTTCTTGACGCTCCCGTAGAGGTAGAGCCCCTTCACGCCGAAGTGCTCGGCGTCCAGGCTCGTGGCCAGGTGCTCCACCATGCGGCGACGCCAGCGCCAGTGATCCTCGCGGCTCTCCGGCGAGGCGAACTCCGGCTCGGGCTCGGGGCCCGGTCCGCAGCCGGGGTGGCAGAGGAAGGCCAGCGCCTCGTCGAGGTCCGCGTTGAGATGAACCCGCAGGATCTGCCCGTCGGTGACGCGCGCCACGTCGATGAGCCGGATCACCCCCGCGAGCGCCGCGTGCTCGGGCAGCAGGTCGACCAGCGCGTTCCGCGAGTTCATGAAGAAGTCGTCGTTGAACAGGACGCCCGCGTCCTCCGGGTAGAGCGGCAGATAGCGGATGCGGCTCTCCACCAGGTCCTGGAAGAAGTGCGTCCCGAAGGAGAGGTCGGGCACCACGCCGCCCTGGCGCCGCGCGATCTCCACCAGCAGCGCGCAGTTGCTGATGTCCGCGTAGGTCACGGGCACGCCCAGGCGGATGTCGCCGCGGCTGCCCCAGCGCCCCGGTCCCATGAGCGCGAACTGCCGCCGGGGCAGCAGCTTGTTGAGACGCCCCACGGCCTGCCCCACGGCCTGCATCGACTCGCGGTCGGGCAGCTGCAGGTAGGCGGCGGGATCCACGTAGACGACGTGCGTCAGGTCGGGCATCCAGCCGTTGGACACGTAGCGCCGCGCGCTGAAGACGCGTTCCTCGGCGGGCAGGTCGCGCGGGATGGGCGCGGGGCCGTCCTCGCCGGCGCTGCTCTGCGGACGGCACTGCAACAGGTAGAAGCGCTCGCCGTCGTGGGCGAACTCCAGGTCGATGGGCGTCTCCAGCTTCTCGGCGAGGATCGTGAGCATGTTGCGGATCTGCTGGAGGAAGGGCGTGCCCTGGAGGAGCGCGTCGAAGGTGGGGATGGCCTCGTGCTGCGCGGCGTCGTAGAGCAGCGGCACGAGCTTCTGCATGCGCCCGTCCTTGTAGAGCGAGTAGACCCGGTCGAGGCCGGGGACGTCGTCGCCCAGCTCCTTCAGCAGCGCGTTCACCTCGACGGTTTCGAAGCGGTTCGTCTCGAGGTTGATCAGGTCCACCTTGCGCGGCGCGTAGCGGAGCTGCTCGTCCACGGCGACGTTCGCCCGCAGCTGCGGCTGGCCGGGCACGGCGAGGATGGGGTAGTCGTCGCTCACGCGGTCCACGGCGCGGGTGCCGAGGCCGGGCACGAGGCGGACGATCCCGTCCTCGCGCTTGATCCGCGGCGACCAGCGGAACTCGTTGTTGCTGAAGGCCACGCCCGCGAAGGCCGGCAGCCAGTACCTGCCCGCGCGGCGGCCCACCACCTCCTGGATCAGGATGCCCATCTCCTCGCTGAACTCGAGCAGGCCGCGATCGCGACGGTAGGCGATGGGGTCCGGCCCGAAGGTGGAGGCGTAGATCTCGGCGATGGCGTCCAGCGCGGCGTCGAGCCGCTCGCGCTTGCTGCCCTGGTTGGGCAGGAAGAGGCTCTTGTACTTGCCACTGAAGGCCGTGCCGAGGCGGTCCTCCAGGAGGCTCGAGCTGCGCACGATGAGCGGGACGTCGCCCAGGTCGTCCAGCGCCTGGCTCAGGCCGCGGACGAAGTCCGGCGGGAACATGCTGTCCTTGAAGAGCTGCACCAGGTGCGGGTACTCCGCGCGGATCTGCTCGAGGTCCTTGAACTTCTGCTCGATCACGTCCTCGAGGTCGTTGTAGGCGATGAAGTCCATCACCGCGTCGGAGGCGACGTACCAGGTCCGCGGCACGTGGATCTCGCCCACGGGGCTGTCCTCGGTGGCGCACTGCTCCAGCAGCCGCCGCGCGAGCAGCAGACCCGCGCTCTTGCCGCCCAGCTTGCCCTGGCTGCTGGTGGGCAGGATCATGTGGTCCAGCAGGCCGGCCATGTCGGTGATCTTGATGTAGTCCTTCGCCACCTTGAGGAAGTCGAGCTGCTCGGTGAGGAATCGCTGCGCCAGCGTGACGCGCAGGCCGCGCATCACCGAGGCGGGCAGGCCGGCGCCGTCGGCCACCACGTGCTTGTAGCGGCGGATCGCCTCGGCGATCTCGTTGAGCGACGAGCGCGGGTTGGCCAGGATGTTGATGAAGAAGCCCGCCCGGTCCTCCAGCAGCCACTTCTCCACCAGGGCCAGGATCTGCTCGCCGCCCAGGTGACCGGCCGCCAGCGCGAACGGGCGATCGCTGCCCAGCAGCTCGCGGTCGGCGCGCAGGTGGGTGGACGCGACGTTGCTCTCGCCCGTGATGGCCTCGGGGTCGGCCAGCGCGCGCGCCTCCTGCAGCATGGCGCGGGCTTCGTCGACGCCCAGCGCGGAGAGGTAGTTGAGCATCTTGCGCGCGATGCGCTGGTAGAGCTCCGGGTCCGAGGCGCGCAGCATCTGCAGCGAGCCCTTCCAGGCGCTGCGACGTCCCTCGCGCCGCGTCTGCTCCCAGCGCTCGCGCAGCGAGTCGATGCGCTTGTGCAGGATGAAGTGCGCCAGCCGGTCGGCGATCGTGCTCAGCAGCCGCCGCTCGTGCGCGGTGAAGGCCTCGCCGTCGGGGCCCTGCCGCTCCTCGAGGTAGTAGACCTCCAGCGTGCCGAACTTGCGATCCAGGATCCGGATCGGCGCGGCCAGACGCCACTGCGTGGGCTGGAACTCGCGGTTGCGGTAGACCTCGTCCTCGAAGCGGATCAGCCCCTGGCAGACATCCGGAAAGCGCCAGCCCTGAGGAAGTGCTTCGAGCACCGAGGCGAAGGCGTCGGCGATCTCGCCGTCGATGTCCACCAGCTGCTCTTCGATGGTGAAGAGGCAGTCCAGCTCCTTGGCGCGCTCGCTGAGCGGCAGGGGCAGGCGGCCGGGCGTCTCGTGGACCTCGCTCATGGCCCTCCGGGGGGCTTGGGTTGGCCACTAGCTTGCGACGCGGGGCGGGCGGCGTCAAGACAGCACGGCGCTCGACCTTTCGGCCCCGGCGCGCTATAGCTTCCCTTGTGCCGCCGAAAATGTGTCTCGGGTCTCAGCGCCAAGATCTTGTGCTGTGAACAGGGTTGACACGCCGCATGGAGTGCCGGGGTGCCCGGCAGCTTGCCGCAGGGGACGTCAGACACATTTTCGGCGGCACAAGGAACGCCCACCGCGGAGGACGCATGTCGCTCTTCACCGTCAGCGCCATCCTGCTCACCCTGGCCGCGCTCTTCGGCACGCTCAACAGCCGCTGGCTCAAGCTGAACCCGGCCGTGGGGCTGCTGCTCATCAGCCTGACCAGCTCGCTGGGGGTGATGCTGATCCACTGGCTGTGGCCGGGCTTCGCGCTGGACGCGAGCATCCGCGGCTTCCTGCGCGGCATCGACTTCAACGCCGCCCTCATGCACGGCATGCTGGGCTTCCTGCTCTTCGCCGGCGCCCTGCACGCCGATCTCGACTACTTCCTCCAGCGCCGGCTGAGCATCGGGCTGCTGGCCACGGTGGGGCTGCTCATCTCGACGGCGCTGGTGGGGGTCATGGCCAAGCTGCTCTTCGGCGCGCTGGGGCTGGAGGCGTCGTGGCTGGCCTGCCTGGTCTTCGGGGCGCTGATCTCGCCGACGGACCCCATCGCCGTGATGGGCACCCTCAAGAGCCTGCACGCGCCGCCTGCGCTGGAGGCCAAGATCGCCGGCGAGAGCCTCTTCAACGACGGCGTGGCGGTCGTCGTGTTCACGGGGCTCGTCGCGCTGATCGAAAGCCACGGCGGCGGCGCGAGCGGCGGCCACGGGCACGGCGGCGAGGCGCTGGGTCCGATGGGGCTGATCTGGCTCTTCCTGCGCGAGGCGGGCGGCGGCGCCCTGCTGGGCCTGGCCGCGGGTTACGTCACCTATCGGTTGATGCTGGCCATCGACGACTACAAGGTGGAGGTCATGCTCAGCCTCGCGCTGGTCATGGGCGGCTACAGCCTGGCGGGGGCGCTGCACCTGTCGGGGCCCATCGCGGTGGTGACGGCGGGCATCTTCATCGGTAACCGCGGGCGCGCGCTGGCCATGAGCGAGACGGTGGCCGACTACCTGGAGAAGTTCTGGGAGCTGCTCGACGAGATCCTCAACGCCGTGCTCTTCCTGCTCATCGGCGTCGAGGTGCTGCTGCTCTCCTTCAGCGCGAGGAGCGCGCTGGCGGGGCTGGCCTGCATCGCGATCGTGCTGCTCGCGCGACTGGTGAGCGTGGCGCTGCCGATCGGGCTGCTGCGCTCGCGGCGGATCTTCAACCGCGGCGTGGTGCGCATCCTCACCTGGGCGGGCCTGCGCGGGGGGATCAGCGTCGCTCTGGCGCTGTCGCTGCCGCCGATCCCGGAGAAGAGCCTCATCCTCACCTGCACCTACGTCGTGGTGCTGTTCTCGATCCTGGTGCAGGGGATGACGGTCGGGCGCGTCCTGCGGCGCTACATTCAGTAGCCCTCGGCGAGATCCACCGGCCGCGGCGGCGCGCCGCGCGCGATGGCGTTCAGCAGCGCGGCCAGCGCGTCCATGCGGGCCTCCTCGCGGCCCTCGGCGTGGCTCGCGCGGTGCGGGCTCAGCACGACGTTCTCCACCCCGGCCCAGTCGCGGCGCCCCGGCGGGCAGGCGGCGCGCTCCTCCGGGACCGTGGGATACCGCCACCAGGTGTCGAGCCCCGCCGCGCCGAGACGGCCGCCGGTGAGCGCGTCGTGCAGCGCGCCTTCGTCCACGCAGGCGCCGCGCCCCACGTTGACGAACACCGCCCCGGGCTTCATGGCGGCGAAGGCGGCCGCATTCAGCAGTCCTGCGGTGGCGGGCGTGTCCGGCAGGCAGCAGACGATCGCGTCGGCCTCGGCCAGCAGCGCGCGCAACGCCGCCGTGGTCCCCGTGCGCTCCAGCCCTGGCGCGGGCTGGCCGTGGCGGGTCACGGCGTCCACCCGCATGCCGAAGGCCCGGCCGATGGCCGCCACGCGGCCGCCCACGGCCCCGTGCCCCAGCACGAGCAGCCGCGCGCCGGCCAGGCGCGCCGAGAGCGGGCCGTCGTAGCGCGGGGTCCAGTCGCCGCGCGCGAGCCGCGCGTGGGCGGGCAGCAGGCGCTTCGCCGCGGCGAGCAGCAGCGCCCAGGCGTGCTCGGCGGTGACGTCCGCGTTGAAGTGGCTGTTGTAGAGCGTCACGGCGGGGAGCATGGCGACCTGGGTCCGGTCCTGGGCCGGCACGCCGGCGTACGGAACCACCTGGAAGCGCAGGTTCCGAGCGGCGCGCAGCCAGTCGAAGGACAGGCGCCCGGCGATGACGCCGTCGCAGAGCGGCGCCAGGGCGTCGAGGTTCACGCCGGGGCCCGGGACGCGCAGGTCGATGCCGGGATCCAGGGCTGCGCGAAGTCGATCGGCGAGCGAGGCGTCGAGCGGGTGGTAGTGGAGGACGATCATGCCCCCATTCTACTCCCAACCTCCTTGTGCCGTCGAAATTGTATCTGCCCCTCTCCAGACGGCGCCTGGCCGCCCACCCCCCAGCATGCGGGGTGTCGACAATGTTCACAGCCCCAGGTCTTGGGCCGGTGGCGCGCAGCCACATTCTCGGCGGCACAAGGAAAGGGCTTCAGCGGGGCCGGCCGCAGGCCGATGCCCGGGGTAGCCTCTGATCTCTGGGAATTCCCCTTCCCGGACCTCGCCGGCCGCTCCACCCCGGGGCGGCCGGCTCTTGTTTCCGGCGACGGGCGCTCAAGATCCCCGCGGGGGCCGCCGATACCCTTCAAGCACCCGCGGCGTGGAGTCGAGGATCGATGTACATCATGAAGCGCATGGACTGGGGCATCCACACCCGTTTCACGGGCAGGGTGAGCAACGACGACATGCAGGACTGGCTCGAGGAGGCCACCCGCCTCACGGCGGGCTGGAAGGGCAAGTTCGCCATGCTGCTCGACTTCCGCGCCTGCGACTACCTCGGCGACAAGGCCAAGCAGAGCCTCGACCTGGGCCGGCGCATCTTCTTCCGGCGCGGCATGCGCCGCTCGGTGATCGTCTTCCGCGAGGCGAAGATGGCCCGCGGCTTCCGCCACGCCGCCATCCAGATGGGCTACGACGACTTCGAGCGCTACATCTGCCCGGCCATGGGCCGCGTCGACGACCTGGCCATGGACTGGTTGCTCTACGCCAAGGATCCCGGCGCGCCCGTCGCCGACTAGGCCTTCCCGACACCGCGATCCGCAAACGCCCGCCCCGACTGGCCTCGGGGCGGCGCGATGCGCTATAATGGACTCTTCCAGCACCTCGTTTTGCACCACGCGACACGACACCGAAGGAAGAGGCCATGCGGAAGACCATCCTGCTCGCGCTCGCCGCGCTGGCGATCGCCGGGGCCCTGCCCCAGCGCGCCACGGCCGGCGAGGAGATCCTGTACCAGCCCCGCCCCCTCCCCGTCTGGGGCAAGCAGAGCCGCGCGGACCTGCGGCACTCCCTCTATGCCAAGCGGCTGCCGGGCGACAAGCTCGTCGTCTTCGAGGAGCACGGCTTCACGCCCTTCCGCCTGCGCGAAGACCGCGGCGTGGCCGGCGTGACCGAGCGCTGGCGCTACCCTGCGCTGGGCCTGGAGTTCCGCTTCGACGAGAACGGCCGGCTGATCGAGCGGCGGCGCGTCCCCAAGGGCGACCGCAGCTTCGACTAGTAGAGGCTCTTGACGGCGCTCCAGCTCTGCGTTTCCGCGGACACGATGTCCGGGCAGAAGTTGCAGTTCAGCCAGTTCACCGGATTGAAAACGAAGGCGTCGCCGAGAGCGTCGATCTCGTTGAACTCCGAGTCCACCACGAGCAGCCTCCCGCTGCCCAGGGACTCGCTGTACTCCATGCAGTAGTCGTCGCCGAGCGCGTCCGCCGCCGCGACGAAGAACTCGACCCTCCCCAGGTAGCAGCGGGGGCCCGCCAGCGCCGGTGAGAACGCGAGAGCGATTCCATGGCCCGGCGTGCCGATCACGAGGGGGGTCTCCCAGTGCTGCGTGATGACCACGTCGCCGGGGACGTCCGGGAAACCCGCGATGCGGAACTCGACCGCCGTGATGGCATCGACGAAGTAGTTGAGATCGACGATGAAGTAGACGGTGGTCGACTGATACGGCGGCGCGTCGGCGGTGCAGTTTTCGTAGTCGATCACGGTGGTCATGGTGAACCAGGGCTGCGCGGCGGCGCCCGTCGCGAGCGAGCACAGGAGCGCGGCTGCTGCTAGCACGGCTTTCATGGCGTCCTCCAAGGGCAGGGCCGGACCTCGGTGAGGGGTCACAGTGGAATCATAGCATTCAAGACCCGCGGCGCCCAAATACCGCTACCCCCTGTGACCCCCGAATCTGCTACCTTCCAGCCATGCACTACCTCCTGCTCTACGAACTCGCGGACGACTACCTCGAGCGCCGGGCCGCCCTGCGCGACGCCCACCTGCGCCTGGCCTGGGCGGCCGTCGACCGCGGCGAGCTGCTGCTGGGCGGGGCGCTCACCGAGCCGGCCGACCGGGCCGTCCTCTTCTTCCGGGGCGACGGCCCCGAGGTGGCGGAGAGCTTCGCGACTGTGGATCCCTACGTGACCGAGGGGCTGGTGAAGTCCTGGTCCGTGCGGCGCTGGATGACGGTGGTGGGACCCGACGCGGCCACGCCGGTGCGGCCCGAGGGCTAGCCCTTCGCGGCGGTGAGCCGCTGGAACTCGCGCCCGATGCGCAGTGCGATCACGAGCCACACGAGCACCAGCCCCAGGTTCACCAGCGCGAACTGCCGCGCGGCGAAGCCGAGCCAGGTCGTCCCCGCGAAGACGAGCGCGGCGCTCAGCACGTCGCCCGCGCGCATGAAGAGCGTGTCGATGGCCTGCTTGGCCTTGTACTTCTCCTCGCGCGTCGTGGGCAGGAAGAGCACGCCCTTGAGCGTGTTCATCAGCGAGTAGTCCGTGGCGTTCTCGGCCGTCTTGCTCCAGCGGATGATCCCCAGCACCGGCACGAAGGCCGCCAGCGCGTAGCCCGCGAAGGCGATCACCGGCAGGATCAGCAGCGCCGCGCGCACGCCGATGTACTTGAGGATGCGGCTCACCAGGAAGAGCTGCACCACGAGGCTGGCCGCATTGACGACACCGTAGAAGTCCCCGTAGAAGCGGCCGATGCTGTCGTTCACGAAGCCCGCCGGCGCGCCGGGGGTAGCCGCGGCCGCCGCCCGCGCCGCCTCGCTCACCACCTTGCCGAGGATGTACTCGCCCGTGCTGTTCACCCAGTTCAGCAGCAGGATGAGCAGCGCGATCAAGAGCAGGTAGCGGCGGCCGAAGACGAGCCGGTAGGGGTTCTCGTCGCCCATGGGCTCCTCGGCCTGCTTCGCCACCGCCGGCCGCCGGTCCGACGCGCGCGCGTCGACCCAGTTGGTGAAGACGAGACTGACGAGCAGCACGGCGCCCGCCACCAGCAGCGAGCCCATCAGGCCCAGCGGCGCGATCAGGCCCTTCACGCTCGTCGCGCCGAAGACCGCGCCGGCCGACGCGCCGAAGCCCAGGATCGCGAACAGGCGCTTGCCCTGCTCGGGCGTGTAGAGATCGTTGGCGAAGCTCCAGAACTGCGCCACCAGCGACACGCTGAAGATCCCTATCCACAGGAAGAAGGGTACGCCCAGGGGCAGGGTGGTGGAGGTGCCGAGCAGCCAGAAGGCCACCAGGCAGGCGGCGAAGAAGAGCGTCACGCCGTTGAGCAGGCGTCGCCGGGGCAGGCGCGAGGCGAGTCGCGCGTAGGCCGGCACGAAGAGCAGCAGGAGCAGCGTCTGCCCGGCCGACATGTAGCTCTTCAGTTCGGCGCCGCCGGGCGCGGCGAGGATCAGCGCCTCGCGTACCGGCTTCATGATGTAGTAGCTCGTCAGCAGCAGGAAGACGTTCACCGCGAGCAGCAGCGCCGACAGGCCCTCGCCCGCCCGCACCTCGGCGAAGAGGCCGAGGAAGCGGTCGAGCGCGCTGCGACGTTCCGCGCCCATCAGCGGTCCACCGCCACCACGCGCCCGCTGGCCCGCGCGAGGTAGCAGGTCACCGTGCGGCTCCAGCCGTCGCCGCGATCCACCTGACACTGCACTTCTACATACGTGGGTGCGGAGGTCGGTGGCACCGCCTTGCCCCGCGCGAAGCCCGGCAGCGCGGACAGCGCGACGTTCGTGGCCGCCAGGTCCATCCACTCGCCCTGCTCGACCACGCGGCGATCGGCGCGCACGGTGGCGAGCCGCGCGCGGTAGCGCGTGCCGGCGGCGGGGTAGATGCCGCGTTCCACGCCGAGGTCGCGCCAGAGCACCACGCCTTCCACCTGCGAGAAGAAGTCCAGGGGCGGGGTCTCGTCGAAGGCGACCTTCGCGATGATGTCGCGCCGCTCGCCGAGCACGCGCGCCACGACGTCGGCGGCCGCGGGGTCCACGTAGCGGCCGGCGGTCACCGCCGCGCGCAGCTGCTCGTCGGTGAAGGCGCTGATGATCTTGGCGGCCCAGTAGGCGTCACGGGGCGTGCAGTCGGCGAAGGCGCTGTTGGGGCGCAGGGGATCGAAGGCCCAGGGGTCGAAGTCCTGCGCCGTCCAGTAGCCGAGGCCCGGCGCCGCGGCCGGCCGCTCGAGACGGCGCCAGGCGTCCTCGTGGAGTCCGAGCGCCGCCGTGCGCTTCGCGATGGCGGGGAAGTCCACGGTCAGCTCGCGGCCGAAGGTGGGCTCGGGGCCGCCCGCGCCGAGGCCGAGCGTGCTGGCGAAATCGATGAGGTAGTGCTTCACGAAGCCTCGGTCGGCGCCGTCGGCCAGCGGCTCCCAGGTGTCCATGCTGTTCTGCTGCTTCGTGTCGAAGTGGTTCAGCCACGCGGCGAAGAAGCGCAGGCCGCGCAGCTCGCGCCGCTCCTGGTGAGGGATGCGGTCGTTGGGGTCGTCGGCGCGCAGCCCGCGGTAGTCGAAGCAGCCGATCGGACGCCCCGCGACCCAGCGGCTCGCGATCGCGAGGATGCGCCCGTCCTCGAGCCGCTCCACGGGGGCGAGGATCGCGTCGAGATCCGCGCGCGTCATGGCGCGGCGCGTGCCGTCGGGCAGCTTGAGCGTGACGCCCTCGTCGAGCACGAGCTGCTCGGGCGTGAAGGTGACGACGTTGTCGTCCGGCACGTTGTAGCCCGCCGCGTGGAAGAGCCGCGCGCAGATGGCCCCCGCCGCGCTGGTCATGCCCAGGTAGCCGGGCGGGTCGAACTTCACGAGGAAGGTCGTGCCGTTCACGTCGCGCACCGTGAAGCCCGGCGTGACGCCCTGCGCCTTGGCGGCCACCACGAGCCAGGGGCCGTCCGGGTCGGGACCGCGGCCGGGGCCCGGCCCCAGCGCAACCTCGGCCGGGCTCATCGGGAAGAGCCCGATGCGGTTGGTGAACCAGCTGGAGTTCAGCGCCTCGTCCAGGCTGTTGATGTCCCGCGCCGGCGCCACGGGGTCCCCCTTCAGATCGCGCAGGCGGCGCAGCGGATTGAAGAAGCGCTCCACCGGCAGGAAGAAGCCGTCGCGGGCCATGTCCACCAGGTCGTGAGGTTCGCGGGTCTCGGGCCTGGCGATGGGCGCGCCCGGATCTTCCCACCACGCGACGGGCGCGTCGGCCAGGGGCGCGGGCTTGCGCGCGGCCGCCGGCGCGGCGAGGGCCAGCAGCGCGAGGAGCAGCAGGCTAGTGGCGCACCGACGCCTCTTCGCCATGGAAGAGCCCCCCTTTCGCGTGCTGGAAGTGCTGATCGAACTGCAGCGCGACGCGCGTGCCCTCGTCGGAGTGGCCGATCTCGAGGCTGGCGCTGAAGTCGCCGCCCCCGCCCACCAGGCGCAGGCCGCCGCCCCAGCTGGTCTTGATCGCGTCGCCGAGCGCGTCGAGGTGGCCGAAGACCTGCCCGACGTCGCTGAAGAGCAGTGCGTCGAGGCCGAGGCTCGCCGCCTCGCTGGGCGCCCAGACCGGCCAGCGGTACTCGGCCGTGGCCAGCGCGAGGCCGCGGTCGCGCCAGCGCCCGGCGGGGTAGCCGCGCTGGCGGTCGGGGTTCTCGCCGGCGAGCAGGCGGGTGAAGGCCACGGGGGCGTCGCCCTCGGGTTCGATCCAGCTCGTGACCGCGCGCAGGGCCAGGGTCTGATCCGAGTTCCACAGGCCGACGAAGCGCTCAATTGAAGCTCGGTAGTGCGTGAAATCGGCGAGCCCCTCGTCGCTCTCGAAGAAACGCGCAGCCTTGAGGGCGACGACGCCGCCGTGCGCGGGGCGGCCGTCCTGGTCCGTGCTGTCGTAGACCACGCGCAGGCCGACGGCCGTGCCGCTGGAGCGGCCGGTGGCGGCGGTGGCTTCCGCGAAGGCCGGCCCCTCGCGGTCGTAAGCGGCGAGCCCGCTGGCCGTGGCGCTCAGCTCCAGCTCCAGATGCGCGGCCGGCTCCAGCTCCAGCGCCAGACCGCCCCAGTTGAGCTCCTGCAGGTATTCGCTGCGATCGTCCGCGCTGGACTCCGGACCCAGACCGTAGTAGGCCAGCGCCGCGCGGCGGGCGTGTCCCGCGCTCAGTACCAGCCGCGCCCTGCCCTGGCCGCCGCGCAGGCCGAGCCGCGCCTCGCGGCTGCCGCCCAGCGCCGCGCGCAGGCCCAGGCGCAGGGCTTGTCCGCCGGCGACGTCCTTCACGTCGACGCCCATGCCGAGACCGCCGAGGCCGCCGGCCTCGAGTTCGGCCATCAGGTGGCCCGGCAGGGGATAGGGACCGAGCAGCGAGGGCAGATCGTGGCGGCCCCATGTGCGGATGCCGCCCTCGAGGCCCAGACGCAGCAGGCTGAAGGGCAGCGAAACGAGGCGATAGGGGACGAGAACCAGCGGCGCCCAGCCGGGCGTGGGCGAGGACTCGATGCGGAGCACGGTGCTGTCGGAGGGCGCCGGCATCGCGCCCCAGGCGCCCCACCGGCCGCTGTCCGTGCGCGCGCTGTCCGGCAGCTCGGCGCCGCGCGCGGGCGATGTCCCGCCGGGGCCGGCCAGCATGCCGAGGAGCAGGGCTATTGCCGTGAGGCGTAGCAGCATGTAGCCTGGACCTTGCGGTGACTTCGCGCCGTGGGCGAAGGGGGTAATGATGCCTGGTCCGGGGCAGTCTAGGCGAATTGGACGAGCGGTCGCAAGGAATGCCGGCGCGGCGGGGCTGATCGCCCTCGCGCTGAGCCTCTGCGCCTTCACCTGGCCCTGGGACGTGAACGGCCCCTGGCCCTCCAGCTCGGAGCGGCCCGTCGCGCCGCTGAGCCACCCGAGCGTCGAGACGGCCCTCGCCGGGCTCCCGGGCGGGCCGTCCGGCGGCTTCCGCTTCGTCGCCTTCGGCGACCAGCGCGCCGTGGCCGACGGCGAGTGGCAGGCCCTCATGGCCGCCATCGCCGCCCGCGCCGAGGGCGACGCCCGCCTGCTCTTCATGCTCGACACCGGCGACATCGTGAACGACGGCCGCCACGCCGACCAGTTCGCCCTGCTGGCCGACATCCTCGCCCCCGCCGCCGATCTGCCGTATGTCGTGTCGGTCGGAAATCACGAGCTCAAGGACAACCGCTCGGCCGTGGCCCGGCAAAACACCGCGGTCTGCCTGGCCGGCCTCGACGCGGACTTCGGCGTCGGCCGCATGTACTACGCCAAGCAGCTCGGCCGCCTGCGCCTGCTGGTGCTGGACAGCAACGATCTCGTCTACGGGGATGACGGCAGCGCGAAGGCCGTGGCGACGCCCGCGCCGGGCAGCCGCGCCGAGGCCCAGTGGCGCTGGCTGGTCGACCAGCTCGCGCGCCCCGAGCCGGAGGGCGTGGTGACGGTGGTCGCCATGCACCATCCGATCGTGCAGTCGAGCAAGAAGCATCGCGAGGCGGCCAGCGGCCTCTGGAACCTGCGCGTGGACGGCCGCAGCCTGCCCGAGCTCTTTCTCGACGGCGGCGTCGACCTGGTGCTCTGCGGCCACACGCACACCTTCGAGCAGTTCCGTCTCGCGCGGGGCGGGCGCGCCATGCACCTGATCAACCTTTCTGGACGCCCCCGCGACAGCGTGCTCGGCTGGGGCGCCGGCGCGCGGCGCGCGCGGGACATCCTCGGCCGCGAGACCGAGCGCCTCGCCGACTGGGGCTGGAAGGACCTCGACGGCTGGACCATCGATCAGGTGGACGCCATGACGCGCGACGAGGCCGACGAGTTCGCCGTCTTCGACCTGCCGCCCGAGGGGCCCCTGAGCTACACCGTGCACTTCCTCGACGAGGACGCCCCGGCCGGCCTTCGCGACACCGAGCCGCGGCAACTCGACTGATGTCACCGCCCTTCGCGAGCGCGCTCGCGCGCTGGCTCGACGTGCGGCCCGGCGAGGGCCGCAGCGTGGCCCTGGCCTGCGCCGGGGCCTTCCTCGTCATGGCCGCGCTCACCCTGGGCCGCGCCCTGCGCGAAGGCCTCTACCTGGACGCCTTCGCCATGGAGACGCTGCCCTACGTCACGGCGGCCGTCGCGCTGCTCGGCCTGCCCCTCGCCGGACGCTTCAGCCGCGCCCTGGCCCGCACGCCCACCTGGCGCGTCCTCAGCGCGCTGATCCTGATCGAGGTCGTGGGCCTCGGTCTCCTCACCCTGCTCGGCGGGCTGCCCGCCTGGCGGCGCCCGGCCATCGTGCTCTTCTACCTGTGGACGGCACTCGGCCTCCTCCTGCTCGGCTCGGGCTTCTGGGTGATGACCGGCGGCATCTTTCCCCTGCGCGGCGCCAAGCGGCTCTACGGCCTGGTGAGCGCGGGCGGCACGGCCGGCGCCATGGTGGCGGGGCTGAGCCTCGGCGCGCTGGCGGAGGGGCACGATGCGCGACTGCTCGTGCTGCCCCTGGCGCTCATCCTGCTGGCGGTGCTGGGGCTGGTGCTCGTCCAGCGCCGCGCCGGCGAGCAGGCGGCGCGTGCCGCGGACGGCGCCGCGCCCCGGGGCGCCCGCGCGGGCTTCCGCTCGCTCTGGTCCAATCCCCACCTGCGCGTGATCGGTCTGCTGGTGATCTGCGCCACCGGCGCGAGCACGCTCCTCGACTACCAGTTCAAGGAGGCCGCGCGCGCCGCCAGCGCGGCCTCCGCCGATCCCGCCGGCGCGCTGACGGGCTTCCTCGGCACCTTCTACGGCGTCACCGGCGCGATCGCGCTGGCCTTCCAGCTGCTCGTCTCGGGACGCCTGCTCGCCCGCGCGGGCATCGGCGCCGCGCTCGCGGTGCTGCCGCTGCTGCTGCTCGTCGGCGCGGCGGGCTTCGCGCTGCTGCCCGGGCTGCTGGTCATCACCCTGACCCGCGGTGGCGACAACGCGCTGCGCAAGAGCCTCTTCAGGCCGGCGCTGGAGGTGCTGTTCGTCCCGCTGCCCGAGCGGCTCCGGCGCAGCAGCAAGAGCCTCGTGGACTCCACTCTCGACGCCCTGGCCGAGGGCGCGGGCGCGGGCCTGATCTTCCTCTGGGTCACCCTCGCCGGCTTCTCCAGCCGCTGGCTCTCGCTGGGCGTGGCGTTGCTGGCCGGCGCCTTCCTCTGGCTGTCGCGGCGGATGGATCGCGTCTACCTGCGCACGGTGGTGGAGCGCCTCGAAGAGGGCGAGGCCGGGCTGACCCTGCCGGGCGCCGGCCTCGGCAGCGAGGCGGAGCTGAGCGCCACCTTCACGCGTCTCGACCTGGGCGCGCTGCTGGAGCGCCGGGAGTCGGCGCCGTCGCCGCGCAGGGCGGGGGAGGCGACGCTCGCGTCGCAGCTCGGCGCGGCCGAGACCGCCGACGTGCTCGCCGCCATCGCGCACCTCGATGCCGAGCAGGGCTGGGACGAACCCGCGCTCGCACAGCTCGTCCGCCTGCTCGCGCGCGACCCGCTCATGGAGACGGCGGCCACGCGACTCGAGGCGCACTGCGAGCGGGCGATGGCGCTCATGGTGGCGGCGCAGACCGACCCGGCCGAGGAGTTCATCATCCGCCGCCGGCTGCCGCGTGTGCTGGGCCGCTGCGGTGACGTCCGCGCGGACGACGCGCTGCTGGAGGCGCTGAGCGCGGACCGCTTCGAGATCCGCTACCGCGCTGCGCGCGCGTTGACGCGGCGACGTCGCCACGGGCTGCCCCCGTCCACGCGCGATCGCGACGCGCGGATCTGGGCGGCCCTGCGGCTGGAGGTGACGCGTGAGCGTCCCATCT
Organism: Candidatus Latescibacterota bacterium; assembly: GCA_020633725.1. Lineage (NCBI taxonomy): Bacteria > Pseudomonadati > Candidatus Latescibacterota > Candidatus Latescibacterota bacterium. The sequence goes on from JACKDC010000006.1 coordinate 223,678, forward strand.
GGGAGCTGCAGAAGCTGCTGGACGCCGCGCCTGCCGGCGGCGAGGGCGACGAGCTCGTGCTCGAGCGCGCGGAGCTGCGCGGCGGGCGCAGCCTCGAGCACGCGTTTCGCCTGATGTCGCTGGTGCTCGACCCGCAGCCCGTGTGCGCGGCCTTCCACGGCATCGTCCAGGGCCGCGACGACTACCGCGGCTTCGCACAGGAGTACCTCGAGCAGGTGTTGCCGGCGGACATCCGCGAGCGGCTCTGGCTCTTCATCGGCGACCTGAGCCAGGAGCAGCAGCGCGCGCGCCGCCGCTCGCTGCAGGAGGTCGTGGGCGACCTGCTGAACAGCCACGCCACGCTCTTCGCCGACGAATCCCAGCAGCGCGCGCTGCGCCGGCTGCTGGAGGACACGGACGGCGGCGACGCGCGCGACTAGCGCCGCAGCGTGATCGTCGCCGCGCCGAGCTCGCGCCCCGCCGCGCTCACCCGCGCCAGGTAGACGCCGCTGGGCAGGGCGCGGCCGTGCTCGTCCTCGCCGGCCCAGAAGAGGCGCCCCTCGCCGCCGGCCGCCGCGCGCTGCGTCTGCCAGACCCGCCGCCCCGCCACGCTGTACACGGAAACGTCGAGCGACGCCTCCCGCGACAAGCTCCAGGCAATCCAGCTGCCGCCCTCGCTGGGGTTCGGGTAGGGCGCGAGCAGGCGGCCCGGCGCCAGGGCCGCCGGGGGCGCGGCGGTGAGCTGGTCCACGTCGATCGTGAAGACGCTCCGCCCGTAGGTGCCGGCGTAAAGGCGGCGGTTCGCCGCGTCGAGATCCAGCTCGCTCACGACCACGTTGGGCAGGTCTGCGCCGAGCATGCTCCACGCGCCGCCGCCGTTCGTGCTCTGGTACACGCCGAGGTCGCTGGCGACCCAGAGGCGGTCCGGCGTGTCCGGGTCGGGCAGGATGTCGTTCACCGGCGCCTCGGGCAGGTTGCTCGCGATGGGCGTCCAGGTGGCGCCGAGGTCGGTCGTGCGGAAGACGTGCGGCAGCGGCTCCGCCCAGCGGAAGCCGCTCACGGTGACGTAGGCCGTCTCGCGGACGAAGGGATCGCCCTTGACGCTGGTGATCCAGCGGACGGGCAGGCCGGCGGAGACGTCGGTCCAGCTCGCGCCGCCGTTCGTGCTGACGTTGACGTGCCCGTCGTCGCTGCCGGTCCAGAGCACCTGGCCGTCCAGCGGCGAGACGCCGATGGCCGTGATCGTCCCCGCCACCTGTCCGCCGCTGCCGCCGGGGCCGCCGGTGAGGTCGCCGCTGACGGCGGTCCAGCTGGTGTTCGACGCGCTGCGGTAGAGCTTGTTGGTGCCGAAGTAGCGGCGGCCCGGATCCGTGGGATCCTGCACGATGGGCGCGTTCCAGGCCACGCGGTCGCTGCCGCCGATGCCGCTGGTGGCGCCGGTGAAGGAGCCGCCGCCGTTGGACGAGTAGCCGAGGCCGCCGTACTGGTACTGCGCCCAGACCTGCTGGCCGTTGGTGGGATGGACGAGGGGGCCGAAGCCGTCGCCGCCGTAGACGTTCTGGAAATCGTCGGCCGCGCCGCCCGTGCTGCGGTTCGTGCCGTTGTCCTGCGCCCCGAGGAAGAGCACGTTCGGATTCGTGGCCGAGAGCGCCATGCGGTAGACCTGAGTCACCGGCTGCTCGGGCAGGAAGCTCCAGACGGTGCCGCCGTTGGAGCTGCGATAGACGCCGCCGTCGTTGCCGCTGTACATCACCGGGCTCGCGCCGGGGCCGAAGGCCAGGGCGTGGTGGTCCACGTGCATGCTGCCGCCGGCGAAGCTGTAGGAGCCGCCGCCGTTGGTGCTGCGGTAGAAGTCGTAGCCGACCACGAAGATCACCAGCGGGTTGGCCGGATGGACGCGCACGTTGCCGAACCACCAGCCGTAGCTCGCGTAGACGCCGGAGAGGCCGCCGTCGCTGGTGCGCGTCCAGCTGCTGCCGCCGTTGGTGGAGCGGTACAGGCCGGCGAAGTAGCCCGTGCGGTCGGAGTAGATCGCGCACATGACGTCGGGGTCGCTGGCGCAGAGGTCCAGGCCGATGCGCCCGCTCTGGCTGCCGCCGGCCGGCAGGCCGCCCGTGCCCGAGAGCAGGGCCCAGTTGTCGCCGCCGTCGGTGGAGCGATAGACGGTGCAGTTCGGTCCGCCGTAGTCGTAGGCGTCGGGCTGGCGCAGGCGCTGCCACATGGCGGCCAGCAGGACGTCGGGCTGGTCCGGCCGCTGGATGATGTCCACGCAGCCCGTGTCATCGGCGACGTGGAGCACCCGCTCCCAGGTCGCGCCGCCGTCGATCGAACGATACACGCCGCGGTTCGCGTCCGTCTCCCAGAGTTGCCCCATGGCCGCGACGAAGATGCGGTCCGAATCGGTGGGATCGACGCGGATGCGGCCGATGGCGCCGACCTCTTCGAGGCCGAGGCTCGCCCAGGTGGCGCCGCGGTCGGGGGAGCGGAAGAGCCCGGCGCCGCCGTAGGCGACGCTGCCGCCGCCCGGGTTCACCTCGCCGCCGCCGGCGTAGACCACGTCCGGGTCCAGCGGATCCAGCGCTACCGCGCCCATGGCCAGGCTGGGCCCGAAGTCGAAGAGGGGCGTCCAGTGCTGGCCGGCGTCGTCGCTGCGCAGGACGCCGCCCTCGGCGGCCGCGGCGTAGACGCGGTTGTCGTCGCGCGGGTCCACGGCCAGGTCGGTGATGCGGCCGCCCACGTTGCTGGGCCCGCGGGGGATCCAGCCCACCTCGCGGTCGCCGGCCAGACGGGCCTCCTCGCGCAGCAGCGCCGCCTGATGCCGCCCGGCCTGGAGGGCCTCGCGGGGGATCCTGCCCTGGGGGTAGGCGCGCTCGAGGAAGAACCAGGGGTTGGGCGCCTTGGGGGCGAGGCCGTCGCCCGGCTCGCGGGAGACGTCGCGCTCCTCCACTTCACCGATTCCCGCGCGTTCGATCGGCAGCCGGGCCAGAAGCCCGGCGCCGCCCAGGGCGACGACGACGACGAGCAAGGACAGGGCGCTGCGGCGGCTCATGACATGCATGGGGAACCTCTACGGCCACGGGTGGAGGCTCAATTATAGGCCATCGGGCGGGGGCGGTCCAATCGCTTGCCCTGGCCCACGCCCTGCCCTAGACTCCAGGCTGCCTGCCCCCGCCCGCCCCTGAAACATCGCTATCGCGGAGAGACGTCTTGCGCGACCTTCTCCACATCGGCAAGCAGGACGCGAGCGCCGAAACCCAGCCGCTCACCCTGCCCTCGCTGAGCGGGCTCCCTCCCGAGCTGCTCGAGGAGGCGTCGCGCCGCCTGGGGCTGCTGGGTCTGATGTACTCGGCGGTCTACGCCCTGGCCTTCTACGGGTCCTCGATCCCGGCCTGGTTCCGCGAAGGGGGGGCGCCCGAGTACCTCCGGGGCATGTCCGGGATCATCTCCAACATCTTCATCGCGCTGGGGATCGCGGTGTGGCTTGCGGTGCGCCATCTCAAGCTGCCGCCGCACAGGCTGCTGGACCTGGGTCTCATCTTCGAGGTGGTCGCGGCGCTGGGGATCGGCCTGCCGCAGATCTGGGGCCTCTACCCCGAGTACACGCCGGCGGTCTTCAACTCCGGCCACTACGTGGGCGTGCCCTGGGAGTGCATCTGGATCCTCATCTTTCCGCTGATCGCGCCGAACTCGCCGGGCAAGACGCTCATCGCCTCGCTGCTGGCGGCGGCCATGCCCGCGGCCGTGCTCACCGCGTCCAAGTTCTACGGGCCCACCGACCGCGCGCTGCCGCTCCTGCCCTTCTACAACTACTACCTCTTCACCACCTTCCTCTGCGCGCTGCAGGCGGTGATCATCAGCCGCATGGTGTTCCGCTACGGCGCCCGTCTGCGCAAGGCGCAGGAGATGGGGCAGTACCGGCTGACGCGGCTCATCGGGCGCGGCGGCATGGGCGAGGTCTGGCGCGCCGAGCACCGCATGCTGGCGCGGCCCGCGGCCGTTAAGCTGATCCGCCCCGACTCGCTGCAGGGCGACACGACCGCCCGCCTGGCCCAGCTCCGCCGCTTCGAGCGCGAGGCGCGCGCCACCGCGGCGCTGCGTTCGGTGCACAGCATCGACGTCTACGACTTCGGCATCACGCCCGACAGCAGCTTCTACTACGTGATGGAGCTGCTCGAGGGGCAGGACATGGACAGCTTCGTGAAGCACTTCGGCCCGCTGCCGCCGGGCCGCGCGCTGCACTGGCTGCGCCAGGCCTGCCACGCGCTGGAGGACGCGCACGGGCGCGGGCTCATCCACCGGGACCTCAAGCCGGCGAACCTCTTCATCTGCCGCCTGGGGCCGGACTGCGACTTCGTGAAGGTGCTCGACTACGGCCTGGTCAAGGACAGCGATCGCAACGCCGCGGAGACGCAGCTCACGCGCGATGGGCTGGCCTTCGGCACGCCCGGCTACATGGCGCCGGAGATGGCCATGGGCGCGGGCGCGGCGGATGCGCGCAGCGACATCTACGCGCTGGGTTGCGTCGGCTACTTCCTGCTCACGGGCGTGCAGGTCTTCGAGGGCGAGACGCCGCTGGCCACCGTGCTGAAGCACGTGAAGGACGAGCCCCTGCCGCCGTCCCAGCGCAGCGAGACGCCGGTGCCCGCCGACCTCGAAGGCGTGATCATGGCCTGCCTCGCCAAGGAGCCCGGCGCGCGTCCTATCAGCGCCGCGATGCTCGCCGATCGACTCGCGGCCTGCCGGGATGCCGCGACCTGGAGTCCCCGCCAGGCGCGGGAGTGGTGGGACCTGCACCTGCCCGCAGACCCCAGCATGGGGCTGCCGCGACCCGCGGCGGCGTCGGCCAGGCGCTAGCACGCGCGCGCGGGCCTGTGCTAGTTTGCTGACGGACGTTCGCCGGGAGTCCCCCCTCACCGCCGGGCGGCCAGCTTCGGGATGAGGTCTCCATGCGCACGCTGTTTCGCGCCGTCGGGTTGCTCTGCCTGCTTCTCGCGCTGTCCTCGCCGGTTCTCGCCGCCGACGCGCCCCCCGACTCCAGCGCCCTGCGCGGCTGGCTGAGCCTGTTCGGCCTGCTGACGAATCCCCTCGGCGCCGATGCCGTGCAGGTGGAACCGGGCTGGCGGGCGAGCGCGGACCTGCGCGTGCGGCAGGAGCTGCTGGAGGACGTCTTCTATTTCACCCCCACGCAGCCCGACCGCCGGTGGCTCCGGGTGCGCAGCCGCGCCGGCCTGCGCTACGGCTGGGGGAACGCGCACGAGGTCCAGGGTCGACTCTGCAGCGAGTTCCGCAAGATCACCACGCCGGACACCGAGCTGAACTACGACGAGATCATCGTCGACCAGCTGCTCTACCGCTACCGCGCCTGGCCCGGGATCGCGATCACGCTGGGACGGCAGGACATCCGCTGGAACGACGGCTTCCTGGTCATGGACGGCACCCCGCTCGACGGCAGCCGCTCGTCTTACATGAACGCGCTGCGCTTCATGATCGACGACGAAGGCCCCACGCCCGGCCTCGTCGAACTCTTCGTGGCCTACAACCCCGCCTACGACGACCTGGTGCTCTGGAACGACGACGTGAAGCGCCGCCTCACCGACGCCGACGAAACCGCCGTCGCCTTTCGCAGCAGTCCCTGGGCGAACCAGCAGCTCGCCCTGATCTGGAAGCGCGAACGCGACCCCGATCACTCGCGCCCGGCGCTCGACGCCTGGACGCTGGGCTATCGCGGCGAGCGGACGCGCGGCGCGGTGAACCTGATGGGCGAGCTTGCCCTGCAGTACCAGGATTGGAGCGGCGACGGCGCCGACGCCAGCGGTCTTGCCTGGGCCACGCAGGTCAGGCTGCGCCGACCGCTGGCGCGCGATCAGCGCCTGGAGCTGGGCATCCTCTGCTACTCCGGACGGGACGGAGACGTCCTGCCCTTCCGCACGCCCTGGGGACGCTGGCCCAAGTGGGGCGAGCTGGAGCTGTACTCGCTGATCGGCGAGGGCGGAGTGGGCCTCTGGGCGAACATGGCCGGTGCCTGGGTTGACGTCCAGCACAGCCGCGATGGCAAGCTGCTGGGACTCACGCTGCAGGCCCTCACGGGTCTCGCGCCCGACTCCGGCCTTCGCGACGTGCTGCTGATGGCGCGCGTCGAGTTCCCGCTCTTCGCGGGCATCGCGACGCAGCTGCGCCTGGAGACGCCGCTGACCGTCGGGTACAGCAACGTCGACTACCAGGCACCGTATGGGGATGTCCCGTCGCGGCCCATCGAGCCCGGGAACGGCAGCTTCCTCCGCTGGCAACTCACCTACGCGCTGCCGTGAGCATGCGAACCGCGCTGCGCATCGTGCTCGTCGCCGCCGGCGCCATTGCGCTGTGGGGGTCCGTGTCGCCGGCGCGGGCGATTCTCATGACCCAGATGGGGAGGTCGGGGTATCCGGTGAGCCTGCAACTGCGGCAGGACGCGTTGCGCGGTGTGTACTACACGGATCCCATCGAACGGGATCGCGACGGGCTGCGCATGCGGACTCGCTTCGGCGCCTACTACTCCCCGGCGCCGCACCACTACTTCGAGCTGGGGCTTGCGAGCGAGTTCCGGAGGTCCATCACGCCCGAGGCGAAGCTGGACCTCGGCGAACTCTACGTCGACCAGCTCCTCTGGCAGTGGGCCGTCTCCAGGAACTTCGGATTGACCCTGGGCCGCCAGCGCTTCGACTACTGGTCCAACAGCCTCCTGATGGGCGACGGTACGCCCCTCGACGGCGACCGCAGCACCTACTTCAACGCGCTCAGCGCGATGTATCGGCGGACGGAGTTCGCGGCCATCGTCAACCCCAAGCGCGATCCGCTGGTGATCGCCGGCGACGAGCACCGCCCCCTCGCCCCCGCCCGGGAGATCGGCCTCGCGGTCAGGCGACACCACCTTGCAGCCATCTACAAGGACGAGCACGATCCCGATCACCAAATGTCCGGCGTGCAGAGCTGGACCCTCGGGGCAAGGCGCGGGAGGTTGCCCATTTGGGGCGAGATCGCCGTCCAGTATCAGGCGAGAGACGAAGGACCAAGCGGCTGGGCCCTCGCGAACTGGACGAGTGTCCAGATCGCGGACCACTCGCCCTTGCGGAACCTGACGGCCAGGGCGCCATCGCGCTCGATGTTCCCGTACTGGTGGCTCAACGCGGACTGGCTCTTCTACTCCGGCGACGGCGAGCACTTGCGGGCGTATCGCACGCCCTGGGGGCGCGGGCAGTACTCCGCACGCGGGTTCACGTGGAGCGAACTGCTGGCCAACGGGCTGGTCGCGGAAGACGGCTACGCCGCCTGGGCGAACATCGCCGGACCTGGACTGAGCGCGGGGCTCTGGCCGACGGAGCGCATCAAGATCTCGCTGGACGCGCGGCGGCTCTTCGCGCCGCAGACTTCCTGGCGCCCCCGCGGCACGCTCTTCCGCGCGCGGTGGAGCTTCAGTACGCCCCTTGGCCGATCCCGTCTCGGCCCGCCGCGTCACAGGCTGACCCAGAGCCTGCTCTGGGAGTGCCTCGCCCCGGACCGCGCGTTCTACCCCGACGAGCGCTTCCAGCAGTTCTTCCGCTGGGAGCTCTACCTCAACGTCAACTGAGGCCTCCATGCCCCCCTTCCACCTGCCCTGGTCCACCTTTGGCGCGCTGCTGACCCTGGCGGCCGCCGTGCTCCTGGCCCTCGTCTGGGCGCTCGCCGACCTGTCGCGCGAACGCAGGGGAGGTGGGCGGTGACCGTCTACATCCTCGTCCTCGTGGTCTACCTCGCCCTGCTCGCGGCCATCGGCCTCGCGCTGCGGGGGCGCAGCAAGAGCGCGGCGGACTTCGCCATCGGCGGGCGCAGCGTGGGCCCCTGGGTGACGGCGCTGTCCTTCGTGGCGGCCTACTACTCGAGCGTGGTGATCATCGGCGGCGGCGCCTTCGGCTGGCGCTTCGGCCTCTCGACGCTCTGGGTGGGCGCGGCCAACGTGCTCGTCGGCACCACGCTGGCGTGGATCGTGCTCGGCCGGCGCGTGCGCAAGGTCACCGAGAACCTCGACGCCATGACCCTGCCCGGCCTCTTCGCCGCGCGCTACGGCTCGCCGGCCGCGCGCATCTTCAGCGCCACGGTGACGGGGCTCTTCCTCATCATCTACAACGTCAGCGTGCTCAAGGGCATGGCCAACACCTTCGAGGTGCTGATGCACATGCCCTACGTGGGCGGCGTGCTGGTGAGCGGCGTCGTGATCCTCTTCTACACGGCCGTGGGCGGCTACCTGGCCGTGGTGTGGACGAGCTTCGTGCAGGGCATCGTCATGATCGCCGCCCTGCTGCTGCTTGCCTTCGCCGCGCTGCAGCGGGTGGGCGGCATGGCGGCGCTGGTGGACCGGCTGAACGCCATCGGCCCCGGCTACGTCCACACGCCGGGCGAGTGGGGCTGGGCGGGTCTGGTGAGCTTCGCCCTGATCGTCAGCCTCGGCACCTGGGGCATGCCGCAGCTGCTCGTTCGCTTCTACAGCATCAAGAACGCGCGGATGCTCCGGCTGGGCACGGTGATCGTCACCCTGGGCGCCTCGATCGCGCTGCTGCCGTATCTGTGCGGCGCCGTGGCGCGGGTGCTGGTGCCGGACATCGCCAGCCCCGACCAGGCCATCCCCGCGCTCACCGACCTCGTGCTGGGCGACTGGGGCGGCGCGCTCTTCCTCGCCGGCGTGGTGGCGGCGGGCATGAGCACCTTCGCGGGGGTGCTCATCATCATCGCCAGCAGTCTGGTGCGCGACGTCTGGATCGAGGGCCTCGGCCGCCCGCTCGCGCCCGCCGCCGAGCTGCGCGCGAGCCGCCTCACCAGCCTGGGCGTGGGCGTCGTGAGCCTGCTGGTGGCGCTGCGACCGCCGGCCCTGGTGCTCGTGCTCACGGCCTTCGCCTGGGCGGTGATCGCGTCCACGAACCTGTGGCCGCTGCTCTTCGGCATCACCTGGAAGCGGACGAGCCCGCGCGCCACGCTCGTCAGCATGGTGGCCGGCGCCGCGTCCGCGCTGCTCTGGCAGTGGCTGCGGGGCGGCTTGCCCGCGCCGTGGAAGGGGGTGCACGGGTTCATTGTGGGCACAGGGGTCGCGCTGGTCGTGATCGTGCTGGGCACCCTGCTCGGCCGGCCGGCCGACCCGGAGCGCGTGGCGCGGGCCTGGGGCGATTGAGCCGCTGACGGGGCGCCCCGGGCTCTGCTATGCTGGCGGGGGCGGGGGGCCCAGGCCATGAGCGTTTCGGAACGTCCATCCCTTGATCTCTTCGACGCCATCGCGGACCCGGTGATCGTCTGGGACTCCGCCGGCGCGCCCTTGTTCATCAACCGGGCCGCCACCGAACTGCTCGGCTGGACCGAGGACGCGCTCCGCGCCACGCCGACGTCCCTGGCGACCGGCGGCCTGCTCGCCGATCTCCTCGCCGGCGCCCGCCCGCATCTCGACGCCGCCGCCGGACGGATGCGGCTGGGCGTCTGCGCCATCCGCACCGCCGACGGCCGCACGCGTCACGCCTGCGCGCACGCCACGGCCCTCGACGCGGGCGCCTGGCTCCTGCAGCTCCGCCTCGTGAGCGAGCCGCCGGGCGAGACCGAGCACTTCCGTGCAGTCTTCGACAACGCCGAGGACGGCATCTTCATCAAGGATCGCGGCCTGCGCTACGTCGCGGTGAATCCCAGCCTCTGCGCCATCCTGGGCCGCCCCGAGGCCGATCTGCTGGGCCGTCGCGCGGGGGATCTCTTTCCCCCCGACGTGGCGACAACGCTCGAGGACATCGATCGCCGCGTTCTGAACGGCGAGCAGGTGGAGTCCGTCGACGAGCTGCCGATCCACGGCCAGCTGCACACGGTGCAGATCGTGCGGTCGCCGGTGCGCGACGCGAGCGGCCGGATCGTCGGCGTCTGCGCCATCTCCCGCAATGTCACCTCCGCGCGGCGGCTCGAGCAGGCGCTGCGCGACAGCGAAGAGCGCCTGCGCATCCTCACCGAGAACCTGCCGGGCGCGGTGTTCTCCTACATCCGCGACGTGGACGGCCGTCAGGTCGACGCCTACCGCAGCGCGGGGCTCGCCCGCATCCTCGGCGCCGAGAACGCGCGCAAGCTGAACGCGGACGAGATCGAGTACCGCGCGCTGGTGCATCCCGACGACTGGAACAGCATGCCGCCGGCGCGACCCATGGCCGACAGCGACCGTCTCCGCTTCGAGGCCGAGTACCGCGTCCTCACCGACGACGGCGACCATCGCTGGGTGCACGTCCAGAGCACGGGCCTGCCGATCTCCGGCGGCCGGGTGCTGTGGTACGGCGTCGTGCTGGACGTGGACGAGCGCAAGCGGATGGACGCGCGCCTGCGCACGGTGACCCGCCAGCTGCAGGCGCTCACGGAGCACATGCCCGGCGTCGTGTTCTCCTACTCCCGCTCGCCGGACGGGCGGCGCGAGTCCGTCTACCTGAGTCCGGGCCTGGAGGCCCAGCTGGGTCCCGAGCTGGCCAGCCGCGCGCAGGGCGACGTGGACCTGCTGCTGGACCTGATGCACCCCGACGATCGCCCGGCGGTGACCGATGGCGACACCCGCCTGCCGGACGGCGTCCTGCGCAGCGACGTGGAGTACCGCACGCTCACCGACGCGGGGACCTACCGCTGGATGTACAGCCGCGCCACCGGTCTGCCCCAGCACGACGGCTCGGTGCTCTGGCACGGGTTCATCGTGGACATCGACGAACGCAAGCGCATGGAGGAAGCCCTGGGCGACGCCCATCGCCGCCTGCAGTCGCTCGCCGACAACCTGCCCGGCCTGATCTACTCCTATCGGCGCCACGTGGACGGACACCGCGAGAGCATCTTCATCAGCCCGGGCGGCCTGGAGGCCATCGTCGGCCCAAGGCACGCGGCGGCCATGCAGCGCAACCTCGACTTCCACGACACGCTCCTGCACCCCGAGGACCCCTACACGCTCGCGCCCATGCGCCCCGGTCCCGACGGCGCGCCGCTGCTCTTCCACCGCGAGTACCGCCTGCGCCACGACGACGGCGACTACCGCTGGGTGGACTCGCGCGCCACGGGCTTCCCCGAAGTCGACGGCACGGTGCTCTGGCACGGCCTCATGATCGACATCACGCGACGCAAGCGCGCCGAGGAGGAGCTGCGCCTGCACTCCGACACCCTCGAGCGCGCGAATCGCGAGCTGGACGAGGCCATGCTGCGCGCGGAGAGCGGCATGGCCGCGCGCGCCCGCTTCCTGGCCACCATGAGCCACGAGATCCGCACGCCGCTCACGGCGATCCTCGGCTTCGCGGAGCTGCTGCTCGAGTCGCCCGAACCGGATCCGGCGCGCATGCGCGAAAGCCTCGAGCTGATCTCCGACAACGGGCAGTACCTGCTCAAGATCCTCAACGAGGTGCTGGACTACTCGCGCATCGAGGCGGGCAAGCTCGCGCTGGAGGCGCAGGCCTACTCGCCGGCCGAGCTGCTGGAGGAGCTGCGCGCGCTGATGCGCGTCCGCGCCGAGGCCAAGGGCCTCGAGCTGAAGCTCGACCTCGACGCCGGCCTCCCCGCCTCGCTCCAGGGCGATTCCACGCGGCTGCGGCAGATCCTGCTCAACCTCATCGGCAACGCGGTGAAGTTCACGCACGAGGGCTGCGTCTGCGTCCGCGCGCAGGTGGCGAACCAGAAGCTCCAGGTCTTCGTGGACGACACCGGCATCGGCCTGCCCCCCGGCGACCTGGAGCGCCTCTTTGACGCCTTCGAGCAGGGCGACGCCTCCGACGCGCGCGCCTACGCCGGCACGGGCCTCGGACTGGCCATCAGCCGCAGTCTCGCGCGGCTGATGGGCGGAGACATCGGCGCCCTCCGGCGGCCGCAGGGCGGCAGCCGCTTCGTGGTGACCCTGCCGGCCATCACGCAGGTTCCGGCCGGCGCCACGGTCGTGCCTGGTTCCCCGCTGGCCAACGGGGGACGCCTGCGCGGCCACGTGCTGCTCGTGGAGGACAACGCCACGAATCGCACGCTGGCGCGTCTGCTCCTGGAGGACATGGGCGTCACGGTGGAGGAGGCCGAGGACGGCCACGCGGCCCTGCGCCTGGCGAAGGCCGCGCGCGACGCGGGGGCGCTACACGACGCCGTGCTGATGGACATCCAGATGCCGGGTCTCGACGGCTACGCCGCCACGCGCGCCCTCCGCGAGGGCGGCTACACCCTGCCGATCATCGCCCTCACGGCGCACGCGCTCGAAGAACACCGGGAGAAGTGCCTCGCCGCCGGCTGCGACGACTACTGTCCCAAGCCCATCGACCGCAACGAACTCTTTCGCATCCTCGCCGTCTGGCTCAGCGCCCAGGGCGCGAACTCCGCCGAGCCCTAGGGCCGCGTGCCGCCGATGCGGTACGCAATGGTCCTCGACGCCGCCCGCCGCCGCCGCTATGCTCGGGCGGCGAAAGGAGCCCCATGGCTGACCTCGCGGTGGACCTCTTCGGTCTCCACTTTCCCAACCCCGTGTGGCCGGCGGCCGGGCCCACCGTCCGCGACGGCGAGCTGATCCTGCGCCAGGTGGCCGGCGGCGCCGGCGGTGTGGTCTGCAAGACCATCAGCAGCGTGCCCGCGCCCGTGCCCAAGTACCACATGATGAACCTGGCCAAGAATCGACGGGGCGGCATGCTCAACGCCGAGCTCTGGAGCGAGCTGCCGGCCGAGCAGTGGTTCGACCGCGAGTACGGCATCGCGCTCACGGCGCCGGTCCCCATCATCGCGAGCCTCGGCTACACCGCCGAGGAGGTGGCCCGCCTCGGCAAGCGCGCCGAGGCCGCGGGGGTGCACGCGCTCGAGGTCACGGTGCACTACGCGCAGGAAGAGCCCTGGCAGGTGATGAAGGCGCTGCGCGAGGCCGTGGACATTCCCATCATCGCGAAGCTCAGTCCACATGACCCTGTGACTGTAATCGACGCCGCCGTGAAGCTCGAGCCCTACGTGGACGCCATCGCGGCCGTCAACAGCCTGGGGCCGGCGCTGCGCATCGACGTGGAGCGCTGCCAGCGCATCATGGGCACCGAGTACGGCTACGGCTGGCTGAGCGGGCCGCCGATCAAGCCGGTGGCGCTGCGGATCGTCTTCGACATCGCGCGCTCGGTGAAGGTGCCGGTGATCGGCGTCGGCGGCATCCGCACGGGCGTGGACGTGGTGGAGTTCCTCATGGCCGGCGCGAGCGCGGTGCAGGTCTGCACGGCGAACATCTACGAGGGGCCGCAGGTCTTCGCGCGCATCAACCGCGAGCTGGAGGCCTGGCTCGACGAGCACGGCTACGCCAGCGCGCGCGAGATCGTGGGCCTCTACCCGCGCAAGCTCGACGCCGAGGCGGGCCGCACCTTCGACGGCCTCGGCACCACCGGCCGCGTGCACCTGGAGGGACCGCCGCCCATGGTGACGCCCGACGCCTGCACGCTCTGCAACCTCTGCGTCGTGAGCTGCGAGTACGACGCCCTGCGCATCGACAAGGCCGAGGACCCCGAGGCGGTCATCATCGAGGACGAGCGCTGCTTCGTCTGCGGGCTCTGCGTCACCGTCTGCCCCACGGCCGCGCTCACCCTCGACCTCGACGCGACCCTCGGCCCGGCCGGGCCCATCCAGCCGGAGCCGCGCGCGGGGAAGCGCACATGAGCCTGCTCATCCGCAACGCGCGGCTCGTGGCCACCATGGACGACGCGGACCGCCGCCTCGAGGCCGCCAGCGTGCTGATCGAGGGTGGGCGCATCGCGGCCCTGGGTCCGGACGCGTCGCTCGTCGGGCGCTTCGCGCCGGCGCAGCGGGTCATAGACGGCGCGGATCTCCTGGTGACGCCGGGTCTCGTCAACACGCATCACCACCTCTACCAGACGCTCACCCGCGCGCTGCCCGGCGCGCAGGACGCGCCGCTCTTCGACTGGCTGCTGCACCACTACCCGATCTGGCGGCATCTGGACGCCGACATGCTCGCCATCGCCACGCGCACGGGCCTGGCCGAGCTGCTGCTCTCGGGCTGCACGCTGACCAGCGACCACCACTATCTCTACCCGGCTGGAACCCACGGCCATCTAGTAGACGTGCAGATCGAGGAGGCCCGCGCGCTCGGGATCCGCTTCCAGCCCACGCGCGGCTCCATGAGCCTCGGCGAGAGCGCGGGCGGGCTGCCGCCGGACGCCGTCTGCCAGAGCGAGGCGACGATCCTCGCCGACTGCCGTCGCCTGGCCGCGAGCAGCGATCCCGCGCCGGGCGCCATGCTGCGCATCGACCTGGCGCCGTGTTCGCCGTTCTCTGTCACCGCGGACACGCTGCGCGCCACGGCGGCCCTGGCCCGGGAGGCGGGGCTGCGCCTGCACACCCACGTGGCCGAGACGCTGGACGAGGAGCGCTACTGCCTCGAGCAGTTCGGCCGCCGTCCGGTGGCCCACATGCACGCGCTGGGCTGGACGGGCCCGGACGTCTGGTACGCCCACGCGGTCCACCTGGACGACAGCGAGATCGCCCTGCTCGGCGAGACCGGCACCGGCGTCGCGCACTGTCCCAGCAGCAACATGCGCCTGGGCAGCGGCGTCGCGCGGATCAAGGAACTGCTGGCCGCGGGCGCGCCCGTGGGTCTGGCCGTGGACGGCTCCGCCTCCAACGACGGCTCCCGCCTTCTCCCCGAGGCCCGCCAGATGCTTCTTCTCAGCCGCCTGCGCAAGCCCGCGCACTGGCTCACGGTGGACGAGGTCTGGCGCGTCGCCACGCGCGGCGGCGCGGCGGTGCTCGGCCGCGCGGAGCTGGGCAGCATCGCGCCCGGGCAGTGGGCCGACCTCGCGCTCTGGGACCTCGGCGGCCTGGAGATGGCCGGCGCGCAGGCGGATCCCCTGGGCGGGCTGCTGCTCGCCGGAGCGGCCGCCGCGCCGCGGCCCCGCTTCGTGATCGTCAACGGGCGCGTGGTGGTGGACGACGGCCGCATCCCCGGCCTCGACGAGCGCGCCCACGCCGGGCGGCACAACGCGGCGGCGGCGACACTGCTCGAGCGCGCACTGGCGGAGGGAGGTGCATGATCGGAGCGTACTACTCCTATCGCGTCGACGCGGACGATCGCATCCGCGAGGTCGACGCGGCCTGGCTCGACTTCGCGATCGAGAACGACGCGCCCGAACTCACCGCGGAGGCCGTGCTCGGCCGGTCGCTCTGGGACTTCGTGGACGGCGACGCCATCTGCAAGCTCTACGGGATGATCTTCGCCTCGCTGCGCGCGAAGCCGTCGGAGGTCAAGCTTCCCTTCCGCTGCGACTCGCCCACGCGGATCCGCCAGATGCTGATGACCCTGCGCTCCGAGCGGGGCGGCGGGATTGCCATGGAGACGCAGCTCTTCCACAGCGAGGAGCGCGCGCCGGTCCTGCTCTTCGATCGCAAGGCGCCGCGCGCGCCCGAGGGCCTGCCGATCTGCTCCGTCTGCCTGCGCGTGGACCTGGGCGGCGAGTGGGTGGACGCCGCCGAGGCCGTGGTGCGCCGCCGTCTCTTCTCGCAGGAGCGGCCGCCGCGTCTCGACGAGACCGTCTGTCCCGACTGCTTCGGCGCGCCGCGATGATCCCGCCCCTCCGCATCGCCCTGATCGGCGAACGCGACCCCGCGGTGACGGCGCACCGCGCCATCCCCGAGGCCCTCGCGCTCGCCGGCGCGGCCCTGGCGCTGGAAGTCCAGGGCGAGTGGCTGGCCACCGACCGGATCGTCAGCCAGGCGGATCTCGACGGCTACGACGCCTTCTGGTGCGTGCCCGCCTCGCCCTATGTGAGCGAGGCCGGCGCGCTGCGCGCGATCCGGCATGCGCGCGTCGGCGGCCTGCCCTTCCTGGGCACCTGCGGCGGCTTTCAGTACGCCGTGCTGGAGTACGCCCGGAACGTCCTCGGCTGGGGCGACGCCGGACACGCGGAGCTGGATGCGAACGCGACGAACGCCGTGATCGTCCCGCTGCTCTGCGCCCTGGTGGAGACGCGCGGCGCGCTGCGGCTGGTGGAGGGTTCGCGCCTTGCCCGCAGCTACGGCATGCTCACGATCCAGGAGGGCTACCACTGCAGCTACGGGCCGAGCGCGGCCTTCGCCGCGGCGCTGGCGGTCGGTCCCCTGCGCGTCACGGCCACCGACGAGGCCGGCGATCCGCGCGCGGTGGAGCTGGACGGCCATCCCTTCTTCGTCGGCACGCTCTTCCAGCCCGAGCGACGCGCGCTCACGGGGGAGACGCCGCCGCCGGTGCTGGCGCTGGTCGAGGCCGCGGCCGCGGGGCGCGGGTAGGGGCGCCATGTCCACCGCCGTCGCCGTGTCCGCGGTCCTCATCACCCTGGCGCTGGTCTTCTACACGCTCGGGGTCTGGGCCGAGCGCATCGCGCGGCTGCTCAAGCCCTGGCACGTGGCGGTGTTCTGGACCGGCCTCGGCTTCGACGTCGCCGGCACGCTGGCCATGCACCGTCTCGCGAAAGGTCCCTTCTCCCTGCGCGACAGCCACACGCTCACGGGACAGATCGCGCTGTGGCTGATGCTGATCCACGCCGCCTGGGCGACGCGGGTGGCTCGGCGGGGCAGCCCCGAGGCGAGGTCGCGCTTTCATCGCTACAGCGTGCTGGTCTGGCTGATCTGGCTGGTGCCCTACATCGGGGGGATGATCGTGGGGATGCGCGGCCGTCCTTGACGCCGGCGCGGTCCGGCGCTGTAATGACGCGATGGCCGCGGAGGGAGGGCTGCGCATGAGCTGGATCAAGGACTATCGCCTCACCGCCGACCTGGACGAGGCCGCCGAACTCCTGGCGCGCCCCGACGAGCGCTGGGCCGTCTTCGGCGGCGGCAGCCGCCTCGTGGCGCGCAAGCCGCCCGAGGTGGAGCGGCTGGTCGACCTGCTGCCCCTCGGCCTCGACCGCATCGAAGACGGCGACGACGGCGCCCTCCGCCTCGGCGCCCGCGTGCGCCTGCAGACCCTGGCCGACCGCAAGGACCGCGACGGCCTCCTGCGCGCGGCGTCCCTCTCCCTCGCCCACTCGGTGAACCTGCGCAACCAGATGACGCTGGCCGGCGAGACCGCCTGGCCCATCGTGCTGAGCGAGCTGCAGACGGCGCTCGTGGCCCTGGACGCCCGCGTGCATCGCCACGCCCTCGCGCCCGCGGGCGTCGCCGACTACCTGGCCGAGTCGCCGCGCGCGGGGATCATCACGGCGCTGGAGCTGCCGGCCGCGCGCGGCTGGCGCTTCGGCTTCCACGCGCTGCGCGCCGCGAGCGCCGCGCGGCCGCAGCTGGTGCTCGCCGCGGGCGTGGAGCTGGTGGATGGCCGGATCAAGGCGGCGCGTCTCGTCTACGGACGCTTCGGCGAGCGGCCGCAGCGCGCGCTGGGACTGGAGCGGCGGCTCGTGGGCGAGGCGCCGGCGCCGCTTGGACTCGGCACGCTGGAGGGCGACCTGCGCGACGGGCTCGCGCCCTTCGACGACCCCGGCGTCGACGCGGCAAGCAAGTGGGACGGCGCCGCGGCGCTGGTGGACGAGTTCCTGGCCACCTGTCGCGGAGCGTCCGGGCCGTGAACCCGGCGGACCGCAGCCTGCGCTTCACCCTGAACGGCCGCGCGCTGGAGCTGGCCGTCCCGCCGGCGCTGGACCTGCTGACCCTGCTGCGCGAGCTGGGCTGCATGTCGGTCAAGTTCTCCGACGAACACGGCGAGGGCGGCGCCGACACGGTGCTCGTCGACGACCGGCCCGTCAGCGCGGCCACCCACCTCGCGCTGCAGGTGGAGGGGCGTCGCGTGGAGACGCTCGAAGGCCTGCGCGACACGCCCTGGCTCGCCGCGCTGGCCGAACGCTTCCTCGACGAGGGCGCCGTGCAGTGCGGCTACTGCACGCCGGCCCTTCTGCTGCAGCTGGAGGCCCTGCGCCGCCGCGATCCCGCGCCCGACGAGACCGCCCTGCGCGCCGCGCTGGGGGCCGTGTTCTGTCGCTGCACCGGCATGGTCAAGCCGCTGCGGGCCGCCCGCGTGGCCTTCGGCCTGGCGGCGCCGCGCGAGTCGGGGGCGCGGGCCGCGCGGGAGGGCGGCGCGCCGCTGCGCGTCGTCGGTCACGATGCGCGGCGCGTGGACGGCCGCGCGTTGGTGCGCGGCGAGCCCGTCTTCGCCGGCGACCTGGAGCCTGCCGGCGCGCTCATGCTCGCGATCCTGCCGAGCCCTCACGCGCACGCGCGCATCCGCGCCATCGACACGACCGCCGCGCTGCGGCTGCCCGGCGTGGCGGCGGTGCTCACCTGGCGCGACGTCCCCCGCCGCGCCTACACCAGCGCGGGCCAGGGCTTCCCCGAGCCCAGCCCCTACGACTGCTATCTGCTGGATGACAAGGTCCGCCACGTGGGCGACAAGGTGGCGCTCGTGGCCGCCGAAACGCCCGCCGCCGCCGCGGCGGCCTGCGCGGCCATCGCGGTGGACTACGAGCTGCTGCCCCACTTCCTCGACGAGCGCGAGGCCCAGGCCGAGGGCGCGCCCATCGTCCACGACGAGCCCCGCCCCGACGACCCCCAGACCGACCTGCTCTTCTGGCCGGAGGACCCCGCGCGGAACGTCGCCGCGCGCACCTCGCTCGACCTGGGCGACGTGGACGCCGGCTTCGCGGCGGCGAGCGCCGTGATCGAGCGCGAGTACCGCACGCACCAGGTGCAGCAGTGCTCGCTGGAACCCCACGTGTGCAGCAGCTGGCTCGACGCCGACGGCCGCCTCGTGATCCGCAGCAGCACGCAGGTGCCCTTTCACGTCCGGCGCGTGGTCGCGCGCCTGCTCGACCTGCCCACGAGCCGCGTGCGCGTGATCAAGGCGCGCGTGGGCGGCGGCTTCGGCGGCAAGCAGGAGATCCTCGGCGAGGAGCTGGTGGCGCTGATGACGCTGCGCACCGGCCGTCCCGTGCGCCTCGTCCTGAGCCGCGCCGAGGAACTGCGCTTCGCGCGCAGCCGTCACCCGGCCCGCGTGCGCTACCGCGCGGGCTTCGACGCCGCGCGACGCCTGACCGCCATGCAGATGGACATCCTCGAGAACACCGGCGCCAACGGCGCGCACGCGCTCACGGTGATGTCCGTGTCGGCCAACAAGGGCCTCAGCCTCTACCCGGCGCCGGCGGTGCGGCACCGGGGCGTGGCCGTCTACAGCAACCGGCCGCCGGCGGGGGCCTTTCGCGGCTACGGTTCGCCCCAGGCCTTCTTCGCGCTGGAGTCCTTCATGGACGAGGCCGCGCGCGAACTCGGCGCCGATCCCTTCCGCCTGCGCCTGGACAACGCGCTGCGCGTGGGCGACGCCATGGAGGTGGCCGCGAAGCTGGGCGAGGGCCGCGAGGGCGTGCTGTCCACGTTGACGAGCGGCGCCATCGAGGGCTGCCTGCGTGCGGGGCGCGAGGCCATCGGCTGGGACACGGCCCCGCGGGGCTGTCCGCCGCCGAATGCGCCGCCCTGTTCGCCGCTGCGGCGGGGGCTGGGCTTCGCGCTGGTGATGCAGGGCTCGGGCATCCCCGGCATCGACATGGCCGGCGCCTTCCTCAAGATGAACGAGGACGGCGGCTTCAACCTCATGGTGGGAGCCGCGGACATCGGCACCGGCTCGGATACCGTGCTGGCGCAGATCGCCGCCGAGGTGCTGGGCGTGACGCCGGCGATGATCGTGGTGACCAGCGGCGACACGGACCACACGCCTTTCGACCCGGGCGCCTACGCCTCGAGCACCACCTACATCAGCGGCGGCGCGGTCAAGAAGGCGGCCGAGACGCTGCGCGCGCGCATCCTCGACTACGCCGCGTTGCTGCTCGACGCCGATGCCGCCGGCCTGCGGCTGGACGGCCCCGCCGTCCTGGCCCCGGACGGCCGCCGCCTGCCCTTCACCGAGATCGGCACGCGGAGCCTCTACACGGACCATCAGCGGCAGCTCATGGCCTCGGCCAGCCACGTGTCGCCGGACTCGCCGCCGCCCTTCGCGGCGCAGTTCGCCGAGATCGAGGTGAACCTGGCCACCGGCGCGATCCGCGTGCTGCGCTTCGTCACGGCTGTGGACGCGGGCCGCGTCCTCAACCCCGCCATGGCCGAGGGGCAGGTGGAGGGCGCGGTGGCCCAGGGACTGGGCATGGCGCTGGTGGAGCGGATGGCCTTCGACGCGGCGGGACGTCCCCAGGCCGCCAGCTTCCGCGAGCACGGCTACCTGGTGCCTGACGACCTGCCCGAGCAGCAGGTGATCTTCGTGGAGGACCACGAACCCACGGGGCCTTTCGGGGCCAAGGCCGTGGCCGAGATCTGCATCAACGGCCCGGCCCCCGCCGTGGCCAACGCCCTCGCCGACGCCACCGGCGTCCGCCTGCGGGAGACTCCCCTGACGCCAGACCGGGTGCGCGCCGCCCTGCGCGCAGCCGGTCTCCGATTATAGCGGGAGCCCTCGACCAAACTGGCCCGCCCTCTGCTTCTCTCCCCTTTCGCGCGACAGCCGCTCCGTTCGCCGGGGCGGACGCTCAGCCTTAACTGATTTGACGGCAGCGAAATGCGCGCCAGGCGCGGCGGCAGGGCCCCACGGGAGGCCCCGCTCGCCGCACGCCCCGTGGCCGCAGGTGGCAACTCTTTCAGCACCTGCGCACGAGTCGGCGGCAAACCCGCCGCAGGCGCCGGCATTTCAGACCTTGCCGCGAGCAATCGCGGCTCGAGCCATGAAGGAGCCCGAACGATGATGGGCAAGCGCAGGCACTCGCAAGACGGCGCCATGAAGCGGGCCCTGCCCCGTTTCCTGGCCTACTTCCTGGGTTCGGCGCTGATGGTGCTGGCCATCGGCGTGCTGCTCTTCGTGGCGGAACGGGCCAGTCGCACCGAGTTCCTGGCGGACCAGGAGCAGTCGCGGCTGCGACTCCAGGGCGACGTGGCCGAGCGCGAGCTGCGGCAGATCTCCGCCGACCTGCTGACCCTCGCGAAGAACGCCAGCGTCGGACGCGCGATGCTCGTCGGCGTGGGCGAGGCGCCGGGGCAGCTGGACCGCGACGACGCCCTCGCCCTCGCGCGCGACCTGGAGAACTTCGCGCAGGTGAAGGGCGTCTACGACGCGCTCACGCTCTACGACCGCGCCGGCCATCAGCTGCTGCGGCTGGAGAACGCCGACAGCGAGCCGGTCGCCGTCTTCCCCGACTCCGCCGAGAGTCGCCGCAAGCGCGCGCCCGTGGATCTGGGCAGCCTGCCGGCCGGCGAGGTCCGCTACTGGATGCCCGAGGACCAGTCGGCGCGCCTGAGCGTCGCCACCGCGGTGCGCGAGGCGGGGCGCAGCCAGGGCTGCCTGGTGCTCTCCTATCGCACGGCGCACCTGCTGGGCGAGATGGGCGAGCAGGCGCAGAACGCGGCGACGGATCTGCGCATCCTCGATCGCCGTGGACGCACGCTCTTCGCCACCGCGGCGGGACGTCCCGCCACGGCGGCCTTCGATCCCAGCACGGCCGATCCCGAGCTCTGGCACCGCATCCTGAGCACGGGCGACGGCCAGCAGCGCGAGGCGAGCGGTCTCGTCACCTATCGCAGCCTGCGGCCGGGCCGCTGGCTCGAGGAACTGGACGCCAAGAGCGAGGGTCAGGGCGGCTGGAAGCTCGTGGCGTTCCTGCCCGCGTCGGAACTCAGCGCGGCGATGCAGCCCTACCTGGGCCAGCTGCTGCGCTTCTACCTGGCCGTCCTCGTGCTGCTGGCGCTGGGTTCGCTGCTGCTGGCCGTGGGGCGCGTCCGTTCGCGCCAGGCTGCCGAGGACGCGGACGCCAGCCGCGAGCGCTACGCCAAGCTCATGGACGACGCCCGCGAGCTCGTGATCACCGCCACCATCGAGGAGGACGCCACCGGCACCGCCGGCCTGCTCTCCCTCAACCGCGCCGCCACCGAACTGCTGGGCTTCGACGCCGCCGAGGTGGCGCAGATGAGCCTGAGCGAG
The DNA here is from genome assembly GCA_020633725.1 of Candidatus Latescibacterota bacterium. Classification (NCBI taxonomy): domain Bacteria; kingdom Pseudomonadati; phylum Candidatus Latescibacterota; species Candidatus Latescibacterota bacterium. The sequence continues at coordinate 245,576 of JACKDC010000006.1, forward strand.
CTGGTGACGCCCGCGAGCATCGAGGCCCTGCGGCGTCACCTCGCCACCGCGCGCATGGGGCGCGCCAAGGCCGTCGAGCTCGAGGTGATCACGCGCGGAGGCCAGGTTCACAGCCTCGAGCTGATCTTCAAGCGCGTGGTCTCCGAGGACGGCGAGAGCAGCGTGCTCCGCGGCAGCGGCCACGACGTGGGCGACCGCAAGCGCGCCGAGACCGCGCTCGACTCGATGGAGCAGCTGATGACGCTGCAGACCACCGTGCTCACCCTGCTCGATCACGACGACCTCGACGGCGCGCTCGGCACGCTGCTGGCGCATCCCGAGCTGCGGCTCTCCGGCTGGGTGGCGCTCTACGCCGCCGTCGACGCGCAGTCGCCCGTGGAGCGCGCGCACTATCGCGCCGTGGAGAGCAAGGACGCGGGCGTCCTCGTGGACTACCTGCCCGAGCGGCTGCCCGACAGCCTGCGGCCCACGCTGGCCGCGGAGCATCCCTTCCGCCTCGATCTGCACGCCGACGGCGACCCGCCCTTCGGCAAGGCGCTGCCCAAGGCGCATCGCGTCTGCTGGTTCTTCCCCGTGGGTCAGGGCGCCGGCGCGCTGCTGCTCTTCAGCGCCGACGAGGGCGACTGGGCCGCGCCACGCCAGGAGGTCTTCGCGAACCTGGCGCGCGCCTGCGGACAGCGGCTCAGCCTTCGCCGCCTGAGCGCCGGCCTCGCGGCCGGACGGGCGGCCCTGGACTCCGCGCGCTCCGAGACGGCCAAGGCCGAGGACACGCTGCCCAGCTTCCTCATTCGCGTGGGCGACCGCCTGCGCCTGCCGGCCCGCCGCCTGGTGACGGAGGCCGGGCAGGCCATCGCCTCGGGGCAGGATCCGGCCGCAGGGCTGGCCACGCTCGAGCGCGGCGCGCGCGGCGTGCTGCGCAGCATCGAGGAGATCCTCACCTACGCCGAGCTGGAGGCGGGCCGCCTCACCGTGAAGGCGGAGGAGTTCGACTGGCGCGAGGTCCTGCGCGACGCGCTCGGCGCCATGGCCGAGGCCTCCGCGCGCCGTGGGCTCACGCTGCGCGCCGAGATCGAGAAGCAGATTCCGCCGCGGCTCGTCGGCGACGCGCATCTGCTGCGGCAGGTGCTGGACCAGCTGCTCGGCAACGCCGTGCGCTACACCGAGGAGGGCGAGGTCGTCCTCAAGGTGCAGCTCGCGCGGGAGACGGCCGGCGGCGTGTCGCTGCACTTCACCGTCCACGACACCGGCTGCGGCATTCCCGACGAGCAGCAGAACAGCCTGTTCTCGGCCTTCGGCGACGAGGGGCAGGCGGCGTCGCGGCGGCATCGCAACGGCGGCATGGGGCTCAGCCTGGCGTCGCGGCTGGTGAAGGCCATGGATGGGACCATGTGGATGCAGAGCGTCCCGTCCCAGGGGAGCAACTTCCACTTCACCTGCCCGTTCAGCCTGCTCGTGGGCCAGCAGAAGCCCGACTTTGGCGCCAAGGAGACCCCCGCGGCTCCCGGCCAGCCGACGCCGGCGCCCGCCCCCGCCGCGCCCGTGGCGGCCGCGCCGCCGTCGCCAGCGCCGCCGCTGCGCTCCCTGCACCTGCTGGTCGCGGACGAGAGCGAGTCCAGCCGCGAGAAGCTGCGCACCCTGCTGCAGCAGCACGGCCACCGGGCGACGGTGGTGGACTCGGCGATCCAGGCCATCGAGTCCATCGCGCTCGACGACTTCGACGCCGTGCTGATGGGCGTCCAGATGCGCGACATGGACGGCCTCACGGCCACGCGGGCCATCCGCGACTACGAGAAGTCCGGCGGCGCGCACCTGCCGGTGATCGCCCTCAGCGCGCAGGCCATGGAAGGCGACCGCGCCCGCTGCGAGGCGGCGGGCATGGACCACTACCTGGCCAAGCCCATCGACGAGCAACAGCTCCTGGCGACACTCGCCGCCGTGGCGCAGGGCACGTCCCTCGGCCCGGCGGCGCCTGGCGTCGAAGCCCCACACGATGACGGAAAGGACATCAACGTGAACGTGGACATGGATCTCAGCGTCTTCGACCGCGCCGCCGCCCTGGACCGGGTGGCGGGGGACATCGAGCTGCTCATCGAGCTCGCCGGCATGTTCATGGAGGACGTGCCGAACATGCTGGCCGAGATCGAGTCGGCCGTGCGCAACGGCGACAGCGACGGGCTGCGCAAGAGCGCGCACACGCTCAAGGGCGCCGTGAGCAACTTCAGCGCGCAGAACGCGCAGGACGCCGCCTGGGCGCTCGAGCAGATCGGCCGCAGCGGCGATCTGAGCGAGGCCGTCGGCGCCTACAACCTGCTCCGGCAGGAGATCGAGCGTCTTCAGCCCCTGCTGAGCTCGCTCTAGGCGGATCGCGTGGAGCGCGAAGGGCATAGCATGACCGGCCTCGACACGGGCCAGTTCGCGCGCGAGGACGTGCTGGCCACCGGCCTGTCCTCGTCCGGCTTTGCGCTGAGTCCGCGCAGGCGGCAGCATTCGTCGCCGGGGGGGATCTTCACCATCAGCGCGCTGCTCAGCCTCACGCTCCTGGTCACGCTGGCCATGTTCTTCTGGCGGCTCGAACGCTCCTGGACAGACCATCTGGAGGACGACAGAAACTTCCAGAGCCACATCGTGCTTCAGCTCGACACGCTCAAGGAGCGGGGCTACACCGTCGATCCGGCGCTGCTCGCCTCCTACGTGCGCGAGCAGACCACGCACATGGTGCGGGACGGCGCGGACCTGCAGCACGCCGAGCTGAACCTGAAGCGTCACTTCCTCATGCTGCTCGTGGTGATGGGACTGACCTGGCTGGTGGGCCTCGCCCTGCTGCGGCGAACCCTGGCTGGCGAACGGCACGCGACGCAGCTCGCGCGGCGCGCGCGGGCCGAGGTGGAGGCCGTGAACGAGACCCTGGCCGAGGCGAATCAGCGGCTCAGCACCGCCGTCGACTCGGCGCGGCGCAACGCGCTGTCCGCCGAGCTGGCCAGCCGCGCCAAGAGCGAGTTCCTGGCCAACATGAGCCACGAGATCCGCACGCCCATGAACGGCATCGTGGGCATGAGCTCGCTGCTGGGCGACACGCCGCTGGACGGCGAGCAGCGCGAGTACCTCGACGCCATCCAGGCCTCGTCGGCCAACCTGCTCACGGTCATCAACGACATCCTCGACTTCTCCAAGATCGAAGCCGGCAAGCTCGAGCTCGACCTGTCCGAGTTCTCCCTGCGCGATCTCGTGCACGACAGCCTCCGCGGCCTGGTGATGCAGGCCCAGCGCAAGGGCCTCGACGTGATCGCCTTCGTCGATCCGGCGCTGCCCTCCGCGCTCGTGGGGGATCCGGTGCGGCTGGGGCAGATCCTCATCAACCTGGTCGGCAACGCCGTGAAGTTCACGGGCCAGGGCGAGGTGGTGCTCAAGGCGGAGCTCGCCGAGCTGGAGGACGACCGCGCGGCCGTGGAGATCAGCGTCAGCGACACGGGCATCGGCATCTCGGACGAGAAGCTGGCCGTGGTGTTCAAGGCCTTCGAGCAGGCCGACGGGAGCGTCACCAAGCGCTACGGCGGCACGGGGCTGGGGCTCAGCATCTCGCAGGCGCTGACCCAGATGATGGGGGGGCGTCTGTGGGTGGACAGCCGCGAGGGCGAGGGCAGCACCTTCACCCTGCGGCTGGATCTGCGCGTGGCGGAAGGCGCCGAGGTCGGCGGGCCGCTCGCCCTGGCGGGGCGTCGGGTGGTCGTGGCCACGGCGTCGCACATGCGCGCCTCGCTGCTGGGGCGCAGCCTCGGCGCCGCGGGCGCGGACGTGAGAACCCTCGACGCGCTGGATCGCGTGGTGGAGCAGATGGACGGCGCCGCGGACGCGCTGCTGCTCGTGGACCACGGCCTCGTGGGCAGCGGCGCGCCACTGCGCAGCCTGCTGGAGCTCTCCACGCTGGCGCCGCAGCACGTGCTGCTCCTCGCCGGCGTCAACGAACTGTCGCGGGCACGGCAGCTCGTGCGCGACCTCGGCCTTGGCGGCTGTCTGGCCAAGCCGGTGAATCCCCGTCAGCTGGAACAGCTGCTGCAGGGCGAGCCGCGCGCGGCGAGCACGGGCGAGGCCGATCCCGGCGCGCGCCGGAGCGCGGTCGAGCCGGGGCGCTATCGGCCGCAGCGGGTGCTGCTGGCCGAGGACAACGCGGTCAACCAGCGCCTGACGTCCCGCATCCTGGAGAAGGCCGGACACCATGTGGTGGTGGCGAGCAACGGGCGCATCGCGCTCGAGCTGCTCGACCGCGAGATCGTGGACGTGGTGCTCATGGACGTCCAGATGCCCGAGCTCGACGGCTTCAGCGCCACGCGCGAGCTCCGGCGCCGCGAGCAGGCCAGCGGCCGCCACGTGCCGGTGATCGCCCTCACGGCCCACGCCATGAGCGGCGACGAGGCCCGCTGCCTCGACGCCGGCATGGACAGCTACTTGATCAAGCCCTTCAAGGCCCACGAACTGCTCGCGCGGATCGAGAGCTTTGCCGCCACCACCGCCGTGGCGGCCGCGGAAGGGATCGCGGATGAGAACGCGCTGCTCCTGAACGTGGGCGGCGAGAGTCGGCGAGGTTGAGGTACACGATGCAGCACGCGGACTGGTCCCTCGATACGAGCCTGGCCCTGGGCTTCGGCTTCCTGCTGCTGGCCCTGGTGGCTGAGCTCGCGCGACGGCGACGGGAGTCGTCCCTGCCCTGGGGCGCCTTTGCGCTGGCGCTCGTGGGCTTCGGCGCGGTGGAGCTGCTGCGCTCCCTGGACGCCATTCCCCACGCCGCCCGCCCCGCGCTCTTCGCGCGCGACCTGCTGCTCCTGGGCGGCTACGCGCTGTCCATGGAGTTCGCGCGCCGGGCGCTGCCGGTGCGGCGCCTGCGGCAGCTGCCCTATCACATCCACCTGCTGCTGCCGGCGGCGTTGCTGCTCGGTGCGGCGCTCGAACCCCGCATCCTCCTGGGCGGCCTGTGGCTGGCCAAGAGCATCGCGGCCCTGGGCTGCGCGGCCGCCTTCCTCAGCGCGGTGAAGAGCGAGCGCGTCTCGCGCCTGCCCTGGCTGCTGATCCTCGGCCTCGCCATGCCCCTGGGCCTGCTGGTGATGGAGTTCCCGCTCTTCGGGCTGCTGCCGGATCCCATGGCGGGACGCCTTCCCTTCGGCCTGCCGGCACTGCGCCTGGCGGCGGCGCTGGGGATCATCCCGCTGGCGCTGGGCCTGCACCTGTCCGGCTTCGTGGCGTCGCCGCCGAACCGGGAGCGACGTCGCCACACGCTGCGCAACCTGGGCTGGACCGTCGCCGCGCTGGCGCTCGTGCTCGCCGCGGACGCGCTGATCGTGCCCACCGTGCCGTCGGCGCAGTCGAGCCCGCTGCCGGCGGACGTGCAGGGTCCCATCCTCATGGCGCGCGCGCCCGGCGCCAACGCCCTGCAGTTCGCGCTCTTCGGCCTTGGCCTGCTGGTGATCCTCGGCTTCGGCGCCGCGGAGCTGCAGCAGGATCGCCATCTTCGACTCGGGCGCGCGCACCGCCGCCTCCTGGTGGCCCACCGTCGCGACGAGTCCCTGCTCGCCGCGCTGCCCGCCGCCTTCTTCCGCACCGACGCCGCGGGCGTGCTGCGCCAGGCCAACGTCGCCTTCACGCGCACCGTGGGCCTGGGCGACACCGAGACCGTGGCGGGCCGCCACGTCCGCGACAGCGAGCTGAGCCTCGAGAGCGCCGGCGAGTTCGAGGCGCGCAACCGCCAGGTGATGGACCACGGCAAGGCGGAGCTCGGGTCGCTGGAGCGCCTGCAGCTCGCCGACGGCAGCGAGCGCCAGCTGCTGTCGAGCCGCGCCCCCGTGGGCGACGGCCGCGGCATGATCGGCGTGCTCATGGACGCCGACGACGTGATGGAGCGCGTGCGCGAGGAGCGCACGGCGCGCGAGGCGGCCGAGGACGTCAACCGCAAGCGCGCCGAGGCCCTGTCGAACCTGAGCCACGAGATCCGCACGCCCATGAACGGCATCCTGGGCATGACGGAACTCGCCCTGCAGACCAAGCTCGACCGCGAGCAGCGCGAGTACCTGGAGTCGGTGCAGCTCTCGTCGGAGCACCTGCTCGCCGTGATCAACGAGATCCTCGGCTTCTCGCGCCAGGAGTCGGGCCGCGTGGACCTGACGCCCGTGGACTTCCGCTTCGCCGACCTGCTGCAGGGCCTCGAGAAGACCTTCCGCCCGCAGGCCGAGGGGCGCGGGCTCGTCTTCGCGGTGACCGCCGAGGACGGCCTGCCGCACCAGCTGCACGGGGACGTCCTGCGCCTGCGCCAGATCCTCGGCAACCTGATGGGCAACGCGATCAAGTTCACCCGCGAAGGCGGCGTGACGCTGCGCGTCAGCGAGCTCGCGCGCGACGAGGAGTGGATCCGCCTCCGCTTCGACGTGGCCGACAGCGGCGTGGGCATTCCGTCCGAGGAGCTGGAGCGCATCTTCTCGCCCTACGCCCACGGCAGCTGCGCCAAGGATGAAGAGGGCTCCGGCCTCGGCCTCTGCATGAGCCGCGACCTCGCCGTCCGCCTGGGCGGACAGATCGAGGTGACGAGCCAGCCCGGCCGCGGCAGCCGCTTCAGCCTGGAGCTGCCGCTGCGCTTCCGCGGCGAGCAGGTGGCGCCGCTGCCCGAGAAGACGCCCGAGGAGGCCGCCGCGCCCGCGGCCACGGGCAGCCGCGGGCTGCACGTGCTGCTGGTGGAGGACAACGCCGTCAACCAGCGACTGGCCATGCGCCTGCTGGAGAAGGCCGGCTTCTCCGCCACGGAGGCCTGGAACGGCGAGGAGGCGCTGTCCCTGCTGCGGCGCGCCGACCGGCCCTACGACCTGGTGCTCATGGACCTGCAGATGCCCGTGCTCGACGGCTTCGCCACCACCCGCATCATCCGCGAGGAGGAGCGCGCCGGCGGCGGCCACCTGCCGATCATCGCCATGACGGCCCACGCCATGCAGGGCGCGCGCGAGCGCTGCCTCGCGGCGGGGCTGGACGGCTACGTCTCCAAACCCGTGCGCCAGGAGACGCTGCTCGCAGAGATCGACAGCGTGCTGCGCCGTCTGGTGGACTCCGCGCTTGACGGCGCGCCGCCCGTGCCCGACAACGAGCGGGAGCCGAGCCCGGTGCCGTCGGACATGGTGTAGGCGCCCGGGCTCAACGCCCGAGGTCTGGCCGTGAGCTGGCAGCGTCTGGACGACACCGCCGTCATCCGCGCCTTCTGCGCGCGCGATCCCGGGCGCTATCTGTTCCACCTGGGCGATCTCGATCCCGCGGAATGGCCGCAGGCCGACTACTTCGCCTGGGGCGCGCCGGCGAAGCCCGAGGCCCTGCTCCTCCTCTATCGCGGACTCAGCGTGCCGGCGCTCATCGCCTTCGGCGGCGCGGGCGCGATCGGCGCGCCCTTCGCCGCGGCGCTGCCGCTCCTGCCGCCGGCGGGTTTCGTCCACGGCTTCGACGCCGACCTGCTCACGCTGGCGAGCGCCCGCACCGTGAACCGCCGCGGACGCTTCCGCCGCATGCTCTGGAAGGGCTTCCCCGGCTCGGTGGGCGAGGCGCGGCGCGCCCGCGCGCTCGGCCCCGCGGACCTGGAGCAGCTCAGCGCGCTCTACGCCGACAGCTATCCCGAGGCGCACTTCGAGCCCGTGCAGCTGGGCAAGGGGATGTTCTACGGCGTCGAGGAGAAGGGCGTGCTGCTCAGCGTGGCGGGGCTGCACGTGTATTCCGAGGCCGAAGGCGTCGCGATGCTCGGGAACATCGCCACGCGCACCGAGCGCCGCGGGGAGGGTCACGCCCGCGCGGCCACCGCCGCCCTGCTGGCCGCGCTGGGTCCGCGCGTGCGCTGGATCGGGCTGAACGTCCACGCGGGCAACCGCGCCGCGGAACGGCTCTACAAGCGCCTGGGCTTCGTGGAGGAGTTCGTCTACGAGGAAGCGGGGTTCGCGGAGGCGAATCTCCCCAGCCGGTAGACGAGAATCCGCTCCACCATTGTGCGGCGGTAGGCCGCCGTGCCGCGCAGGTCGTCGATGGGCGCGCAATCCGCCGCCGCGGCGGCCGCGCAGGCGGCGATGCGCGCGGCATCGAGCGGCTTTCCGATCAACGCCGCCTCGGCCTCGCGCGCGCGGATCACCGTCGGGGCCACGGCGCCCAGGGCGATGCGCGCCTCGCGCACCACGCGTCCCTCCAGCACGAGCTGCGCGGCCACGTTCACCACGGCGATCGCCATGGCGTCGCGGAAAGCGAGCTTGTGGAAGACGCTCACCGCGCCCACCGGCGGCCGCGGAATCTCCACCGCGGTGATGATCTCGCCGGCCTCGAGCTGGGTGCGCCCCGGCCCGGTGGCCACTTCCTCCACCGGCAACTCCCGCCGCGTGGTCACCGCCCGCGCGCCGTAGACGATGAGCGGCGGCACGGTGTCGGCGGCGGGCGATGCGTTCGCCAGGTTGCCGCCGAGCGTCGCGCGCTCGCGGATGGCCCGCGCGGCGAAGACGCGCAGTGACTCGGCGAGGGCGGGCCAGGCGGCCAGGGCGGGATGGGCGTGAAGGTCGGCGAGCGGCGCCGCCGCGCCGACGCGCAGCACGTCCTTGCGCACTTCGATGCCCTGCAGCTCGGGCAGCGACTTCAGGTCCACCAGCCCCGCGGGCCAGCCCTGCTCGCGGCCGAGGCGCACCAGCAGATCGGTGCCGCCGGCCAGCGCGCGCGCGTCGCCCGCGGCCAGGGCGGCCGCGGCGTCGGCGATCGTCTGCGGTCGGTCGTAGTGCATGCTAGTAGCTCATCGCGTTGCCGGTGGCGTCGACGCCCATCAGCCAGATGTCCGCGCCGCCGGCGCTGTCCGCGTCGGTGACGCCGGCCACCAGCGCGCCCGCGCCGTGGGGGAAGAGGGCGCGCGCTTCGTCGGCGCCGGTGTCGCCGAAGCTGGCGAGCCAGCTCTGGTTGCCCGCGCCGTCCGTGCGCACGAGCACGAGCTGACGTCCCAGCGCGCCTGTCTCCAGCACGCCGCCCAGCAGGTAGCCGCCGGCGGGCATGGCGGTGAGGCAGAAGCCCTGGTCCCAGCCGCCGTCGCCGTAGCGCTGGCTCCAGTCCTGGTCGCCGGTCGGATCGAGGCCGAGCAGCCAGAGGTCCTTGTCGCCGCCGCCGAGCACGGCCCAGCCGCCCGCGCGCGGGAGCAGCGCGCGCCCCGCGTTGAAGGGACCGCCCAGCGCGTAGTCGAGGCTCCAGTCCTCGCTGCCGTCGGCGTTCGCGCGGAGCATCCACAGGCGTTCTTGCCCGGCCAGCTCGCGGAGGCCGGTGACCATGAAGCCGTCGCCGTCGATCGCCACGGCGTAGCCGATGCTGCGGCCCGGCCCGCCGTGTTCCTGACTCCACAGGACGTCGCCCGCCGCGTTCAGCTTCACCAGCACCAGCCGCGACTCGCCCGCCGCCTGCCGCTCGCCGGCCACGATCGCGCTGCCGTCGGCGCCGAGCGCGAGCGCGTGGACGTACTGCGTGTCGTCCACCGCGCCGAGGATGCGGCTCCACACCACCGCGCCGCCCTCGTTCAGGCGCATGACCCAGGCGTTCGGGCCGCGGCTGTCCGGGAGCGAGGTCGTCCACCCGCCGACGACGTAACCGCCCGCCGGCAACACCGCGAGGCAGCGCAGGTGGTCGCTCCCGCTGCCGCCGTAGGCCCTGACCCAGCGATTGCCGCCGGGCGTGATCGAGAGCACGCACGCGTCGATGCCCCCGCTCGGCACGCTCAGCTCGCCGGCGAGCACGGTGGCGCCGTCGTCGTCCAGCATGGCGTAGACGCGATCGTCGCCCACGCCGCCGTAGCGGCCGGTGACGGTCCCCGTGAGCTGCGGCACCATGAGCAGCAGCGTGTCGGCGGCGAGCGGCACGCCGCCGCTGTCCATGCCCAGCGCCGACAGCTCGTAGAGGCCGGGCGCGGCGAAGCGCGTGGGATCCCAGCTGGCCGTGAAGGGCGGGCTCGTGTCGGTGACCAGGTGCACGCCGTTGACGCGGAAGCTGACGCGGGTGACGTCGCTGCCGGCCAGCGGCGCGACCTCGATGGCCACGGGCCCCGCGGTCACGATGGTGTTCAGCGTGTCGGGCGAGAGCCAGTGCAGGGTCTCCAGTAGACGGTCCACGCGAATCGGCAGCGCCGGCGACGTGTACTCGGCCACTCCTTCGTAGTGCACGCTCACCGTCATCGTGGTGGCGCCCTCCGCGACGCCGCGCACGCGGTAGGTCCAGCCGCTCTGGCCGGCCGTGGCGGCAATGGCGGTGTCGTCCACGCGCAAGCTCATGCCGAAGCCGCTCGCGGGCGTGAACTCCGTGGCCGTGTCGTCGAAGAAGCGCGCGGTGAACTGCTCGGTCTCTCCGCCGGCGTAGGTGACGATCTCGCCCTCCACCGCGGTGCCCGTCACCGTGATCGGGTCGCCGGTCGCGCCGTGGAGCACCATGCCCGTCACCGTGGGCAGGACGGGCGGCTCGACGGGATCCTCCGGCCGCGGGATGCCGCAGGCGCCGGTCATCACGACGAGCAGGAGCGCGGTGAGCGCGTGGGGCGGTCTCATGCGTCCTGCCCCGGGTCGAGGGTCCGGGCCGCCAGCTCAACGGCATCGAGGATCTTCGCATAGCCGGTGCAGCGGCAGATGTTCCCCGCCAGCGCGGCTTTGATCGCGGCGCGGTCGGGATGCGGCGTCTTGGCCAGCAGGTCCGCCGCGCTCAGCACCAGGCCCGGGAAGCAGTAGCCGCACTGCACGGCGTGCGTGTCCATCATCGCGGTCTGCACGGGGTGGCCGGCGAGGCCTTCGACTGTCGTGATCGTGGCATCCTGGGCTTCGGCCGCGAGCACGAGACAGCTGTTCACCAGCCGCCCGTCCATGATGACGTTGCAGGCGCCGCACTCGCCCTCGGCGCAGACCTCCTTGGCGCCCGTGAGCCCGAGGTCCTCGCGCAGGAAGTGCAGCAGCCGCCGCGTGGTCTCGACCTCGCGTTCCACTGCGCGCCCGTTCACCGTGCAGCGCAGGGTGACGGTCTCGCGGCGCTCCGGCGGCAGGTCCCAGCTCATGGCGCCACCTCCTCCAGCGCCGTGATCACCGGCGCCGGCGTGAAGAGCGGCGCGAGGGCGTCGGCGTCCTTGAGGCCGTGGCCGGTGACGAGCGCGACGACCCGCGCGTCCGGTTCCAGCAGGCCGTCGGCCAGCGCGCGGCGAAGGCCGGCGATGGACGCCGCGCCCGCCGGCTCGGCGAAGATGCCCTCGAGCCGCGCGAGCTCGTAGGACGCGGCCAAGATCTCCTGATCGCTCACGGTCACCGCGAAGCCGTCCGTCTCGCGCAGCGCGCGGAGGGCCTTCTCGCCGTCGCGGGGGCGGTCGACCACCAGCGAGTCGGCCACCGACTGCGCGTGCACGGCTTCGATGCCGCGTCCCGCGCGCCAGGCGTCGGCGATGGCCGCCGAGCCCTCGGGCTGCACCGCGATCAGGCGGGGCAAGTCGTCGATCCAGCCCACGCGCTGCAGGTCCACGAGGCCCTTGTGCACCCCGGCGAGGATGCAGCCGTCGCCCGCGGGGACGAGGATCGCGTCGGCGATCTTGCGCACGCCGGGCCGCGCGAGCGCCAGCGCCGCGCTCTTCTTGCCCTCGGCGCACCAGGGATTGTGCGCGGTGTTGCGTGACACCCAGCCGAAGCGGCGCGTGGCCTCGAGGCAGAGCTCGTAGGCGAGGTCGTAGTTGCCGTCCACGAGGATGAGCCGCGCGCCGTGGGCCTGCACCTGGCGCAGCTTGCCCGCGGGGGCGCGCTTCGGCGCAAAGACAACGGCCTCCATGCCCAGCCGCGCGGCGAGACAGGCCAGCGACGCGCCCGCGTTGCCCGTGGACGCGCAGGCCACCGTGCGCGCGCCCATCTCGCGGGCGCGGAGAAGCACCGCGAGCGTGGCGCGATCCTTGAGGCTGCCCGAGGGGAGGCGGGTCTCGTCGAGCAGGGTGAGGTGGCGTGCGCCGAGCGCGTCAGCGAGACGGGTCGCCGGCTGCTCGCGCGTCCAGTCCAGCAGCTCGAAGAAGAGCGCGTCATCGGCGGCGAGGCGCACGGGCGAGAGCAGCAGCATCGGGTTGACGCCCTCGCCGCCCGCCGCGGCCAGGCGGCGGGCCAGCGCGGGGTAGTCGTAAAGAAGGTCCAGGGTTCCGCCGCACTGTGTACACGTGTACAAGTCGGGCGCGATGGCCGCCGCGCGCCCGCAGGCGCTGCAGCGGGCCTCGACCGGTCCCTGGGGCGCGATGCTCACATCGTCTCCGCCATGATCGCCTTGCAGGTGTGCAGCCGGTTCTCCGCTTCGGGGTAGACCACCGACTGCGGGCCGTCGATCACCGCGTCCGTCACTTCGTTGCCGCGGTCGGCCGGGAGGCAGTGCATGTAGAGGGCGTCCTTGTTGGCGATGGCCATGCGCCGCTCGTCGCAGATCCAGTCCTTGTGCGCGGCGGCCAGCGCGAGGCCCTCCTGCGGATTGCCGAAGTAGTTCAGCGCGCCCCAGCTCTTGGGGTAGACGACGTCCGCGTTCTCGAAGGCGGCGTCCATGTCGTCGGTGAACTCGAGGCGCGTGCCCGCCGCGGCGGCGTTGGCCACCGCGATCTCCACCTGCTCGGGCATCAGCTCGTAGCCGGGCGGGTGAGCCAGGATGACGTCCACCCCGAAGCGCGGCATCAGCGTGAGCAGGCCCTGCGGCACGCTCACCGGTTTGGCGTAGCTCGGCGCGTAGGCCCAGCTCACGGCCAGGCGCAGGCCGCGCAGGTCGCGGCCGCGCAGCTCCTGCAGGGTCATGAGGTCGGCGAGGGTCTGACAGGGGTGGTCCACGTCGCACTGCATGTTGATGACCGGCACGCTCGCGTGCTCGGCCACCGCGCGCATGAGCGTGTTCCCCTCGCCGGGCACCAGGTCGTGACGGATCGCGATGCCGTGGCCGTAGCTGCTCAAGATGATGCCCATGTCCTTCGGGCTCTCGCCGTGGGCCATCTGGCTGGTGGAGGCGTCGATGAAGTGCGCGTGCGCCCCGAGCTGCGTGGCGCCGGCCTCGAAGCTGTTGCGGGTGCGGGTGGACTTGTCGAGAAAGAAGAGGAAGACGGTCTTGTCCGGCAGCAGACGGTGCGGCTCGCCGGCCTTGAACTGCCGCTTGAGCTCGCCGGCGCGGTCGATCAGGTGCTGCAGCTCGCTGAGCCGCCAGTCCTGGGTGGCGATGTAGTCGTGTCCCCGCAAGTCCATGATCCCCTCCACGTTGCGCGGGCGGCTGCCCGGGCGAACGGCCCAGGGTAGCGCGGGCGGCGGGCGCGGCGCAATGGCCCATGCGGTTTGCTCGCCAGCGGCCGGGAGCGCTGCTATAATCTGATGCGGATCCGGGCCGGAGGTGGAGGATGCGGACGTTTTCGCTGCTGGCGCTCGCGTTGTGGCTGGGGCCAGGGACGGCACAGGCCGAGCTGTCGGGCACGGTGTGGACGGAGTTCAACCGCACCTACGTGGGCACGGACGGTCCCGTCTACGCCGCCTGCGACGTGCCGGGGCTTGGCCGCTTCTTCGGCGGCGCCTTCCACCACGTGGGTGACCTGACGGTGTGGAACATCTTCCAGGTGAGCGAACTGGGCGATGACGACGCCTGCGGCAGCACCTGCGCGCCCGTCGGCGATGGGTTTCTGACCCCAGTGCGATCGCTGGCGGCCTTCCAGGGAGAACTCATCGCCGGCGGCGACTTTCCCGGGCATCTCTTCCGCTGGGACGGAAGCACCTGGACGCAACTGGGAGACTTCACCGACACGGTCTGGGAGCTCTGGGCCAACGACGGCGTGCTCTACGTGGGCGGTGACTTTGGCCTGCGCTCCTGGAATGGGACGACATGGCGCGACTACCCATGGATCCCACTGAGCAGCGTGGCAGCCGTGACGATCTACCAGGGACAGCTCGTCGCGGCGGGGATCGGCGCCGACTACATCTGCGTCTGGAACGGCTCCGACTGGGAGTTTCTCTACCCCTACTACTACTTCGACTTCAATGACGTGATCTACGCCATGACCGTCTTTCAGGACAAGCTCTACGTGGGCGGGGACCTGCATGGCGACGTGCCGGCGGGCGAACCCGCGGTGGACAACCTGGCCTACTGGGACGGCAGCGCCTGGCATGGGATGGAAGAGCACGGTGCGCAGTCTCCAGCAGGTCCCGTCTACACCTTGCTGAGCGGGCCCGAGTGGCAGGTCGACGCCCTGCTCGTGGGTGGAAACTTCCCTGCCGCCTACGGTCACGAAGCGAATCTCGCCTACTGGACCGGGCAAGCGTGGGGCGTGTCCTACTTCGGATTGGATGGGACCGATGGGCCCGTCTACGCGCTCGACGGGGAAGCGGCCAACTTCCTCGCCGTTGGCAACTTCAGCCACTACGGCACTGTCGATACGGGCAGAGCCTTCCACAAGAGCTTCATCAATGGCCACCTCGACCGCTATGGAAGCACGGGGAAGGGCCTGAGCAGCGACGCCCTGTGCCTGGAAGCTCACGACGGGCAGGTCTTCGTCGGTGGCTACTTCGCACAGGCGGGCGAGGTCGTTGTCAACGGCATCGCCCGCTGGGACGGCGGCGCGTGGAACGCGCTGGACGCGCCCGACGAGCCCTGTGACTGGACCGTCCCCGCGCTTCACGACTTCGACGGTGTCCTCTACTCCATCGACTACCACACCCACGGTGTTCGTCGCTGGGACGGTGCCGACTGGACCAGCCTCGACGGCGACCTCGGCAACGGTGGCTACGCGTTGGGGGACCACGACGGGCATCTGGTCGTGGGCGGCGCGTTCACCAGCATCGACGCCCAGCCCTGCGCGCGCGTGGCGATGCGGGTGGACTCGCTCTGGGTTCCGCTGGGCGCCGGGATCGCTGGCAGCAACGACTTCCCCGTCGTGAGAGCCCTGGCCGACTTCGGCGGCGACCTCTACGCCGCCGGCGAATTCACGCTCGCGGGCGGTCAGCCGGCCGCGAACGTCGCGCGCTGGGACGGCGCCGACTGGCATCCCCTCGGTGAGGGCGTCGATGGCGCCGTGCACGCGCTGCTGGTCGACAGCGGCCTGCTCTACGTGGGCGGCGACTTCACTCACGCCGGCGGCCTGCCTGCCGCGGGCGTCGCGCGCTGGGACGGCGCCACCTGGACTCCGATCGGCGACACGATCCAGGGTCACGTCTACGCGCTTGCGTCGTTCGCCGGCCACCTGGTAGCCGGGGGCTCGTTCCTCCTCAGCGACGATCCCAGCGCCGGGGACCTCGTCTACTGGGACGCCGGCGCCTGGCACGGGATCGTTGACATGCCCATCGGTGGGGCGATGTCCCTGCTCCCTCGCGGCGACGAGTTGTGGATCGCCGGCCTGTTCCAGGAGATCCGGGACGGGGCCGCCTACATCCCCTCGTATGGTGTGGCCGTGTTCGAGGCGGATCTTACGGCCGTGGAGTCCAGCGGTGGGGGCGCACTGGCGCTGCGCCTCGCCCACCCGAATCCCTTCAACCCGAGCACGACGCTGCGCTTTGATCTGGGCGCCGCGGGTCCCGCGCGGCTGAGTCTTCACGACGCGCAGGGACGCCGGGTGCGCGTGCTGGCGGAGGGCGTGTTCGCCGCCGGCGAGCAGGTCCTGACCTGGGATGGTCGCGACGACGCCGGCCGGGCCCTGCCGTCGGGGGTCTACTTCTCGCGTCTCGAGGCCGAGGGTCGGGTCGAGAGCAGCAAGCTGGTGCTGGCGCGCTAGCCCGCCCCCGGGGGCGGGTTCGGCCAGATCGTCCCGCGGCGCAAGTTCCATGAAAATGCGCGCTTGCCCCTTGCGATCGCCACTAATGTATAGTATAATGCTCGTGGCGTCAAGGGGCCATGCGAAGAAGCCCCCACTCGCCCCCGGGGGCGAGCTTGACCCTGACCATGAAGTCTTGAATCCCGCCCCCGGGGGCGGGTGCCCGGTCCGCCTAGCGCAGCCGCACGATGCGCCCGCTGCGCGGGCCGTCCGGCGTGTCCGCCCGCACGAAGTAAACGCCTGCCGGCGCGGGTCGGCCCGCCGTGTCGCGGCCGTCCCAGAGCAGGGCCGCGGGGCCGGGCTCTGCGGTCGCGGTGAGCGTGCGGACGTGGCGGCCGGTCACGTCGACGATGCGCGCGCTCACCCGGCCCGCGCGGGCCAGCGTGAAGGCGAGGGTCGCGTCGCCGTGGCTGGGGTTCGGTAGCACGGTCAGGGGTCGCGGCCGCCACGGCGGATCGCTCGCGCCCACGAGCAGGTCGCAGTGCGCGGGGGCGAGCTTGAGGCCGGCGTTGCCGTCGGGCATGAGCACGACCTCGTCGTTGAGCGCGAGGCCCAGGGCGCCGACCTGGTTGTCGCCGTCCACGGTGCCCACGAGGAACGGCGTCGAGAGGTTCGACACGTCCACCACCGCCAGGCCCGCCTGGCCCTGGGCCAGGTAGACGTAGTGCTCGGCCAGCGTGGCGCCGTAGCTCACGCCCTGCGTGACGACGAGCGAGTACAGGTGGGGCGCGAGCGGATTGACCGCGTTGATGATCTCGAGGTTGTTGTCGGCGAGGTAGATGAACCCGCCGGCCGCGTCGATGCCGCGCGCGTAGCCGCTGGGGTTGTAGGTCGACAGGATCGCCGGCGCGGCCGGGTTCGTGGGGTCGATGATCGTCACCGTGCCGCCGGCCACGTAGAGCAGCGAGTCGGCGTAGGCGAGCGACTCGGCCGTGTTGTCCACCGCGGCCGTGCCGAGCAGCTGCGGGTTCGCGGGATTGCTGACGTCGACGATCTGCACGCCCGCCGAAGTGTCGGCCACGTAGAGCGTGCCGTTCTCGCCGAGGGCGAGGTCGCGCGCGTCGCCGGGGGTGTCGAGCGTGCCGAGGGTGACCGGGGTCGCGGGGTTGCTGACGTCCGCGATCAGCAGGCCCGCCGCGGCGACGGCCACGTAGGCCGTGTCGCCCGCCACCAGCACGGCCTTGGCGGCGGTGGCCGTCGGCAAGGTGCCGAGCAGCGTCGGCGCGGCCGGGTCGGCGATGTCGAGGATCTGGAGCCCGCCCTGGCCCGCGGCCACGAAGGCCAGCGTGCCCGCGGCCGTGGCGTCGTAGGCGTAGCCGCCGGGATCGAGCGCGCCGAGGAGCGCGGGCGAGGCGGGCACCGTGACGTCGATGATCTGCACGTCGCCGTCGGCCAGGTAGACGCGATCGCCCGCGCGATCCACCCCGTAGGCGCTGCCGGTGTAGACGCTGCCCAGCAGCTCGGGCGTGGCGGGATTGCTCACGTCCACCATGCGCAGGCCGCCGTTCTCGATGCTGACGTGGAGCAGGCTGCCGTCCTTCCGGAGATCGGTGGCGTAGCCGAGCACCAGCGAGCCGATGATCGTCGGCGCCGCGGGGGCGGAGAAGTTCACCACCTGCAGGCCGCCGTGGAGGTCGGCCACGTAGGCGATGTTGCCGTCGACGCAGACGCCGTTCGCGTTGCCCGGCGTGTTGGCGGTGCCGAGGACCGTGGGTGCGGCGGGATTGCTCACGTCGACCACCAGCAGGCCCGTGGCGCCGTCCGCCACCAGGGCCAGCGTGCCCGTGGCGTCGAGGGCCACGGCCTGGGCCTGGCCGGCGGTGTTGAGCGTGCCGAGGACCGCCGGCAGGTCGGGGTCGCTCACGTCCACGATCGTGAGGCCGGCGTTGCGCGTGGCCACGTAGACCCGATCGCCGCGGGCACAGAGGCCGGGGCCGATGTCGCCGAGGGCCGCGCTGCCGCGGATCACCGGCGCGGTGGGGTCGGTGATGTCGACCACGCGGAGGCCGGCGCCGTCCTCGGTGAGATAGGCCCGGCCCGGCGCGAGCGTCAGTGCACGCGCGGAGCCCGGGAGATCCGCAGCGCCGAGGGTGTCGGGGAGCGCGGGGTCGGTGACGTCGAAGAGCAGCAGGCCGTCGATGCCGCCGGCCACGGCGAGCAGGTCGCCGGCCACCTCGAGGTCATTCGCATAGCCGTAGATCAGCAGCTCGGATTCCCAGTGGACGTGGTCGGCATAGTCCACGCACTGGGCCTGCCCGCGTGCGGGCGAACAGGCGAGCACAAGCGCAACGACCATCCAGTACCGCATGGCAGACCTCCGGGTGAGCCCGTAATTCTATCACGGGCGACGGAAACGCGCCGTGAGCGAGCTCACGAATTCGTCGTCACGGCGGAGCACGCCTTTCGTACCCGTTAATCCGCATTTACGCTGACGGGACCCTGGCCCTTCCATCGCCGGGCCGGCTTTGGCATGATTGAGTCAAATCACGTCGCCGCACGGTTCTCCGTGCCGAACCCACGAGCGCAGGAGCCCATCCTTGCTGAAAGAAAAGACCCGCAGCGTCGCCGTGAGCGGCATCGACGCCGAGCAGCGCGTGCGCAAGAGCAGCATCACCGTGCCCGACTACGATCGGGACGAGGTGGAGTCCATCGGCTGGCTCACGGCCATGACCCTCAGCCTGCTGGGCAACTACGCGCAGACGGGCCACTTCGGCGGCCCGCTGGCCTACACGCCCTTCGTCGTGACCAGCCACCTGCTCGGCCCGGACCACGGCGGTCTGCGCTACGACTACCGCCGCCCCAAGCATCCCTTTTGCGACAAGTTCATGCTGGCCGGCGGGCACAACGCGCCCGTGACCTACGCGATGTGGATCATCATGGGCGAAGCGCTGGCCCGCGCCCACGCGCGCACGGGCGAGGCGCGCTTCGCGGCGGACCCGAAGACCTCCATGCTATCAATCGACGCCCTCGGCTTCCGCCGCGGCGCCGGCGCGCTGAAGACGCTCCTCGTCGACCGCGGCCTCGCCGACGACCCGCTCTTCGCGCAGGCCAAGCTGCGCGGCATCCGCTCGCTGTCGGGCCACTCCGAGACCTGCGACCTCACCAACGACGTCAACGGCGGCCCCTCGGGCGTGGGCATCGCCAGCGCCGCGGGCAAGGCGGCCTTCTGGGACTTCATGGGCGCGCCGATGGCGAATCCCAAGGTGATGGCCATCGAGGGCGAGTTCGCGCTCACCAGCGGCCACTCGCAGGAGTTCAAGACCCAGGCGGTGGCGCTCAAGACCGGCAAGCGCCTGCGCGTGCTGCTGTCCTTCAACAACGCGGGCATCGACGACGAGCTCGTGGGCAGCGTGGTGGGCCCCGAGTTCACCGGCTACGACATCCCGAACCAGTGGGCGTCCTACGGCTGGAACGTGTTCTCCATCGAGGACGGCAACGACTACGACCAGGTCGCCGCGGGCCTCGCGGCCATGGAGGCCGCCGATCCCGCCGACCGGCGCCCGCAGATCCTCATCGGCCGCACCATCAAGGGCTGGTGGCCGGGCGCCGTGGACGGCGAGATCCCCGGCTACGGCAAGGCGGTGGTGGACCACGCGTCGCACCCCTACGCCTTCCCCATGAACGGCGACTACTTCCGCGCGCTGGCCGGCACCTTCGAGAAGCGCTTCGGCGTGAAGTTCGAGGGGCTCGAGGCGGGCGCGCTGAAGGACGACCGCGAGCGCCTGATCCAGTTCAAGCGCAACGTGGACGTTGCCCTGAGCGTGCTCGACGGCGGCCTGGGCGACTGGCTGGCGAATCGCCTCGTGGCCCTCGGCGACGGCGTGAAGGACGACCTCGAGCTGCGCCGCAAGGCCGCGCGCGATCCCTTCACCGACCCTCGCCTCGCGGTGGAGAACCTGCCGCTGGAACCCCAGAAGGTGACCGCCACCGACTCGGTGACGGGCGCGTCCACCGAGGTCTCCGTGAAGCTCTTCGAGAAGCCGGGCGCGGTGGCCGGCACGCGCCGCGCGATCTCGGAGATCTTCAAGTGGGCGAACGTCGTCACGGACAACCGCTTCGTCGCGATCGCGGCGGACCTGGCCGGGTCCATCAACGTGGAAAAGACCGGCCTCTTCGGCCGCTATGACCCGGTGAACAATCCCGCCGGCACCGTGTTCAAGGCGGGCATCCAGGAGGCGGGCAACGCGAGCACGATCGTCGGCCTGATCGGGCAGACGGCGTCGCTGGACCCGGCGGCGCACGACGGCGTCTGGGGCATCAGCGGCACCTACGGCGCGTTCACGCCGCTGATGTACCTGCCCGCGCGCGTCTGGAGCCAGCAGAACCAGGACAGTCCCTATCGCGTGGGCGTGCTGCACATCCTCGCCGGGCACTCGGGGCCGGAGACCGCCGCCGACGCGCGCACGCACTTCGGGATCTTCGCGCCGCAGGTGTGGAAGCTCTTCCCGCGTGGTCAGGCGATCACGCTGAGCTTCTGGGACTACAACGACGTTGCGCCGGGCTACTTCGCCGCCGCGGCCATCGCGGCGCGCGAGCCGGAGGTGGGCGTGATCGTCCTCGAGGTGGCGCGCCCGGACTTCCCGGTGGCCGACCGCGCCACTTTCGCCGACACGGACATCCGCGCGGCGGCCAAGGGCCTCTATGTCATCCGCGACTTCGCGCCCGGCCCGCGCCACGGCACCGTGCTCACCCAGGGCTCCAGCTCCACGGTCAACCTGCTCAAGGTGCTGCCGCGGCTGGAGCAGGCGGGGGTGAACGTGAAGGTCGTCGCCGTGATCAGCGAGGAGCTCTTCGACCGGCAGGGCGCGGCCTATCGCGAGTCGGTGCTGCCGGCCGCGGCGCGCTACGACGCCATGGTGGTGAGCACCGGCACGCGCCGGATGCAGCCCGTGCGGGATCTCGGGCCCCTCACGGACGAGTACTCCCTGAACTCCGACCGGCAGGACCACTGGCTCAGCGGTGGGACCGAGCCGGACGTCATCGCCGAAGCGGGCCTGGACGAGGAGACGATCTTCGCCGGCATCAAGCGCTTCGCCGACGAGCGCGAGCAGCGTCTCGCGCGACAGCGGAAGGTGCTGAGCGAGCTCTAGACCCCACACAAGGAGGCGTCCCATGCGCCCTCGTCTCGTTCCGATCCTGCTGCTGGGGCTGGCGCTCGCCGGCCCCGCCGCCGCGCGCGACTTCGACTGGGTGCACGTGGAGCCCGTGGTCGGCGCGGGCAATCCCTCGCTGGCCGCGAGCTGCGTGACCCTCGGACCCGGCGGGCATCCGATCAGCGCGCGGCTGCTGGACGCCACGGGCATCATCTCGCTTCACTACCTGGGCACCGTCGAGCTGGAGGAATTCGACGCGACCGGCGCGCTGCTCTGGAGCGCCACCCTCACGGGCGAGGCGAGCGTGGACGGCATGGCCGTCGACAGCCAGGGCGCGCTGCTGCTCTACGGCGCCTATCGCGGTCCGCTGCAGGTGGACGCGACGCACTCGCTGCCCGGCAATGGCACCTTGCTGCGCGCCTTTCTCCTCAAGTTCGACGCCGCGCGCAACGTGAGCTGGCTGCGCGACCCCGGCGACGACGTCGCCAACCTCTCCGGCATCACGGCCATGGCCGTGGACGCCCAGGATCGCGTGTGGGTGGGCGTCGACGTGCTGCTCGACACCAGCATCCGGCGCCTGGACGCGGCGGGGAACTTCGTGCAGACGATCGCGCAGGGCAACGTGCGCGCGCTCAGCGGCCTGGCCTTCGACGCCGACGGCACCCTCTGGGCCACGGGCGCCTGCAGCAGCGGCAACCACAGCTTCGGCGGGCTGCAGGCCAGCACCGGCTTCACCTACAACGTCTACCTGGCGAAGTACGGCGCCGACGGCGTGGGCCAGTGGGTACGCTTCGTGGAGGACGTCACCTTCCAGCAGCCGCGGCTGGCCTCGGACGGCGTGGGGAACGTGTACGTCGCCGGGCTGCTCTTCGACGCCTTCGACTTCGGCGGGATCCAGGCCGAAGGGCCGGACTGGGTCTACGACTTCTTCCTGTGCAAGGTGAACGGGCAGGGCGACTTCCTCTGGCTGAGGGAAAGCTATCCCGACGCCTACTTCGGCGACGCCGGCCCCGGGGTCGGGCTGGTGCTCTGCGCGCGGCCCGACGCGGTGACCTTCGCCGGCTTCTCGCGCGGCACGGTCGACTGGCTGGGCAACGCCATGCCGCCGACCGCCTATGGCAACGAGGACGTCCTCCTGCTCGACTACGCCGCGGACGGCACGGTGCTGGACGCCACCACCGCGGGCAGCGACTGGGTGGATGCGGGGCACGCCGTCGTCTTCGGACCTGACGGGACGGCCTACCTGGCGGGGACCGTCGGCCAGAACGCGCAGTTCGGCGACCTGGACTTCGGCGGGATCACCGTGAACAGCTTCCTCGCCGCGCTTCCGGCCGCCACCACCGCCGTGCCGGAGACGGCCGCGGCCGCTCCGCGCCTCGACAACCACCCCAACCCCTTCAACCCCAGCACGCGCCTCCGCTATGCGCTCGCCGGGCCGGGCCAGGTGCGCCTGGACGTCTACGATCTGCGCGGCGCGCGGCTGCGCACCCTCGTGGACACGCGCGCGGCCGCCGGCGAGCACGCGGTGGACTGGGACGGCCGCGACGACGCCGGCCGCCGCCTGGCCAGCGGCGTCTACCTGGCCCGGCTCGAGTCTGCCGAGGGCAGCGCGCTGCGCCGGCTGGTCCTGATCCGCTGAGCTGCCGCGTCGGGCGGGGCCGGGGTGTCCAAGGGGACGCCCCGGCGACGCCCCCGCCGGAACCGACCGCGCGTCCCGTCCGTATCCGTCGGGATTCCCCCGCCCTAGGAAAGCAGGTGCCGTGACTCCCATCCTGGCCAGGGACGCCTACCGCACGCGGCCCGGCGTGTGGACGCTGGCGCTGGCGCTGGCGTTGCTGCTGCACGCCGGGGCCATCGTCGGGGTGAAGCGCCTGCACCTGGCCTCGGCGCGCCCGCTGCCGGAGGAGGAGCCGCCGCCGCTGGAGTTCGTCTTCGCCCCCGAGCCCGCAGACACGCCCCGCCAGTTCACCGAACTTCCCGAGGACCGCGCCGACACGCCCCCCGAGCGCGCCGACCTGCTGAGCAACGTGGCGAGCCGCGCGCGCGACCTCACGCCGGGCGGGGAGGACGCCGCCCGCCCGCGCAGCGACGGCCGCGCCGACTTCCCCCAGGTGGCCATGGACACCGGCGCCCCGTCCGCGCCCGCGCCGGCCGGACAGCCCATGCCGGCCGAACCCAGCGAGGAGAGCCCGCGCGGCGCCCTGCCCCGCCGCGGCACGCCGGCCACCGAAAACCCGCTGGACGCCTACCGCCGCCTCGACCCGTCGACCGCGCGCGAGCAGCAGCCGCCCAGTCCGCGCGCGGGCGCGTCGGACGTCCACCAGGAGGCGATGGCGAGTCCCGACGGGAACGTCAAACTGCTCGGCGACGTCAGCCTGAGCACCAGCGCCTGGGTCTACGGCTACTGGATGCAGCGTTTCCGCCGCGCGGTGGAGTCCCACTGGAACGCGCCCTACGCCTTCAAGATCGGCATGATCAAGGGCTGGACGCTCGTCGGCCTCGAGGTTGCGCGCACCGGCGAGCTGCTGAAGGTGGAAGTGCTGGACGAAGAGGGGCACTATACCCTGCGCGACGCGAGCGTGGCCGCCATCCAGGCGGCGGCGCCCTTTGAACCCCTGCCCCCCGACGCGCCGGAGCAGACGCTCCGCCTGCAGATCCGCATGATCTACACCGACTACGGCCACTAGGCCATCACCGGGGACGACGCGATGATCGAGATCCTGGACAAGACCGGCATCCTCATCTACCCGCTGGCGCTCTGCTCGCTGCTGGCGCTGACCCTCACCCTGGAGCGCGTGTGGGCGCTGCGGCGGGGCCGCGTGCTGCCGCGGGAGATCCTCGAGGTGGTGGGGGCGGCGCGGCCGGGCCGCGATCTCAGCATGGCGATCGAGGTCTGTCGCAAGAACCCGGGCGTCTTCGCCGACGTGATGCGCGCCGGCCTCGAACAGGCCGACCGCCCCTGGGAGCAGATGCGCGACGCGCTGCTCGACGCGGGCCGCCAGCGCACGCCCGTGCTCGAGCGGCACCTGGTCTGGCTCTCGACCATCGCGCAGGCCGCGCCGCTGCTGGGTCTGCTGGGGACGGTGCTGGGCATGATCCGGATGTTCGCGTCGATCTCGGTGTCTGGCCTCGGCGATCCGGGCGCGCTGTCCGAGGGCATCAGCGAGGCGATGTTCACCACGGCCATCGGGCTGGTGATCGGCATCCCCACGCTGGTGGCCTACAACCTGATCGCCGCGCGCTCCGAGGCCCTGGTGGCCGAGATCGAGGCGCAGGCCACGCAGCTGCTCACGCGCCTGCGCGGCGAGCGGGAGGCGGCGTGAGCGGCATGCAGTTCCGGCCCGCGGGCAAGCGCCCCCCGGTGACGCTCAACCTGACGCCGCTCATCGACGTGCTCTTTCTCTTCATCATCTTCTTCACGTTGACGAGCACGTTCAAGCGCGTGGGCGAGCTGGAGCTGCGCCTGCCGGATTCCAGCACGGCGGCGCCGGAGAGCGCCGAGGCACAGAAGCGTCAGCTCGAGCTGGTGGCCACCGAGGACGGACGCCTGCTCCTGGATGGCGCGCCGGTGGAGCTGGCGGCGCTGAAGGGCGCGCTCGAGGCGCGGCGGGCTGACAACCCCGAAGGCCGCGTGCTGATCAAGGCCGAGGCGGCCGTGCCCCATGGCGACGTGGTGCGCCTGCTGGACATCGTCCGCGAAGCGGGCTACGCCGGCGTGGGGATCGGCACGCAGCGGCGGAGTGAGCTGGAAGGGAAGGTGGCGCGCTAGCGCAGGCGCGGATGATGCTAGTCCGGGAAGCCCGCGCGGCGCCTGGCTCGGACCCATTCATCCCTGATCCCCAGGGCATCGATCCACTTCGAGAGGTACTCGTGATCGAGCGAATCCCAACGCAGGCCGAGTAGTTCGGCAACGTCCTGGATCTGACGCTCGGACTGCCTGAGCTTGGCCCACTCCAGCTTGGCGAGCACCACATCCTCCGCGGTTGCCACGTACAAACAGGTGCCAAAGACCTCGACGGCCGTCCTTCGAGCGAACTCCTCCTGGCTGAAGGCCCGCAGCTTCCGGATGATCAGATCGATCTTCCAGCCCGTCCCTCGATCAATGACACTGAAAGCCGTGCCGTGCGCGAGAGCTGCTTGGGCGTCGCCCAGATCCACGTAGTACTCCGAGGGCGGGAGCAGCCCGACGAGCTCGACGAGCTGTTCGCGCGTCGGGGCGATGACGAGGTCGATGTCCTGGGTCGCCCGGGGTGCGCCGTGGTAGGAACTGGCGAAGGAGCCAGTGAGCATGTAGGGAATCCCGACGCGTTCCAGAGCATCTGCGATTCGCCGAAAGACATCCGCCGTGCTCATTTTGCCGATCGTCCGGACGAGTGAGCCAGAAGGAAGAGCAACTCCGCATCTGGGGACCCGGGATGGATCTCCCTGAGCCGACACAGCGCGAGTTCCCGTGCCGCTTCGCTCATCTCGAGCGCAATCGTCAGCCGCTCCGGCCCCGACAACGAGGCCTGGATTGCCCTCTGCAGCTCGATTGCCATCGATGTGTGTTTCATGGGTCCGCGCTTCCGAGGCTCGGCACTCTGCGCAAGGCCAGCCGTGTCGCCAGAGGCAACGGCCGCATGTCAGCGCTTCGCGGCGAAGGATACGGGAGTGGGTATGGCTTGGCAAGATGCGCCCCCGCTCCGCCCGAGCCGCGCGCTTGGGTCGCGGCAGCTCAGGTGCTATAATTGAAGGTGAGGGTCGACCTGGCCCTCGAACCAGCCTGGTCGGGCGGTCGAAAAGGGGGGCTTGAGATGCTGCGTTCGCTACGGATCGGCGCCGCGCTTCTTCTTATGGCCGGCGCGGCCGCGGGCATCGCGCGCGCGGAGTGTTACGACTACGATCAGGGCTTCCACTGGGCGAGCGTCGCGCCCTCGGGCGAGGGCGCCGAGACGGTCGCTCTCCAGGGCAACCTCTGCCTCGTCGGCGGGACGGGGCCGGAGCTGCGGATCCTGGACCTGGCCCACCCGTCCCTCCCGCAGCTCCTGGGCACGCTGCCGACGCCCGGCGTCATCGTGGACATCGAGATCACCGACGACTACGCCGTACTGGGGATCCTCGTCAACGCGGAGCCCTACGACCAGAGCGCCCTCTGGACCGTGGACTTCAGCGATCCCCACGCGCCGGTTCAGCTCGGCGGCGTGGTCTTCGACGGGACCGGAGACTTCGTGGATCTCGCAGGGCAGACGGCCTACTTCGAGAATCGTCTGCCCGCCCCGCCCGAGGGAGACAACGGACTCGTCGGCATCGATCTGAGCGATCCGGCGAATCCCGCGCTCCTGGGGCGAATCTCCTTCGGCGCCTACTACGGCGCTCGCGCGGTGACCGGGAACCTCGTCCACGGGACGCACAACCTCTTCGGCGAGACCAGCTACTGGATCCAGGACATCTCGGACTTCGCGAATCCCGTCTCTCTGGGGTCGATTCCCGGCGACGGCATCGGCTTCTACAGCGGGCTCTGGACGACGGGACACCACGCCTTCGTCGAGAGCGACGCGGGCGTCGCCGTGATCGACTTCGCCGATCCGTCGGCTCCTGCGGTCGTGGGATCGATCGCCTCCGGACAGCCGCAGGCGATGGCCTTCGCGGGCGATCGCGCCTACCTCGCGGACACGTGGCTGCGCGTGTTCGACATCGCCGACCCCACGTCCCCGCAGCTGCTGTTCGTCGAGGGCGGGGCCGGGCGGAGCCTCGCGACGAGCGGCGATCTGCTCTGCAGCGCGCTCGGCACCCACGGCCTGTTGACGGTGGACGTGGGCGACGGAATGCCGGCGAGCCCGCTGTCGACGCCCCTGACCACGACCACCCTCGAAGTGGCCTCCCAGGGAGCGTTCGCCTACGCCGTCGGCACGGACGACTACTTCCGCGTTCTCGACGTCAGCGATCTCACGCAGCCCCTGCCCCGCGGCACCCTCTACATCCCCGGCGACAATCCGACCCTGGTCGTGCGGGGCGATCTCGCCTACGTGCTCGACTGGCAGCAGCTGCGCATCATCGATGTCTCGAACCCCGACCTGCCCCAGGTGCTGGGCGTTCTCCCCTTGAGCGATCTGCCGACCGATCTGGTCATCCAGGGCGATCGGGCGTACGCGTCGCGCCAGCCGTCGGGCTTCCATACCATCGACATCTCGAACCCCTCCGCGCCGTCCCTGCTGCACACCGCGACCTTCGGTGTGCTCAACGTGAACATGGCGGTGTCGGGGGATGCCGTCTACCTCGGCGATTTCATCAACGGGATCATCGTCGTCGACAACTCCAACCCGCTGAATCCTGTCATGGTGACCCAGCTCACCCAGGTCGTCGGCGAGCAGACGGAACTGGCCATCGCGGACGAAGTTCTCTACGTGAGCGCACAGGACTCGGGCCTGCTCATCTATGACATCAGCAGTCCGCTCGCTCCCGTGCAGGTCGCGGTGCAGGACTTCGGCGCGTCGGGTGTCCTGGACATCGCCGGGGATCGCATGACGCTCCGCGGGGGCAGAGAGCTACTGTTCCTCGATCGGACGGATCCCCTGGATCTCAAGCTGCTGGGCAGCGCGAGCGGGTACGTCGTCTACACGGTGGCGCAGGGCGCCGAGGCGATCTTCGCCGCCGGCGCCGCGCCGGCGGGCCTCCAGATCTTCCCGCTGGCCTGCACGCCGACCGCCGCGCCCGATCCCGCCCCCGCGCCGGTGGCGCTCAGGGCCTGGCCCAACCCCTTCAATCCGCAGGTCACGCTGGAGTTCAGCCTGGCGACGCCCGCGCACGGTACGCTGGAGATCTACGACGTCGCCGGGCGCCGGCTCGCCACGGTCGCCGCGGGCAGCTTCGCGGCCGGCGAGAACCGGGCGGTCTGGGAGGGTCGGGATGAGTCGGGCCAGGCGCTGCCCTCGGGCGTCTACTTCGCGCGGCTCGCGGCGGGCGACGCGCGGGCGAACTGGAAGCTGGTGCTGCTGCGCTGAGGCGCGCTGGCCCCCGTGCCACGCCTGGAGTATGATCCCCCCGGCCCAGCGGGTCGGGGGGTTTTCGTGTCCGACGCCATCCTGCACAAGCTGCAAGAGCGCGTGAAGGAGCTGACCGCGCTCCACCGCGCGGCGCGCCTGCTTCAGGCCCACGACCGGCCGGTGGCCGACGTGCTGGCCGAGGTCGTCGCCCTGCTGCCCGGCGCCTGGCAGTACCCTGCGATCGGCGTCGCGCGCATCCGGGTCGGCGAGGCCGAGCATGTGACGCCGGGCTGGCGCGAAACGCCATGGGTGCAGCGGGCGGAGTTCGTCACGCGGGGTGGCGAGGCGGGGAGCATCGAGGTGGCCTATCTCGAGGAGCGGCCCGCCGCCGCCGAGGGGCCTTTCCTCGCCGAGGAGCGCGAGCTGATCGGGTCGCTGGCCGAGATGCTCCGCGCCCACCTCGAGCACCGGGAGTCCGATCGCGCGCTGCGCGACGCCCGCGACGTCCTGGAAGCGGAGGTCGCCGCCCGCACGGCGGACCTGCGCCGTCTGGCCTCGCGGCTCACCCTGGCCGAGGAGCGCGAGCGGCGCGCCATCGCCGCGGACCTGCACGATCACGTGGGGCAGGCGCTGGCCTTCATCAAGCTGCGCATCCGCGAGTTCCAGGGCAACGCGATCTTCGGCGGCTTCGAGGACAGCCTGGGCGAAACGCTTCGCCTGCTGGACCAGACCATCCGCTACACGCGCGACCTCACCGCCGAGATCAGCCCGCCGGTGCTCTACGAGCTGGGTCTGGCCCCCGCGCTGGACTGGCTGGCCGAGCACTTCGGCGACAAGCGTCGCTTTCCCGTGCGGTTCTCGCACACGGGCCGCGCGCAGCCGCTCGCCGAGGACCTGGCGGTGATGCTCTTCACCTCGGCGCGCGAGCTGCTGCTCAACAGCCTCAAGCACTCCGGTGCGCCGGGCGCGGCGCTCGAGCTGGCCTGGGCGCGGGGCGAGGTGGCCGTGACCGTGACCGACCGCGGCCGGGGCTTCGATCCCGCGCGCGCCGCCGATCCCCGCGGCGACGCCTTCGGCCTCTTCTCCATCCGCGAGCGCTTCCGCACCCTGGGCGGCGCGGTGACGATCGACGCCGCGGCGGGCCAGGGCTGTCGCATCACGCTGCGCGCGCCACTGGCGGAGGTCGGACCGTGAGCCTTCGACTCGTCCTCGCCGACGACCACAAGATGTTCCGTGACGGCCTACGCCCGCTCATCGAGCGGCAGCCGGAGCTCCGCGTGGTGGGCGAGACCGCCGACGGCCTCGAGCTCCTCGCCCTGGTGGAGGCCCAGCGGCCCGATCTGGTGGTGCTGGACGTCAGCATGCCCGGCCTCAACGGCATCGAGGCGGCGCGGCGGATCCGTCAGCAGCAGCCCGACGTGCGCATCGCCATGCTGTCGATGCACGCCGATCGACGCTTCGTGCTCGAGGCGCTCAAGGCCGGCGCCAACGCCTACCTGCTCAAGGACGACCCCTTCGAGGCGCTGGTCCGGGCGATCCCGCGCATCATGGCCGGGCAGGTGGTGCTGGCCGAGCGCATCGGCGAGCAGGTGGTGCAGGAGTACGTCGCGCTGGCCCAGCGCGAGCAGGGTTCGGCCTTCGGCCTGCTCAGCCCGCGGGAGCGCGAGGTGCTGCAGCTCATCGCCGAGGGGCGCAGCACCAAGGAGATCGCGGGGGCGCACGGCGTGAGCGTCAAGACGGTCGAGAGCCAGCGCAAGCAGATCATGGACAAGCTGGACCTGCACAGCGTCGCCGAACTGACGAAGTACGCCATCCGCGAGGGGCTGACCTCACTGGACTGACACCAGGGATTTCGAAGCGCCCCCTCCGGGTTTCCCTGATTCCGGACCATCGCATCCACGGCCTATCCTGGGGCAAAGCCCCGCGGCATCCCGCGCGGGCCAACTCTTCCAGGAGGCGCGAGATGTTCGACACCGGCAACACCGGTTTCATGCTCGTGGCGACCAGCCTGGTCATGCTCATGACGCCCGGCCTCGCCTTCTTCTACGGCGGCCTGGTGGGACGGCGCAACGTGCTGTCCATCATGATCCAGAGCTTCGTCTCCATGGGCATCACCACGATCCTCTGGTTCGCCGTGGGCTACTCCCTCTGCTTCAGCGGGGGCGAGGGTGGGGTCATCGGCAATCTGGACATGGCTTTCCTGCGGGGCGTCGATCCGATGACGCCCTTCGGCGCGGGGCAGATCCCGCTCTACGTGTTCATCGCCTATCAGATGATGTTCGCGATCATCACCCCGGCGCTGATCACGGGCGCGTTCTCCAACCGCGTGCGCTTCTCGGCCTACCTGATCTTCCTGGTGCTGTGGCTGCTGCTCGTCTACTTCCCCTTCGTCCACATGGTCTGGGGCGGCGGGCTGCTGGCCAAGTGGGGGATCCTCGACTTCGCCGGCGGCATCGTGGTGCACAACATCGCGGGCATGGCGGCGCTGGCGTCGGTGCTCTTCGTCGGCAAGCGTCGCGTGGAGGACAGCAAGCCCCACAGCATTCCGCTGGTGGCGCTGGGCACGGGCCTGCTCTGGTTCGGCTGGTACGGCTTCAACGCCGGCAGCCAGCTGCAGGTGGACGGCATCACCGCCCTCGCCTTCCTCAACACGGACGTCGCCGCGTCCTTCGCCGCGATCGTCTGGCTCATCATCGAGTGGTCGCGCTCGCGCAAGCCGCACTTCGTGGGCCTGTTGACGGGCGCCGTGGCCGGCCTGGCCACCATCACCCCGGCGGCGGCCTACGTGTCCACGGCCTCGGCGGCGCTGATCGGCGTCGCGGCGGGCGTGGTCTGCTACCTCGCCGTCGAGCTCAAGAACAAGCTGCGCTGGGACGACGCGCTGGACGTCTGGGGCGTCCACGGCGTGGGCGGCGCGCTGGGCATCATCCTGCTCGGCGTGCTGGGCTCCACGGCGGTGAACGCCGCCGGGGCGGACGGTCTCGTCAACGGCGGCGGGCGCTTCTTCGTCGGCCAGGTGCTGGCGGTGGTGGGCTCGTCGATCTACGCCTTCGTCTTCACCTGGGTGATGCTCTTCATCATCGACAAGGTCACGCCGGTCAAGACCACCCAGACGGAAGAGGGCACGCTGGACGAATCCCTGCACGGCGAACAGGCCTACGAGTGAGGAGGACGACCATGCGAATCACGCGCAACGTCGCCGCGGCGCTCGCCCTGCTGCTGGGCGCGGGCACGGCGGCCGCGGGCGAGGCGCCCGTGGCGATCGGCGGTTTCGTCGACGCGAGCTACGCGGGCAACCTGGACCTGCACAGCGACGCCTTCGGCCTCGACCAGGTGGAGCTGGACCTGACCCGCGACCTCGAGGGCAAGGGCGGCCTGCGCGCCGACCTCGAGTGGGTCAAGGACGGCGACGACTGGGCCGTCGCGGTGGAGCAGGGCTATCTCGAGCTGCTGCTGCCCGCGGGCACGGACACGCGCTTCACGCTGGGCCGCTTCAACGCGCCCATCGGCTTCGAGCTGCTGGACGCGCCGGACATGTACCAGTTCAGCCACGCCCTGGTCTTCGACCACGGCCTGCCGTCCAACCTGACCGGCGCCATGGTCGCCACCGCCCTCGGCGAGCGCGCCGATCTGCGCGCCTACCTGGTGGACGGCTGGGACGTCAACGACCTCGGCGCGCCCGGCCCCAAGACCGTGGGCGGGCGGCTGGGCATCGCCCTCGGCGAGCTCGGCGGTCTGGGCGTCTCCGGGATCGCGGGGGTCACGGCCGACAGCGTGAACACGGATCGCCAGGTCCTGGACGTGGACCTCACGCTCACGCCGTCGTCCACGCTGCTCGTCGGCGCCGAGTTCAACCACGGCCACCTGGACATGGACGGCGCCACCGCGGACTGGAACGGCCTGCTCGTCATGGCCCATCTCACGCTGAACGACTGGCTCGGGCTCACCGCCCGCTACGACTGGTTCGACGATCCGGACGGCGCCGTCTTCGGCCTGACCGGCGGCGAGACGCGGCAGGCGATCACCCTGGCGCCCACCTTCGCCCTCGGCGAGGGCATGGGCGCGCTGGTGGAGCTGCGGGTCGACAGTTCGAGCGAGGACGTGTTCACGAACGCCGATGGCGAGGCCAAGGGATCGACGACCTCCGTGGCCTTCGAGATGACCTTCGGGTTCTGACGCGCCCGGACTCCAGAGGCCGGCGGCGGGCGCCTCCCGCCGCCGGTTTTTCGCGGCCACGGGTCGGGGAATCGTGCTAGCCTGTTCGGGCGTCCGCCCGGACTTGGCTGTGATCGTCCCCCCTCGCGATCTGGAGCGGCCCTTGGACCCGCACAGCTACTTCCTGCCCGACACCCGGCCCTCCGGCGCGAGCTCCAGCCTCGGCCTGCCGGTTGAGCTGCTCGAGAAGTCGCGGCGACGGCTGCGCATTCTCGGCATTCTCGTCCTCGTCGCCACGGGGGCGGACCTGCTGCAGACGTTCGTGGCCTTCGCGCTGGTGCTCCTCGGTCACGATGTGGGCGAACCGCCGTCGAGCGCGATCCCCTTCACCGGCACCGTGGTCAGCTTCCTCGCCGCGCTGGGCGTGATCCTGCTCACGCGTTCGCGGCGCGTGGGCGCGCCACGCCTGGTGACGCTCGGCCAGGGTTTCGAAGTGCTGCTCTGCCTCATCATCGCGGTCACCAATCCCCTCTCGCGCTACGAGGCCGTGGGCAGCCTGCCCACCATGACCTGGGTGACGCCCATCATCATCCTCTTTCCCCTCATCGCCCCGAGCCCGCCGCGCCGGACGCTGGTCACCGCGCTCCTGGCCGCCGCCACGCGGCCGCTGGGGCTCTGGCTGCTGGGGACCCTGGGCCATCTGCCGGTGAAGGTCGACGACTACGCCGCCGCCGTCTTCAGCCCCATGATCGCCGTGGTCTTCGCCACCTTCGGCGCGCGGGCCGTCTACGATCTGGGCATGGACGTGGCGCGCGCCCGCCGCATGGGCAGCTACGAGCTGGAGACGCTCCTCGGCCGCGGCGGCATGGGCGAGGTCTGGCGGGCGCGGCACCGCCTGCTGGCGCGGCCGGCGGCCATCAAGCTGATCCGGCCGGAGTTCCTCGGCGGCGCGAGCGAGCGCGAGCGCCAGGTGATGCGCCAGCGCTTCGAGCGCGAGGCCAAGGCCACGGCCGCCCTGCGCTCGCCGCACTCGGTGGAGCTCTTCGACTACGGCGTGAGCGGCGACGGCACGTTCTACTACGTCATGGAGCTGCTCGAGGGCGTCGACGCGCAGGCTCTCGTGGCCGGCGACGGCCCGCTGCCCTGGCCGCGCGCGGTGTTCCTGCTGCGGCAGGTCTGTCACTCGCTGGCGGAAGCCCACGAGGGGGGGCTCGTGCACCGGGACATCAAGCCGGCGAACGTCTTCGTCTGCCGCTACGGGCTCGATCTCGACTTCGTCAAGGTGCTGGACTTCGGCCTGGTCAAGCAGGCCGCGACGCCTCTCGACGACACCGACCCCCTCACCGTGCAGGGCGGCGTGCAGGGGACGCCGGCCTTCATGGCGCCCGAGCAGGCGCTCGGCAAGGGCGACGACGCGCGCGCCGACCTCTACGCGGTGGGCTGTCTCGCCTACTGGATGCTGACGGGACAGACCGTCTTCACGGGTGAGACGGCCATGGAGCTGCTGGTGCAGCACGCGCGCAGCGCGCCGGCGGCGCCGTCGACGCGCACGGAGCTGCCGATTCCGCCGGCGCTGGAAGCGCTGGTGATGGCCTGCCTGGAGAAGGATCCCGCCGCGCGTCCCCAGACCGCGGGGGCGGTGGACGCCGCCCTCGCCGACTGCGAGCGCGAAGAGCGCTGGACGCCGGCGCAGGCCCGCCGCTGGTGGGACACTCACCACCCCGTCTAGCCGGCCTCAGCGCAGCAGCGTGACCTTCCCCGCGGCGCGCGCCTCCCCCGCCTCGAGACGCAGCAGGTAGACGCCGCTGGCGAGGGGGTGGCCGGCGTCGTCGCGGCCGTCCCAGTCGAGGGCCTGCGGACCGGCCGCGCGGGGCGCGGCGGCGAGCAGGGTGCGCAGGCGCCGGCCCGCGGGGTCGTGAACGCTGAGGGTCACGGGCGCGGGGGCGTCGAGCGAGAAGTGGATGCGCGTGGACGGGTTGAAGGGATTGGGCTGCGCGGCGAGGCGCAGCGGCGCGGGCGGCGCGCCCGCCGGCGCGGCGGTGATCAGGCCGCAGTCGAGCGGCGCCACGTCGAGTCGAGCGCGCGTGCCCAGTAGCACGACGTCATCGTAGACGGCCACCCCCTCGCACGAACTTCCGGTGACGACCTCGCCCAGATAGAACGGCTGGCTGGGATCTTCGATGTCGAGCACCCGCATCCCCCAGGTATAGGTGGCCACGTAGAGCGAGTTTTCCCAGGCCACCAGCGCTTCGGCGCCGCCCGGGATGCTGACCTGCGAGAGCTCCACCGGAGCGGTGGGGTCGCTGAGGTCGATCACATGGATCGCGGCGTCGCCGTCCACGAAGGCGATGGATCCCCTCACGGCGATGTTGCTGGCGAAGAGGAGCCCGCCGATCTGTCCGATCTCGACGGGGTGCACGGGATCCGAGACGTCTGCCACCTTCAGGGTGCCGCCCGCCACCAGGACGAGCGCGAGGGAGTCCATCGTGGCGATCGCGTAGGACGCCTGATCGAAGTTGATGTGGCCGCGGCTCACCGGCGTGGTGGGGTCGTCCGCGATGGAGAATACCTGCAGTCCTCGGTTGTCGACGGCGACCTCCAGCAGGTCGTCGTGGAAGG
>JACKDC010000007.1 GCA_020633725.1 Candidatus Latescibacterota bacterium
TCCCAGCGTCTACGAGGTGATGGTCCACACCGAGCCGCACCTGCCCGGCGGGCCGCCACACTCCTGATTTCCGTGCCCCGGGGGCGTCTGGTATAATGAACGCCCGCAGCTTCTACCCGAGAGGAGATCCCCGTGCACCTCAGCGCTAGCGCCCTCAGGCGGCTCGTGGCCGCACTGTTCGTCCTGTCCCTCTGCGCGGGTCTGGCCCAGGCCCAGGTCTATGAGCACCACGCGCAGGTCCGCTTCTGGCTCGACACCGCCATGGACCGCGAGGCACTGGCGGCCGACGCGGGCCGTCTCGACATCGCCACCCGTGGCGACGGCTACGTGGACATCATCGTGCCGCTGAGCGAGCTGCCGAACATGCTCTCGCGCGGCAGCCGCGTGGAGGTGATCCACGACGACCTGGAGACCTTCTACGCCTCGCGCCTCGGCGACCGCGACACGCAGGGCGACTTCGGCGCCTACCACACCTTCTCCGAGTCCGTGGCCTGGATGGATTCGCTGCGGGACAGCTATCCGAACGTCATCAGCGCGCGCTGGTCGCTGGGCCAGGGCTGGGACGGCAACGACCTCTGGTGCTTCCGCGTCTCGGACAACCCCGACACCGACGAGGCCGGCGAGCCCGAGATCCTCTTCGACGGCATGCACCACGCCCGCGAGATCATGGCCGCCGAGATGCCCATGATGCTGGCCGAGTACCTCTGCCAGCAGTACTACGCGGGCGACCCGGACATCGTGAACCTCGTCAATGGGAACGAGATCTACTTCGTCCCCATCGTGAACCCGGACGGCTTCCTGTACAACGAGCTGACCAATCCCAACGGCGGCGGCATGTGGCGCAAGAATCGCCGCAACAACGGCGACGGCACCTACGGCGTGGACAACAACCGCAACTACACCTACGAGTGGGGCTGCAGCTGGGGCAGCAGCGGCTACACCGGCGACGAGACCTACCGTGGCCCGTCCGCCGGCAGCGAGCCGGAGACCCAGGCCATCATGGCGTTCATCAACGCCCACGATTTCGTGGTGCGGCAGAGCTTCCACACCTATGGCGAGCTCACGCTCTACCCCTGGGGCTACACCACCGACGACACGGTCGACGGGGACATCTTCCGCGAGATCGCCGCGGCCATGGTGCAGTTCAACGGCTACACGCCCGGCCAGCCGGGCGAGGTGCTCTACGACGTCTGCGGCGGCAACTTCGACTGGGACTACGGCGCCCAGACCGAGCACACGAAGATCTTCGGCGTCTCCACCGAGATCGGCAACGACGGCTTCTGGCCGGCCAGCAGCCGCCGCCAGCAGCTCTTCGACGAGAACCTCTGGCCCTCGCTCTACCTCATCGACATCGCCGGCACGCTGCGCAGCGTGAGCTGGCAGCACGCGCCGCTGCCCTTCACGCCCAGCGGCGGCGGCAGCTACACGGCCGTCGGCGTGCCCCAGGGCTACGAGGGCGCGGACATCGCGGCGGGCAGCGTCGCGCTGTTCTACCGCGTGAACGGCGGGGCCTTCGTGCAGGTGGCCATGTCGCCCACGGGCCAGCCGGGCGAGTTCGGCGGCAGCATCCCGGCGCAGAGCCAGGGCAGCGTGGTGGAGTACTACCTGAGCGCCAGCGACGTGAGCGGCCACACCGGCACCAGCCCCCGCAACGCGCCGGACGCGCTGCACTACTTCGAGGTGAACACGGCCTTCGACCACGCCATGGAGCTGGATCGCGGCTGGCTGGGCGGCGCCCCCGGCGACGACGCCAGCACCGGCATCTGGGTCCGCGTGGATCCGGTCGGCACCGCGGCGCAGCCCGAGGACGACCACACGCCCATGGGCACGATGTGCTGGGTCACGGGCCAGCACCTGGCCGGCCAGACCATCGGCTACAACGACGTGGACAGCGGCACGACCACGCTGCTCTCGCCCACCTACGACTTCACCGGCGCCACCGCGGCCAGCCTGAGTTACTGGCGCTGGTACTCCAACGACCAGGGCAGCGCCCCGGGCGAGGACTACTGGGACGTCTACGCCAGCAACGACGGCGGCCAGACCTGGACCAGCCTCGAGCACACGCTGGTGAGCAGCAACGCCTGGGAGAGCCACAGCGTCGACCTGCTCTCGCTCTTCCCGACGCCGGGCCTGATCCAGGTGAAGTTCGTGGCCAGCGACCTGGGCAGCGGCTCGATCGTGGAGGGCGCCGTGGACGACTTCAGCATCGCGGGCGTCTTCGATACCACGGACGCGGGGGACGGACCGTCGGCCTTCACCCTGAGCCTGGACCGCGCCTACCCGAACCCCTTCAACCCGAAGACGACCATCGCCTTCGTGGTGCCCGAGGCGGGTTTCGTCACCCTGGGGATCTACGACGCCCAGGGCCGCATGGTCCGCTCGCTGCTGGCCGAGCCGCTGCCTGCCGGCCCGCAGGCCGTGAGCTGGAACGGCCGTGACGCCATGGGGCGTCCGGCGGCCAGCGGCATCTACTTCGTGCGACTGGCCCAGAGCGGCGTCGAGCGCAGCCAGAAGCTGGTGCTCGCGAAGTAAGGCGCCGCGCGCTCTCCTGGAACCCGGCGGCGCCCGCGTGGCGTCGCCGGGATTCTTTTTGTGGACCCCTTTGCCAAGTTGTGGAATCGTCTCCATACTGCGAGTGGGTACCGCCTGCGGCCGGAGCGCCGCAAAGGAGGTCCGAATGAGTGCCGGAGTGGACAGGGCGCAGCAAGAGCAGATGGTCGTGCTCGCCGCCGACGGCGACGACCGCGAGCGCCGCGAGATGGCGGCGGTTCTGCGCAGCCTCGCCCAGGCCATGGACAACCAGGACGTGGTGGGCAATCCGCTGCTGGTTCTCGAGCAGCGCTGCTACGAGCGCCTCGTGGGACTCCATCGCCGTGCGGCCAAGGCCGCCAGTCCTCAGGGCTGAATCGCGCTCATCCCACCGAACCCTCACGCGAGCTCGCGTGAGGGGCTTCTCCGCATCTTCGAATTCGTGTTGGCGACGTTCCCGCACAGGGCTAGACTCCGCGCACCCTCACCTCAGCCCCTCAAGGAGAATCATGTCCGGACGACACAACCGTTGGCTCCTCGCCGCCGCGGTGGCGCTGCTGCTCGTGCCCACCCTGGCCTGCGCGCAGGACAGGATCCTCGAGATCGATCTGGCGCCGGGCGAACCCGAGCCCATTCCCCCGAACTGCACCGGCTGGCACGAGCTGTGGCCGAGCTTCTGCACGGCCGCGCACCAGGACAGCCTGGACGACAATGGCGACGGCATGCTCAGCGTCGACGACGTCATCATCCTCGACCTCATGCCCTATCACGTGGACTGGGTGGGCCCCACCTACACCCTGGACTGCGACATCCAGGTGCAGCCCACGGACTACCAGGACGGCGACCCGGCCGGTCAGACCTGGATCGAGATGGCGCCCAACTACGGCGAGCTCTGGCAGATCGACGAGTGGGCGGACAATGGCAACGGCGCCGTCGACATCTGCGACAACCTCGTCATGACGGGCGGTGTCGCCGGCGAGACCCTGATCTGCCACATCGACGACATCAGCACCTCGATCCACGTCACCATGGTCACCACGCCGGTGGAGCGCAGCTCCTGGAGCAGGTTCAAGAGCCTGTTCGGGATGTAGCCCGCGCCGCCCCTCCGTAGAGGGGCAGCCCGGCGCCCTTCCACGCGGCGGTCCCGCCCTGGAAGACGAGCACGCGCCGCCAGCCGAGCGTCGCCGCCTTCGTGGCGGCGACGCGACTGCGCACGCAGTCGGGCCCGTAGCAGTAGACCACCAGCGAGTCGCGCGCGGACTCGAGCTCCGGCCAGTCCCGTGCGAGGCGTACGGCGAGGGAGTCGTCCACCAGTTCCGCCGGCAGCAGGACGGCGCCCGGCAGATGGGCGCGCCGGAAGTCGCGCAGGCCGCGCAGATCGAACAGGGGCAGCCGCGGCGACGGGCGATCCGCGAGCGACGGGTTGTCCCCGGCGATTGCCGCGCGCAGCGCGGCGGCGTCCAGCACCCGGGTCGTGGGCAGCGCCGGATCGGCCGCCCACGCCGCCCAGCCGCCGAGCTGCACCGCCGCCGGGACGTCCATCAGCCGAAAGTACAGGTAGGCGAGGAAGGGCCGATCGTCCGCGGCGTTCTCCCCCGACAGCACGAAGGTGGCCGCGAGATCCACCGTGTCCCGCGGCCGCGGGCCGAAGCGGGCGAAGGCCGCGCGGGCCTCGGGCGGCTGGGGCCAGCTCGCGTCTGCCGGCAGCTGCGCGAGGATGTCGTAGGGCAGCGCGTGGGGGATGTGCCCCGCCGGCCCCGCCCAGCGGGCCTCGCCGCGCAGGTCGAGGATCTCGCAGGTCGTGACCTCGCCCAGGTGCGCGAGGATCCAGCCGGGCGTGGCGAGCAGCTCGGGTCGCGCCGCCCCCGGGGGCGGGGGCTCCGCAGGCGCGGGCGGTTTCGGGACGGCCTCCGTCAACTCGCCGCCTCGCTGTGCCCAGGCGGTGACGCCGCCGTCGAGGATGCGCGGCAGGGGATAGCCCGCCCAGTCCAGCGCCCAGGCCAGGCGGGCCAGATCGGCACGGCCCGGCGCGTCGGTGTAGAGCAGCAGGGGGGCGTTCGGGGCCACGCCCTCGGCGGCGAGCCAGCGCGCGAAGGCGGCCGGATCCGCTGCGCCGAGGGCAGCGGCCAGCGGGGCCGCGAAGTCGAGGCGGCGGGCGTCGGGCAGGTGGCCCCGGGCGTAGCGGTCGGCGGCGCGGAGATCGAGGATCGCCGGGCGGCGCACCCGCGGCAGGTGGTGGAGCTCCCGGGCCGACAGGAGCGCGTCGGGATAGTGGGGCTCCGGCCGCGCGGGCCGGCCCAGCCAGGGGTAGGGATTGTCCGGACTGCGCTGCGCCGAGGCAGGCGCGGCGCCCAGGAGCGCGAGGACGAGGGCGAAGAGCGCGGAGGGGCGGCGCATGCCGCGAGCCTAGCGCCGGGCGACGCCCGCCGCAAGCGCCGCCCATTCTTGGCAACCTCGGCCGAAACTGCTAAAATCGGACCTGGCCGACCGATGTGGGCGGTCCGGAAGGAGCGAGAATGAAGTCACTGCGCCTGGCGCTCGTCCTCCTGCTCGCGCCCGCCCTGGCGGCGGCCGCGCCCAGCTTCGGCTGGATGCAGACCTACGAGGGCGGCGGCAACTACCTCGACGAGGCCACGCTGGCCCTCACCGACCCCGAGGGCAACCTCGTGCTGGGCGGCGTGAGCCACGACGGCATCTACGGGCTGGACGTCCTCGTCTGCAAGCTGTCCCGCGAGACGGGCGCCGTGCTGTGGGAGACGCGGCAGGAGGCCTTCGACACCAACGACATGGCCGTGAGCGACATGTGCTGGGACGGGCAGGCGGATCTGCTCGTGGCCGGCTACGTCGTCGGCTGCGTTGGGTGAGGCCACGGCGACGACATCGTCGTCCTGAAGCTGGACGGCGAGACCGGAGAGGTTCTCTGGTTGCAGCACTACGCTCCCGCAGGTGATCAGCACGAGACGGCCTACGCCATCGCCGCCGGCGCGAACGGCGACGCCTACGTGGTGGGTCGCGCCTACACCGAAGGCGCCATGGACGACATGATCGCCCTGCGCCTGGCCGCCGCCGACGGCTCGATCGTGTGGAACACGCGCGTCGACGGCCCCGAGCACGGCAATGACCGCGCCTATGACGTCGTCCTCGACGCGGCCGGCGATCTCATCTTCACGGGCATCAGCGTGAACGCGGACGTCACCGCCGACTACCTGACGGTCAAGCTGGCCGCCGCCGACGGCCGCGTGCTCTGGACGCGCCGTGACCCCGACGCCCTGGACAACGACAACCGCGCCGGCTGGATCGGCCTCGCCCCGGGCGGGCTGGACGTCATCGTCGCCAACCGCACGTGGCTCAGCGGCCACTCCTTCGACGTGGTGCTCTTCCGCTACGCCGGCGCGAACGGCGCCCGGCAGTGGAGCGCCAGCTACGACCGCGCCGGCGGCGCCGACGACCTGCGCGACCTGCTCATCGACGCCGACGGCTTCCCCGTGGTCACGGGCGTGTCGTCCGGCGACATGATGACCCTCCGCTTCGACCCCAGCGACGGCGGGCTCGTCTGGGACGCCTTCAAGGACGGTCCGATGGGCTGGTACGATCTCGC
The DNA here is from genome assembly GCA_020633725.1 of Candidatus Latescibacterota bacterium. Taxonomy (NCBI): domain Bacteria; kingdom Pseudomonadati; phylum Candidatus Latescibacterota; species Candidatus Latescibacterota bacterium. The sequence continues at coordinate 6,128 of JACKDC010000007.1, forward strand.
CGACTGCGCGATCGACGGCCCCGACGGCCTGCTCCTCGTGGGCGGCTACACCGACGGCGGCGACAGCACCTGGGACGCGACGATCGTCGCCTACGACCGCGCCACCGGCGACGAGGCCTGGACGCTGATCTTCGACGGCGCCGACAGCCTGACCGATGAGCTGCGTGGCCTCGCTCTCGGACCCGACGGCGAGCTCTACGCCGCGGGCTACAGCTACGCCTACGGCACCGACATGGACATGCTGGCGCTGCGCTACGACTTCACCCAGACGGCCGTGCCGGGCGCCTGGTCCGGCGCCGCACCCGTGTCGGCCTGGCCCAATCCCTTCAGCGAGCGGGTGCAGCTCCGCGCCGCGCTGCCCGCGGCCGGCGACTACCGGGCGGCGATCTACGACCTGCAGGGCCGCGCGCTGCGCCACTTCGCGGGCCGCGCCGCCGCCGGCGAGCTCGGCCTCGCCTGGGACGGCCGCGACGACGCCGGACGCCTCGCCCCCGCAGGCGTCTACCTGGTCCGCGTGACCAGCGAGACCGGCGCCTGGCAGGGCCGCGTGATGCGCCTGCGCTGACCGCACCGATGACGCCTTCGACTCCGAGCCCGGGCCGCGCTGCGGACCGGGTTTTTCGTGCGCGGTACTCGCCCCCGGGGGCGGATGGGATGGGCGCCGTGCCGCCGCTGCCCAGTCCTCGAATCCGACCCGCCCCCGGGGGCGGGCTGGACGACGGGGTCCGATATCCCCTGCGCTTCCGCTGGGGATTCTCTCTCGGCCCACGACTCAAGAAAGAGCAGCCCGGCCCTTGCGAAGGGTACTAATGTATAGTATCATGTCTTGGCTGTCAAGGCGAGGCCGAAGGGTATCGGGGGAATCCGCGATTGGAGCGGGGAGCGGCACCCGCCCCCGGGGGCGGGTGCACCAGGTCTTGGCGCACCGAGGCCGGCTGCGCACGAGGGGAGATGTGGGCAACGGCTCGGCGGGCGAGAGCCGGTACTAGCGCCCCGCCACGATGAAGGCGTAGGCCAGCGGCAGCAGGACGCCCAGCAGCATCAGCACGCCGCCGCGGCCCTTGAGGCCCTTGCGGCCGCGCACGAGGAAGATGCCCGACACGGCGAGCACGATGAGCACGCCGGCGTAGACGTCGGCGATGCCCGTCCAGGCGCGCTTGCCCGTGTTGAGGTGCATGAAGTTCATCTCGTAGAGCCAGGCGCGGCGCTTCACGCTCTCGCGGAGGAACTCGCCGGTGACGAGATTCACTTCGATCTTGCTGCCGCCCTCGAGGAACACGGCGAGGAACTCGCGCCCCGAGCGCCACGTGCTCTTGACGGCGATTTCGGGATCCAGCGCAGCCAGGCGCTCGAGCACCAGCGGCGCGATCGCCGCGGTCTCGCCCGTGCCGGGCGGCTCGATGCGCTCGACCACCCGGCTGCGCTGGTAGTTGGCGTCCCAGTGATGGGCGTGATTCACCGCCAGTCCACTGATGGCGTAGACCAGGGTGAGCCCCACCGCGAGGAAACCCAGCTCGCGGTGGAGCCAGAGGCAGACTCGACGAAACGTCGCCATGTGAAGCGGCTTAGCCCTTCAGCGACTGCTCGGCGGCCGGCGCGGCGGCCCGCTCCAGCACCACGGCGCCGGTGCCCGTGATCTGGTAGAGCGTCATGCACTCGGTGACGGACTCGGGGTTGAACTTGTCGCCGGTCTTCTCGGCCTGCGCGCCGCAGTAGGCCTTGGTGGTCTCGAGGTCGAGCTTGTTGGCGGTCCAGACGCCCTCGGCGATCACGGTCTCGCCCAGGATCTCCGGCGGGAAGACGATGACGCCGTCCTGCACCTTCACGCGCACGGACTCGCCGTCCTTGTCGGCGCCGATGTTGATCCAGCAGCCGCGGTGCTCGCAGACGCCGACGGCCGGGCCCTGGACGCGCACGACCTTGCCCACGTAGGCGTCGGGGTCGGCCAGCAGGGTGCTGACGGCGACGGTCTCGCGCGAGCTGACGCCCTCGCCGTAGGTGGTCTCGCCCGCCGCGGCCAGGCTCATGGCCACGGGGAGAATGAAGAGGCACAGCGCGATGCTGAGGAGTCCCTTGCGCATGGACGTCGCTCCTTGGGAGTGAGGGTCTGGGTCGTATTGCAGCTAATAGGGTGCGGAATGCCGCCAACAAATGCAAGCCCGGACGGTTCCCGCCCACCTCCGTTTTTCCTAAATGCAACGATGACACCGGCCGATGACCTGGTGCGGCCCCCTCCGGCCGCGGGAGGTGTCGTCTTGCCCACCGTGATCCGGGACCGACTCGGCGCCCTGCTCGAGCAGCGGCGGCTGCTGGATCTGCCCACCCTGCGCGCGCTTCGCGACCGGGTGGCGTCCGGGCAGGACACGCTGGAGGCCCTCCTCCTCGGCGAGGGGCACTTCGGCCGCCAGCAGTTGCTGGAGATCCTCGAGAACCACCACTTCTGTCCGTCGGTGGACCTCAGCGACCCGGCCTACGCGCCGGCGGCTCTGCAGCTGCTGCCCCGCGCGCTGGCCGAGCGCCACGACTGCTGTCCGGTGGACCTCAAGGGCGACGCCCTGCGCGTGGCCTTTGCCGATCCCGACGACCCCGCGGCGCGGGAGGCGGTGGCAGGCGCGGCCGGCCGGGAAGTTCTCGTGCTCGTGGCGCTGGAAACCGACCTGCGCGCCGCGCGCCGGGCGCTCTACGACCGCATGGAGTCCGAGCTGGCGGCGGGTGCGAAGGCCGCGGAGATCCGCGTGACCGCGCCCGCGCCGGCGCCTCGACACCGCGAGGTCGAGCCCGTGCACGGGCTCGAAGGCAAGACGCCCGCGGAGCTGGTGCAGACCCTGCTCCACGCGGCCGCGGCGCGCGGCGCCACGGACATCCACCTGGAGGCGGCCGAGAACTCCCTCGGCGTGCGCTTCCGCCTCGACGGCATCCTCCACCGGGTGGCCACGCTGCCCCGCGAGTCCGCGGCCGGGGTGATCTCGCGGATCAAGATCCTCGCCGCGCTGGACATCGCCGAGCACCGGCTGCCCCAGGACGGGCGCATCGCCGTGCGCGACGGCGACCGCCTCTTCGATCTGCGCGTGAGCGTCATGCCCGCGCAGCACGGCGAGAAGGCGGTGCTGCGTCTGCTGGAGAAGCGCGAGGACCTGATGGACATCCGGAAGCTGCGCCTGCCGCCGGCCATCCAGGAGAACTTCGCCGAGTTCCTGCGCGATCCCATGGGCTTCTACCTCGTCTCGGGGCCGACCGGCAGCGGCAAGACCACCACGCTCTACGCCGCGCTGCAGGCGCTGGACCGCGAGGCGCTCAACATCGCCACGCTGGAGGACCCGATCGAGTACTCGGTGCCCGGGATCACCCAGACCCAGGTGCAGGAGGCCATCGGCCTGGACTTCGCCACGGGCTTGCGGGCGCTGCTGCGCCAGGACCCGGACGTCATCCTCGTGGGCGAGATGCGCGACCTGGAGACGGTGGAGGTGGCCTGCCGCGCGTCGCTCACGGGGCACAAGGTGCTCAGCACCATCCACACCAACGACGCCTGCCAGGTGGTGACGCGCCTCATCGACATGGGCACGCAGCCGCACCTGATCGCGGCGACGCTGCGCGGCGTGCTGGCCCAGCGGCTGCTGCGGCGGATCTGTCCGCACTGCGCCGAGGAGTACAGCGCCAGCGAGACCGAGCTGGCCCTGCTGGGCTACCCCGAGTCGGCGACCCTGCGCCGGGGCGTGGGCTGTCCGCACTGCGCGGGCACGGGCTACAAGGGGCGCATGGCCGTCTACGAGTACTTCAAGGTGGAGGAGGACATCCACCGGCTGATCCTGGACCGCGCCTCGCCCTACGCGATCCGCTACGCCGCCAAGCGGGCGGGGATGCTGCTCATGGCCGACTACGCCAAGCACGCGGTGCTGGAGGGGGAGACGAGCGTGGAGGAGGTGCAGCGCGTCGTGCTGTCCGAGGCGCCGCGGGAGCAGCTCTGCCACAACTGCCAGCGCGTCGTGAGCGTGGACTTCAGCGTCTGCCCGTTCTGCCAGGCCAAGCTCAAGGAGTCCTGCGACCACTGCGGGAAGCCGGTGGAGTCGGGCTGGGAGAGCTGCCCGAGCTGCGGGCACCACCTGGAGCGGGAGTGGGAGCGCGTCTACTGCCGGCACTGCCTCGCGCCGGTGCAGCCCGAATGGACGAGCTGCGACTTCTGCGGCGGGGCCCTGAAATGAGCGATCGCATCGAGCTCATGCCCACCGGCATCCGCGGACTCGACCACCTGCTGGGCGGAGGCATCGTGCGGGGCAACAGCCTGCTGGTGGAGGGGCCGCCCGGCAGCGGCAAGACCACCGTGGCGCTGCGCACGCTCTACGAGGGCGCCGTGCAGTACGGCGAGCCCGGGCTCATCCTCACCTTCGAGGAGTTCCCGCGGCAGATCTACCAGGAGGCGGCGGGCTTCGGCATGGACCTGGCCGCGCTCGAGCAGGCCGGCAAGCTGCGCATCGTCTGGACGCCGCCGGAGCGCATCCTCCAGGGCTTCGCCGGCAAGAGCGACCTGGTGGAGAACATCGTCAGCAGCATGGGCGTGCGGCGGCTGGTGATCGACAGCATCACGCACTTCAAGCGCGTGGCTCACTCGGAGATCGAGCTGCGCGAGACGCTGGCAGAGATCCTCAACTACCTGAAGCTGAAGGGCATCAACGCGTTCCTGGTGAAGGAGCTGGAGCGCATGGACGACGCCACCATCGCCTTCGAGGAATACCTCGTGGACGCGAGCCTGCGCGTCTACAACGCCCGCTCGGATCAGGGCGGCGACAACGAGCGCTTCCTCGAGATCCGCAAGACGCGCGGACAGCGGCACGTGTCGGGCCTGCATCCCTTCGAGCTGGGCGAGCGCGGCCTGGTGGTCTATCCGCGCCTGCGTCCCGAGGACGTCTGCCTGCGCGTCAGGCAGTCGAGCGGCCCGCGCCGCCGCGTGCCGCTGGGCGTGCCCGGCCTCGACGCCATGCTCGACGGCGGCTTCTGGTCGGGCTCCTTCAACCTGGCCAGCGGCTACCAGGGCACGGGCAAGACGGTCCTCGCCTACCACTTCATCGAGGCCGGCCTGGCCGCGGGGGAGGCCTGCCGCGTGGTCGTCTTCAATCGCCGCGCCGAGGACCTGCTCGCCGAGGTGGAGAGCCTCGGCCTCGACTGGGGGCCGGCGCTGGCGGCGGGCCTGCTGCGCGTGGACGTGTTCACGCGCGGCGGCATGAGCATGGAGAAGTTCCTCGGCGCCATGCAGGAGTCATTGCACGCGGCGCCGGCCGCGCGGCTGGCGCTCGAATCCCTCGACGACCTCTTCGCCATGCCGGGCCGCCACCGCCGGGCCGCCGACGGCGTCCAGGTGCTGCGGGCGCTCTGCCACGACGTGGGCGCCACGGCGCTCGTCCTCACGCGGGCCAGGGATCTGGCCGGCGACCTGCACGACCGCGCGCGCGAGATCGGCGAGTTCACCGACGGCGTGCTGCAGTTCTCGCTGGCCGAGAACGAGGGGCGGCTGCGGCGCTTCATCAGCGTGCGCAAGCACGCGGGCAGCGGACACGTGAAGGAGCTGCGCGAACTGGAGATCGGCGCGGGCGGCATGCGCGTGGCCGAGAGCGCGGGACGTCATCGCGGCATCCTCACCGGCCAGATGCAGCTCGCGCCAGGCGAGGTGGCGCCCGAGGTGATGCCCCGGGTCAAGGCGGTGCGCGAGATCTTCCAGGAACTGCTGAGCGCCGAGGCGCTGCCCGGCGAGCTGCGCGCGCGCCTTCAGGCGGCGCGGCGCGAGCTGGTGCTGGCGGACGTGGTGCTGCAGGAGCACTTCGGGCTCACGCAGTTCACCGCCCTCGCCGCGCGCGAGCGGGCCAAGGAGCCCGCGCCCCAGGCGCTCGAGACGATCGAGAACTAGCCCAGCTCGCTCCGGTCGCGGTAGAACTCCAGCGCCTCGGGGTTGGCCAGGGCCTCGGTGTTCTTCACCGGACGTCCGTGGATCACCTCGCGCACGGCCAGCTCGGAGATCTTGCCGCTGCGCGTGCGCGGGATGTCCGCGACCTGCGCGATGACCGCGGGCACATGGCGCGGCGTGGTGTTCTCCCGGATGCGGCGGCGGATCTCGGCGCGCAGGGCGTCGTCGAGAACGAGGCCTTCGCCGAGGCGGACGAAGAGCACCACGCGCTGGTCGCCCTCCCGCTCCTGGCCCACCACGATCGCCTCTTCCACACTGGGAATCTGCTCGACCTGCCGGTAGATTTCGGCCGTGCCGATGCGCACGCCGCCGGGATTCAGCGTGGCGTCGCTGCGCCCGTAGACGATCACGCCCCCGTGCTCCGTCAGCTCCACCAGGTCGCCATGGCGCCAGACGCCGGGGAAGTGCTCGAAGTAGGCGGCGCGGTAGCGGCTGCCGTCGTCGTCGCCCCAGAAGCCCACCGGCATGGAGGGCGCGGGGGAGGCGCAGACCAGCTCGCCCGGCTCGCCGACCACGGGGCGGCCGTCGTCGCCGAAGACCTGCACGTCCATCCCCAGGCCACGGCACTGGATCTCCCCGCGCCAGACGGGCAGCACCGGGTTGCCCAGCATGAAGCAGGAGACGATGTCCGTGCCACCGGCGATGCTCGCCAGCTGCAGGTCCGCCTTGATGTCCTCGTAGACGTAGTCGAAGCTCTCCGGCACCAGCGGCGAGCCCGTGGAGCAGAGCGTGCGCAGCGCGGAGAGGTCGTGGGTCTCCGCCGGCTTCAGCCCCACCTTCTTGCAGGCGTCGAGGAACTTGGCGCTGGTGCCGAAGAGGGTGAGCCGCTCGCGCTCGGCCAGGTCCCAGAGCACCTGCGGCCGCGGGTGGAAGGGGCTGCCGTCGTAGAGGACCAGCGTGGCGCCCGTGGCCAGGCCGCTGACGAGCCAGTTCCACATCATCCAGCCGGTGGTGGTGAAGTAGAAGAAGCGGTCGTCCACGCGCAGGTCGGAGTGCAGCCGGTGCTCCTTGAGGTGCTGGAGCAGCGTGCCGCCGGCGCCGTGGGTGATGCACTTCGGCCGGCCCGTCGTGCCGGACGAGAAGAGGATGTAGAGCGGCTGCGCGAAGGGGAAGCGCGGAAACTCGGGCGGGCCGGCGGGAGCGGCGGCCAGGAAGGCGGCGAAGTCCTCGGCGCCCGGGATCGTCGACGGATCCGTGCCGCCGGTGTCACGCACCACGAGGACCCGCTCCACGGTGGGCAGACCCGCCAGCACGCCGCGCAGCTTCTCCTCGGAGCTGAAGACCTGGCCCTTGTAGAGATGCCCGTCGGCGACCACGAGGAAGCGCGGTTCCACCTGCCCGAAGCGGTCCAGCACGCCCTGCACGCCGAAGTCCGGCGACGCCGACGACCAGATCGCGCCCAGGCTGGCCACCGCCAGCGCGGCCACGATCGCCTCGGGGATGTTGGGGATGAACGCGGCGACGCGGTCGCCTTCCCTGAGACCGGCCGCGTGGAAGGCCCGCTGCGCGCGGCCCACCTGATCGGCCAGCTCGGCGAAGCTGAGCTGGCGGCGGTGGCCGTCCTCGCGCTGGAGGACGATGGCCGGCGCGTCGTCACGGCGCCAGAGCAGGTTCTCGGCGACGCTGAGCCGGGCGTCGGGGAACCAGCGGGCGCCGGGGAGGCGGTCGCCGTCCACCAGGACGCGCTCGCCCATCTCGCCGCGGACGCCGCAGAAGTCCCAGAGTTCGCGCCAGAAGGCGGCGGGCTCGCGCACGGACCAGGCGTGGAGCGCGGGGTAGTCCGCGTGTCCGGTGCGCTGCAGGAAGGCGTGCATCGCGGTGCCGCGCACGCGGGTGGGGCTGGGCGTCCACAGGGGGGCGGCCGGGGCCATGGGCACCTCCGGGGCTGGGGTCCGGCGCAAAGGGCGGAGCCTAGCCGGAGATCGCGGTCCGAGGCAAGCGGGCGCGCGATCGCGTCACTTGAGGAGGACCAGCCGCCGCGTCGACTCGCCCCCGGGGGCGACCAGCCGCGCCAGGTAGACGCCGGCCGGGAGAGCGTGGCCGGTGTCGTCGCGGCCGTCCCAGTCCACCCGGCGGAGACCGGCGGGCTGGGGTCCCGCGAGCAGGCTGCGCAGGCGCCGGCCGCGGGCGTCGTAGATGGCGAGGCTGGCCTCGCCGGCCACCGGCAGCGCGAGCTCGAGACGGGTGCTCGGGTTGAAGGGATTGGGATGGTTGCCCAGCAGGCGCGGCGCGCCGGCGAGTTCCGCGGGTGGGGCGGCCGTGCTGGCGGAGACGCCGAAGCTGAAGTCGTCGCCGAAGATGTACTTGCCCTCGTCCCCCGCGGCCTCGAAGTCGCGGAAGCGCACACTGCCGAAGCCGTCGGGGTCGATGACGCCGAGGAAGACGTGGGGGCCGCTGATGACCCAGTTGTCGCCGACCCGGAGGCTGTCGTCCAGCACGATGGCCACCTCGGCCGGCGGCGTGTTGGTGCGGATCCAGCCGCCGGCGGCGTAGAGCTGGCCTTCGCCCGTGCAGGTCCAGCCGTCGCCCACGAGGACGGCGTGCGGGTAGACGTAGACGCCGTAGAGCCCCGTCCGCGCGGCGCCCGATCCGGTGGTCACGCCGCTCGCGGGGTCGTTGGGCCACCAGGTGATGCCGAGGTGCGTCACGCTGGGGGCGGTGTTGAAGCCGCCGACGCTGCTGCGGACGTCGCCCCAGGCGGCGTCGTCCTCGAAGCCCTCCTGGATCAGGGTGAGGCCGGCGGCGGCGAGGTCGGCCAGGAAGGCCGCCTCGCTCGTGTAGGCGCTGGGCACGGCGTGCGCGGCGCCGGCCGTCAGCAGGAGCAGGGCGCAGAGCGCGGCGACCTTGCGCATGGCGAACCCCTTCGGTGGCAGTTATCGCAATAGTTGTGCGATAGCATAGCGCACCGGCCGGGGCCGCCGCGAAGGGTTTCGGAACCCGCGGACCGAATCAGGCCGGACGCGCGAGCGCCCAGTCTCCGGCGGCCTGGGCGGCGAGCTCGGCGTCGATGCGGGCTCTCGCCTCGTCGCAGAAGGCCAGCAGCGCGTCGCGGTCCGCGGGGAAGCTCAGCCGCTCCACGAGCGCACGGTCGGCCGCCGGGAGATCGCGGTCGAGGTAGCGGAGGCCGTAGTCGTAGCGCTCGGGGCAGTGGCGCATGCGCAGGATCTCCACGAGGGGTTTGATGAGGAAGGCCTGGTAGAAGGCCACGGCCTCGGCCAGGTGCCCACGGCGCGCGCCCTTGGCAGCCATGGGCGCGAAGAGGGGCACCGTGGCCCGCAGCGTCGCGAGGCGCTTCTCCGCCTTGGCCAGGTGGGCGTCCCAGTCCAGCGGCGGGGCCTCGAGCTGGCTGCCGCGGTCGAAGATCACCTGGGCGCGGCCGTGGCGCTCGGGTTCGAGGAAGCGCTCGGCGGCGGGCTTGCTGGCGGGGATGACGGCCAGGTCCAGGAGGTGGTTGGGGTCGCTGTCGCGCAGGAGGAAGAACTCCTGGGACATGCCGTGCCAGGCGGGCTCGGGCATGCGGTAGCTGGCGGCGATGGGCGAGAGCGCCTCCAGCGCGCCGCGCAACAGCGGGAAGACGTCCTCCACGCGCTCGTCCGGCACCAGCACCTGCAGATCGACGTCGGAGAGCCCGTCGGTGCGCCCGGTGGCGTCGCTGCCGCCGAACCAGGCGGCCTGAACGTAGTCGGCGCCCTGCAGGGCGGCGGTCACGGCCTCGACGATCTGCTCCCGGGTGACGGTCGGTTCTGCCACGTTCGCCACGGCGTCCTCCTCGGCTGTTGGGGTGCTGGCCCTACGGGAGGGTGGGGGAACGGTTTCCGTCCCGTGCAATCGCCCCGAGGATCTGGCCCTCCCCTTGTGCCGCCGAAAATGTGTCTCGCCCCGGAAGCCGCGCGAGATCGCGGCGCACCCCCTCCATCGGGCGTGTCCACGGCGTTGACAGCACAAGATGTGGACGCGAAAACACGAGACGCATTTTCGGCGGCACCAGGGTAACCTTTCGGCCGCCCACGAGTCAGAGGAGACGAGACCCAGGAGGCGACGGTGACGGCAGGCTGGTCCATGAGCTACCGACGACATGGTGGGGCGATCCGCGCCTACCTCCAGCGCCGTCTGGCCAGCCCCGAGGAGGCGGAGGACCTCTGCCAGGAGACCTTCCTCCGCGTGATGCGCGCGCCCGACGCCCCCACGGCCGAGGAGCCGGCACGGCTGCGGGCCTACCTCTTCGCCACCGCCCGCAACCTGCTGGTGAACCACCTGCGCCTCCGGGGCGTGGTGCGCGCCGCCAGCGAGCTGGGCGTGGTGGAGGGCGTCGAGGAGCTGGCGACGCCGGCGCCAGACGGCGCCGACGACGGCCACCGCGCCCGCACCCTGGCCCTGGCGCTGGAGCGCGAACTCGGGCGGCTGCCCGCCGAGCAGCGCGAGGCCTTCACGCTGGGCGCGCTGGAGCGCTGGCCCTACGCGGAGATCGCGGCACGGAAGGGCTGGAGCCTGAGCAAGGTCAAGATCAACGTCTACCGCGCCCGCAAGACCCTGATGCGGCGCCTGGGCGAGGATGCGCCCGGCGCCGACGACGAGATGGAGGCGAGGGCATGAATCGCTGCGAGCACATGGAGCTGTCGATCTCCGCCCTGCTGGACGGAGAGGCCGATCTTCACGAGCAGGGCGAGGTGGTGGACCACCTGCTGGCCTGTCCGGACTGCCGCGAGTTCTGGCGACAGGCGCGCGACTTCCAGGGGCGCCTCGACGCCGAGCTGCCCGTGGAGGGCCTGCCCGCCCCCGGCGCCCGCCGTCCCCGCCTGCGCCTGCTCCCCGCGGCTGGCGGCGCGCGGCGCTGGCTGCAGGTCGCCGCGGTCGTGGCGCCGCTGGCCGTCGGCCTGGGTGTGGGCCACTGGATGGCCGGGCGCGGCGCGGGAGCCGCGGATCCTGGCCTGCCGCCGCGGGGGAGCGCCATCGAGCTGCAGCTCGCCTCCGACCGCGGCGCGCTGGACGATCGCGATTTCGTGGAGATGGTCCTGCGCCTGCTGCGCGCGGACCGGCGCTACCACCAGCAGATGCTGGAGATCCTGAGGCACGTGGAGCCCGCCCTGGGCGAGGGCGCCCCGGCCTCCGGCGAGTTCAACCCGGCCGTCGAGCGGGGCGAGGGCGGGGAAACCCCCGTGCCCGAAAACGAGCGACGGGTCGTCTACTAGTCGTGGTGGAAAGGAGATTCCCATGCGCAAGACACTGAGCACCGCGCTGCTGGTCCTCGGCCTGGTCGTCATCGCGACCGGCGCCCAGGCGGCGCGCCAGGACAACGACGGCTTCCTCTACGGCACCGTCCTCACGGACTCCGGCAAGGAGTACACGGGCTTCCTGCGCTGGAACGCCGACGAGGAGGCCTTCTGGGACGACCTCTTCCACTCGGCGAAGACGAAGCTGCCCTACATCGACGAGGTCGACCGCGCCGACCGCCGTCGCGACCGGAAGAAGCACACCAACATCAAGATCTTCGGCTTCCGCGTGAACGTTGAGTCGGACGACTGGGCGGGCGACGATTCGCGGGTCTTCATCGCGCGCTTCGGCGACATCGAGCGCATCACGGTGAAGGGCGACGACGCCGCGCGCCTGGACATGAAGGGCGGCGAGAGCCTCGACGTCGAGGGTTACGCCAACGACGTGGGCGCCACGATCCTGGTCAAGGACGCGGGCCTCGGCGAGATCGAGCTGCACTGGGACAACATCGACACCATCCGCTTCGCCGCGGCGCCGCGCGGGGCGGACCCCGGCGAGCAGCGCCTCTACGGCAAGCTGGAGACGCGCATCGGCAGCTTCGAGGGCTTCATCCAGTGGGACAAGGAGGAGTGCCTGGCCTCCGACCGTCTCGATGGCGAGACCGAGGACGGCGAGCTCTCCATCCCGATGGGCAGCATCGCGCGCATCGAACGCCACGGCAGCCAGGGTTGCGAGGTCACGCTGAAGGACGGCCGCGACTACCGTCTGCGGGGCAGCAACGACGTCAACGACGACAACCGCGGCATCATGGTCGAGGACAAGCGCTATGGCCGCGTGGTGATCTACTGGGACGAGTTCGACCGCCTGGACTTCGAGGACCGCAAGGACAGCGGACGCGGCTACGGCGACTACAAGGGCCAGAAACCGCTCTCGGGCACGGTGGTGGGCAAGGACGGCGAGAAGCACCGGGGCCGGATCGTCTTCGACCTGGACGAGTCCGAGAACTGGGAGATGCTCAACGGCAACTGGCGCGACGCCGAATACAACATTCCCTTCGCGCTGGTGGCGCGCATCGAGCCGGGGCGCGACGAGAGCCGGGTGCTGCTGCGCGGCGGCGAGGAGCTGTGGCTCGAGGACAGCCAGGACGTCACGGAGAACAACGACGGCCTGTTGATCTTCGATCAGGGCGACGCCGATCCGCTCTACCTGCGCTGGCAGCAGATCGAGAGCATCGAGTTTGGCGACTAGTAATTGACAGGCCGGGCGGCGCCGGCGATCCTGGGCCCGAGTGTCGCAGCACGCGACGCACGCACGATCCCAGCCCGTCGGCGCCGCCTGGAGAGTCGCCATGAAGGTCCCCCTCAAGGTCCCCCTCAAGGCCTGGAACTGGAGCAAGTACGCGCGCCGGCACACGCTGCCCGGCTCGGTCCCGGGTTCCCTGCAGGCGCATCCCAGCGCCGAACCCACGCGGCTGCGCTTCATGCACTACGGCGCGGAGCGGCCGCTGATGGAGCGCGAGGATCCGTCGCTGGACGATCTGCGCGCCGCGCGCTCGGCCGGCGGCGTGCTCTGGCTCGACGTCGTCGGCCTCGCCGACGTGGACGGCCTCGGCGCCCTCGGCGATCTCTTCGGCCTGCACCGGCTGGCGCTGGAGGACGTCGTCAACCTCGGACAGCGGCCCAAGGCGGAGGTCTACGGCGATCAGCTCTTCGTCGTGCTGCGCATGCCCCGCGGCGCGCTGCCGCTGGACACCGAGCAGGTGAGCCTCTTCCTCGGCGATGGGTTCGTCATCACCTTTCAGGAGCGGCCCGGCGACGCCTTCGAGCCCGTGCGCAAGCGCATCCGCGAGGGGCGGCCGCGGCTCGTCGAGGGCGCCGCGGACTACCTGGCCTACGCGCTGCTGGACGCCCTGGTGGACGGGTACTTTCCGCTGCTCGAGGACTACGGCGAGTTTCTCGAGGACATCGAGGAGGAGATCCTCGTTCGGCCCGAGCACACGGTGGTGCCGCGTCTGCATCACCTCAAGCGCGACCTGCTGAACCTGCGGCGCTACGTCTGGCCGCTGCGCGAGCTGCTCAGCTCGCTCTATCGCGACGAGACCCCCCAGATCACGGAGGCCACGCAGCTCTACCTGCGCGACTGCCACGACCATGCCATCCAGGTCCTCGATCTCGTGGAGAGCTATCGCGACATGAGCTCGGGGCTCATGGACCTCTACCTCTCCAGCGTCAGCAACCGCATGAACGAGGTGATGAAGGTGCTCACCATCATCGCCACGGTGTTCATCCCGCTGGGCTTCATCGCCGGACTCTACGGGATGAACTTCGACACCCGCTCGCCCTGGAACATGCCCGAGCTCGCCTGGCCCTTCGGCTATCCCTTCGCGCTCGGGGTGATGGCGCTGGTGGTGCTGCTGATGCTGATCTACTTCCGCCGCAAGGGCTGGCTGGGCGGCTCCTCCAAGGACGAGGACTAGTCGGCCGACTCGCGCTCCACGATGCGGATGGGGAAGGGATCCGTCACGCTGCCCGTGTAGAGCGAGCGGTGGGGGAAGGGGATCTCGATGCCCGCCGCGTCGAAGGCGGCCTTGATCTCCAGGTAGATGCTGTTCAGCAGCGCCAGGTAGTTCTCTCGCTTCGTCCACACCGAGAACTGCATGTCCAGCGAGCTCTCGCCGAAGCCCTTGAAGATGTAGACCGGCGCCGGCTCGTCGAGGCAGAGGGGATTGCGGTCGGCCACCTCGGCCAGCACCTCGCGCACGCGCGGCAGGTCTTCCTTGTAGGCGACGCCCACCTGCAGATCGATGCGGCGGATGGGAAAGTGCGTCAGGTTGATCACCTTGGTCTTGATGATCGTCTCGTTGGGCACGCGCACGAAGAGGTTGTCGAAGGTGCGCAGCTTGATCGAGAGCAGGTCGATCGACAGCACCTCGCCGGTGACGTCCTCCACGCGCACGATGTCGCCGATCACGAAGGGCTGCTCGATGATCAGGAAGAGGCCGCTGATCAGGTTCGACGCCGAGGTCTGCGACGCGAAGCCCAGCGCCACCGTGAAGAGCCCCGCCGCGCCCATGAGCACGCCGACGTGGAAGCCCAGTTCGCCCAGCGCCACCACCAGGACGAGCGCGGCGAGCGGGTAGAAGGTCAGGCGGCGCAGCAGAAGCCGCTGCTGCGCGTCGGCGCGGCGGCGCGCGAAGCGCAGGATCATCGCCGTGGCCACGCGCGCGAGGATCAGTCCCGCGACGAGGACGATGACCGCGCGCACGATCGCCATCAGACGCTCAGTGGTCAACCACTCCTGCAGATCGAGACCGGCTATGGCGAAGGGCATCGAAGCCTCCACGGATCAGGCTGCTGAAGGTGTGAACGAGGGCGCGCCGCTCGGGCGCGTTCCGGGGACCGGCCACGCGCTCCGCGCCGGCGGCCTCCCGCGGCGGGCCCGCGCCGTAGTCCAGCGCGGCCATCTCGCCCTCCTGCTCGTGATCCACGAGGACGGACTCGGTCCAGAGCTGCCCGGCCCCGTCGGCGTAGAGCGAGAGGAAGGGCGCGGGCAGGCGCAGGCCATCGATGGGGAGCGCGCCCGCCGCCGAGTTGCGCACGTGGATCGCGGCGCGCGCCCGCAGGGGCGTGGCGGGCAGGTCCTCCAGGCGCAGACGGCCGCGGCTGCGGCTCGCGTAGCAGAGCTCACCCGGTCCCGTGATCGCGCCGAACCAGGTGTCGGATTGCCGGACCACGGGGACGTCGAGGAGCAGTTCGCCGCCGGCGCTCGCGCGCAGCCAGAGCGGCAGGCTGATGTAGACCGTCGCCTCCTCGCCGCCCGGGATCACCAGCGGCGTCGCGGTGTGCACGACCACGGGGCGCGGCGGCATGGCGGGCAGGAGCTGCAGCCGATCGCCGGTGTGCCGGAAGGCGAAGCGCTCGGCGAAGATCGTCTGTTCGTCGTGCTCGGGGACCGTCCCCTCCCACGGCTGTTCGAGCCGGGGCGTGCGCGCTTCGTCGTCGCCGTGGCGCGTGGTCGCGAGCCACTCGCGCGGCCCGCGCTCCAGCCACAGCTCGAGCGTGCCGAGCCGGCCGTGAAGCCGCTCGCCCTCGGCGAGCGTCCGTTCGCCCCACCAGCGGACGCTGTCGGTGTGCGTGTCCATGGGCCCAGTCTAGGCGGGATGCGCGGTCGCGTCACCGGAATAGTGTTCGCACTTGAGCCAGCGGCCGGACTTTTCCATGATGCCTGCGATCCCTGCCGCCAACGGAGGTACGCCATGGACCAACGCTTCGAAACCGACAGCCTCGGCCGGGTGGCCGTGCCGGCCACGGCCTACTACGGCGCGCAGACCGCGCGCGCGGTGGCCAACTTCCCCATCGGCGGGCAGCGCTTTCCGCGCCCCTTCATCGCCGCCCTGGGGCGGATCAAGGAGGCCGCGGCGGCGGTGAACGCGGAGCTCGGCGTGCTGGACGCGCGGCGGGCGGGCTACATCCGCCGGGCCGCGGCGGAGGTGGTGGCGGGCAGCCTGGACGCGGAGTTCGTGGTGCCGATCTGGCAGACGGGCAGCGGCACCCAGGTGAACATGAACGCCAACGAGGTCATCGCGGGCCGGGCCAACGAGATGGCGGACGCGGGCCGCGGCGGCAAGTCGCCGGTGCATCCCAACGACCACGTGAACCGGAGCCAGTCGAGCAACGACGTGGTGCCCACCGCCATGCATCTGGCCCTGGGCGACGAGATCCAGAACCGCCTGCTGCCGGCCCTTGACGTCCTGGCCGGCGCGCTCGCCGAGCGTGCGAAGGCCTTTGCCGACATCGTGAAGATCGGCCGCACGCACCTCATGGACGCCGTGCCGCTCACCCTGGGCCAGGAGTTCTCGGGCTGGGCGGCCCAGGTCGAGGCCGGGCGGGCCAGGATCGTGGCCGCGGTGCCCGGACTCTGCGAGCTGGCGCTGGGGGGCACCGCGGTGGGCACGGGGCTGAATGCGCCGGAGGGCTTCGCGACGCGCGTCCTCGCCCGCCTCGAGCAGAGCACGGGGCTGCCGCTCCGCCGCGCGCGCAACGCCTTCGCGGCGCAGGGAGGGCACGATGCGGTGGTGGCCGCGAGCGGAGCGCTGCGGGACGCGGCCGTCGCCCTCGCGAAGGTGGCGAACGACATCCGCCTGCTCGGCTCGGGCCCGCGCTGCGGGCTGGGCGAGCTGCGCCTGCCCGCCCGCGAACCGGGCAGCTCGATCATGCCGGGCAAGGTGAACCCCACCCAGGCCGAGGCGCTGAGCATGGTCTGCGCGCGGGTGATGGGCAACGACGTCGCCGTGGGCTTCGGCGGCGCGCACGGCCACCTGGAGCTGAACGCCTACAAGCCGCTGCTCATCCACTGCACGCTGGAGTCGGTGGAGCTGCTCGCCGACGCCAGCCGCAGCTTCGCCGAGCGCTGCGTGGCGGGCATCGAGGCGGACCGCGCCGGCATCGAGCGCCACCTCGAGCGCTCGCTCATGCTGGTGACGAACCTCACGCCCGTCATCGGCTACGACGCCGCCGCGAAGGCGGCGAAGAAGGCGCTCGAGGAGGGGCTCACCCTGCGCGAGGCGGTGCTCGCGCTCGAGCTCATGGACGCGGACGCCCTCGACGCGCACCTGCGTCCGGAGGACATGACCGACGGGCGCTGGTAGCTACTTCAGCGCCCGGCCGCCGTCCACCGGCAGCACGACGCCGGTGACGTAGTCGTTCTCGAGCAGGAAGCGGACCGCGTGCGCGACGTTCCCGGCGCTGCCCTCGCGGCCGAGCAGCGTGCCGCGCAGCGCCTCGTCGCGCTGGGCGTCGTCGTAGTCGGCGGGGAGCATCACCGGTCCCGGGGCGACGGCGTTCACGCGCACGGCGGGGGCGAGGGCGCGGGCGAGCCCCTGGGTGAGGGCGATCACGCCGGCCTTGCTGGCCGAGTAGGCGAGATAGCGCGGCCAGGGGCGCTGGCCGGCGACGTCGGCGATGTTCACGATCGCGCCGCCGCGCTCCCGCATGGCCGTGCCCAGCGCCTGGCTCAGGAAGAAGACGCTCTTCAGGTTCAGCGAGAGCTGCAGGTCCCAGTCGGCCTCGGTCACTCCGCCCAGCCGCCCGGGCAGGAAGACCGCCGCGCTGTTCACGAGGGCGTCGACCGGCCCCGCGGCCGCGGCGAGACGCTCCGCGCCACCCGGCGCCGCGAGGTCCTCCCGCAGCAGATTCACGGACTGACCGCGGCTGTCGAGGGTCGCGGCGAGGTCGCGGGCCGCGTCCTCGCTGCGGTGGTAGTGACAGAGCAGCGCGGCGCCGGCGGCCGCGAGCTCCAGGGCGATGGCCCGGCCCACGCGCACGGCGCCGCCGGTGACGAGGATGCGCTTGCCCGCCAGCTCCATGGCGCTAGGGAAGGCGCTGCAGGCGGAAGTCCACGACGGAGCCGGCGTCGTCCGTGGAGACGGTCAGCGTGTCGGCGACCAGGGCGTAGGTGAAGAGGCTCGTCTCGTCGGTGGGGCCGTCGCTGTCCTCGGTGGCGTTGAGTTCGAGGCTCTCCCCCTCCACGATGGCGTAGCCCGTCTCGTACCAGAGCTGTCCGCCGCTCACGTTCACCTCTTCGTAGGTGTAGGCGCCGTTGGCCTGGATGTGGATCTTCGCCTGCACGGCGCCGGCGACCCAGTCCAGCACGTCGGCCAGGCTGGCCGGGGCGCTGTCCACCATGACGGACTGGAAGACCCAGCTGTCGACCATGCTGGCCGGTGGGTGACCGGCGTTGTCGTTGCCCGTGGGACCGGAGTCCTCGTCGCCGCAGCCGAGCGCGAGCAGGCTGCCGAGCAGGAGGACGGCGAGCAGCGAGCGGAGTGTCGTCATCGGGCGCTCCTTGGTGAGGGGTTGGAGCAGACTAGCCGATGCCCGGACGCGTGTCGAGGTCCTCCGCGGCGGCGACCAGCCAGTCGGCCACGTGACGCAGAGGGCGCCGGCCGAGCGAGTGGCCGCCGTCGAAGCGGTGGAGCTCCACCCGCAGACCCGCGGACGCGAGCGCGTCGCGGCTGCGCTCGGCCGCGTCCACGGGGACGGCCGTGTCCCGCACGCCGTGACAGAGCAGCGCGCGGAAGCCCATGCCGGCCGCCCGGGCGGCGTCCTCGGCCAGCCATTCGGTCTTCACGCGCGCGCCGACGATCACCATGCCGGCGAAGCGCTCGGGGTGGCGCAGCGCGAGCCAGGCGCCGCAGTAGCCGCCCTGGGAGAAGCCCAGGAGCCAGCGTCGACGGGGGCGCAGGGCCGCGTCGCGCTCCACCGCGTCGAGCGTGGCGAGGAGCGTCGACTCGCAGCGCTCCAGCGCGGCGCGGAAGCGTGGCTGGTCGCCGTCGTAGTCGTACCAGCTCGCGCCGCCCTCGCCGCCCTGGCCCGGCGCGCGCGGCAGCAGGATGCGCAGGGGCGGGACGTCGAGGGGGCGGAGCAGCCGGGCGAAGACGTCCTCGTCCTGTCCCCAGCCGTGCAGCGCGAGGAGCAGGGGCAGGTCGTCCGGTGCGGCGGACGGGGCGTCCAGCCGCCAGTGGACCGGCGGGGGACCGGGGACGAGGCCACGGATCGTGCGCTCGACGCTGTCGCTCACGGCGCTCCTTGCACAAGGGGCTGGCTTCGCGGGCCGCCTTGCTTCATGCTCGGGCCAACCCGGACCCCTGCCCTGCGAGGATAGCCGATACCATGCGAGGATTGCAGGTCCTGCGTTCCGCGGTCGTCGCTGGACTGCTCGTCGCGGTCGGTGCCGCGGCGTGCTCGACGGCGACGCTCCGCGTCGGCCAGTTCAACATCCAGGAGCTGTCCACCGCCAAGCTGCTGGAGACGGGCCCCGACGGCGCCGGCGCCAACCCGCAGGTGCTCGCCGCGGCCGCGATCATCCAGGAGATCCGCCCGGACATCCTGATCGTGAACGAGATCGACCACGACCTCGCGGCGGACGACCTCGCCCTCAACGCGCGGCGCTTCGTCGACCTCTACCTGAATCGCGGCGAGCGCGCGATCGACTACCCCCACGTCTTCGCGGCGCCCTGCAACACGGGTCGGCCGTCGGGCGTGGATCTGAACGGCGACGGCCACGTCGCCACCGCCGAGGACGAGGGTGGACGGGACTACGGCGGCGACTGCTTCGGCTTCGGCAACTACCCCGGGCAGTACTCGATGGCCGTGCTCTCGCGCTATCCCCTCGAGGCCGACAGCGCGCGCAGCTGGCAGACTTTCCGCTGGGCGGACCTGCCGGACAACCTGATCCCGCCGGACTGGTTCTCGCCGGCGGCGCTGGCCGTGTTTCGCCTCTCCAGCAAGTCGCACTGGGACCTGCCCGTGCGCGTGCCCGTCCCCAGCGGCGACGTGCGGCTGCACCTGCTGGTGAGCCATCCCACACCCACGGGCTACGACGGCCCCGAGGATCTCAACGGCCGCCGCAACTACGACGAACTCCGCCTCTGGGCGCACATCCTCGACGACGACCGCGTCCCCGTGGACGACGCCGGCCGCCGCGGCGGGCTCGCCGCGGGGGAGCGCTTCGTGATCGGGGGCGACCTGAATGCCGATCCGGGCGGGGACGTCCTCCCCACCGGACGGCGCTCCATCGCGCAGCTGCTGGAACACCCGCGCGTGCAGGACTGCGGGCCCTTGATGACCAGCGCCGGCGCCCTGCAGGGGCGCGCCGCCGGCCCGCCGGACTTCGTGGAGCGGCGCACGGCGGCCTGGCCCGGTGGCGGCGTGCGCATCGACTACCTGCTGCCGAGCCGTGGGCTCACGCCCGTGGCGGGGGGCGTCTACTGGCCGGATCCGGCCGTCGATCCCGCGGGCGCCGCCCGGGCCGCGCTGGCCTCGGACCACCGCATGACCTGGCTCGACCTTCGACTGGACTGACGACGAAAGGAGCGCACGCCATGGACCCCGGATCCCTCCTCGCCGCCCTGGGTGTGGCCCTGTTCGCGGGTATGGCGTCCGCGGCGCCGCCACCGGACAACGCGGAGCTGGTGCGCCAGGTGATGGACGCCGAACGCGCCTTCGCCGCCAGCATGGAACTCCGCGACCACGAGGCGTTCAGCCTCTACCTGTCCGACGAGGCGGTCTTCTTCGCGTCCGCAGGGGTTCTCCGCGGCAAGGCGGCGGTGGCCGACGGCTGGCGACGCTACTTCGAGACGCAGAGCGCGCCGTTCTCGTGGGAGCCCGATGTCGTGGAGGTGCTCGATTCGGGCACGCTGGCGCTGAGTTCGGGCCCCGTGCGCGACCCCGAGGGGCGCGTGATCGCCCGTTTCAACTCGATCTGGCGCCGCGAAGGACCCGGTGTGTGGCGCGTCGTCTTCGACAAGGGCAGTCCGGTCTGCGGCGACTGAACGCCTAGCGGTAGCGCGCCTTGAGGACGCCCCAGTGCTGCGGCGCCGTCGGCGTCGCCGGGCTGAGGACGAGCTGGTCGGCCTCGTTGGTCTCGCCTTCGAGAATCGTCACGCGCGCGAGGTAGTCCCCGGCTTCCAGGTGGATGGGACCGCTCCCGGCGGCCCACACGAAGGGATCGGGTCAGTCGGTGCCCGAGCCCACGTAGTGAATCTCCCCGCCCAGGGCGTCGCCGCCCGCCGCCGGCCGCAACTCGAGCAGCAGGCGGTTGGCCACCCCGTCCTCGCTCTTGAAGCTGGCCCCGGGGACGCAGTGGCGCGCCTCCGTCAGCGTGAAGGCGATCTCGATCCACTCGCCCGGCCGGTCGAAGCCGGCCACGGCCAGGTTGTCGTGCGCGTTCGAGCAGCTGAGGTTCGGGTTGATCAGGCCGCCGCCCAGGTCCAGGAAGTCGTGGAGCGGCGGGCCCCAGTCGAAGTAGAGCGGAAAGCTGCCGTCGGCCAGCGCGGGCGCGGCCGCCAGGACCGCGATCAGCGCCAGCGCGGCGCGGACGATCCGTGTCACGTGATACCTCCCTGCATCGTACCCCACTACCCAGTCTAGCGGGTTTCCGCTCCGCTCGCCAGCGGCGGCGCCTGGCCTCGGCCGGGCGATCCGCGATAGACTCACTTCCCCTGCGAAGGAGGTCCCCGATGCACCCCTCCCGTTCTGCGACAGTTGCCGCCTGCCTGCTGATCGGCCTGTCCGCGGCCGCCCAGGCCGAGCCTCGCGTCCAGACCGACTGGTCCGGCGGCCCGGCGCCCGGCGCGCCGGTCGCGCAGTGGACCGACGGCTTCGAGAGCGTGCAGCAGATCAGCTGGCGCGCGCTGCCCGGGCAGCTCGCGCTGTCGTCGGCGCCGGCCGCGCCGACCGGCGACGACGTCACCGGCAGCGCGAAGCTCTGCCGCAACGTGGCCGCGGCCGATCTCGACGGCGACGGCGACCTCGACCTGATGACCGCCCTCCCCCTCACGAGCTTCCCCGGCACGGGTAAGGTGCGCTGGTACGAGAACGCGGGCGACGGCCAGACCTGGACCGAGCACGAGATCGACGGCGACTTCTACGGCGGCAGCGGCCTCGAGGCCGGGGACATCGACGGCGACGGCGACCTCGACGTCGCGGGCGTCGCCTTCTACGGCGATCCGCAGGAGAACGGCCGCTACGTCTGGTTCGAGAACCTGGGTGGCGCGCAGAGCTGGGCCAAGCATCCCATCGCGGAGTACTTCTACGGCGCCGAGGACGTGAATCTCGTCGACCTCGACGCCGACGGCGACCTCGACGTCTACGGCAGCGCGACGCTCGCCTACCTCGGCAGCCTCAACGACGACGTCTACTGGTTCGAGAACGCGGACGGCGCGGGCGGGGCCTGGGTCCAGCACACGGTGGACGACGACTACGCCGATGCCATCGACACGGGCGCCGCCGACTTCGACGGCGACGGCGACCTGGACCTCGCCTGCTCGTCCTATGGCTCGAGCACGATCCGCTGGTACGAGAACGGCGGCGACGGCCTGGGCTGGACGCCGCACACGATCAGCGGCTTCACGGCGCTGAACAACGCGCTGGCCGTGGGCGACATCGACGACGACGGCGACCCCGACGTGGTCGGCGTCGGCTACAACGGCACCGTGGCGGGCTGGTTCGAGAACGCCAGCGGCGACGGCCTGGTCTGGACCGGCCACGTCGTCGGCACCATGGTGCACGGGTCGGGCGTGGGTGTGGCCGATCTCGACGGGGACGGCGCCCTCGACGTCTACTCGGCGGGGGGTGATCTCGACAATGCCCTCGTGACCTGGTACCGCAATCTCGGCGGCGGGGCGAGCTGGTCGCTGCAGCTCGTGGACTACACCACGGGCGAGGGCCAGGGAATCGTCGCGGGCGACACCGACGGGGACGGCGCGCTGGAGCTGGTCTACACCGACTCCGGCTCGATGGAGGGGGAGTTTACGGGCCTGCGCTGGCGGCGCGTGACGCGCTTCCTCCCGACGGGGCAGCTGGACTCGCAGGTGCTGGACGCGGGCGCGCCGAGCACCTGGACCGCCATCGACTGGACCGCCGCGCTTCCGCCGCAGACCGCGCTGACCCTGCAGCTGCGCAGCTCCAACGACCCGCTGGAGCTCGGGCCGTGGTCGGCGGCGATCACGTCGCCGGGCTCGCTGGACGGCGTGCTCGCCCCCGGCACGCGCTACGCGCAGTACCGGGTGCTCATGGAGACCGCGGACGGCGACGTCTCGCCCACGCTGCTCGACCTGACGCTCGTCGAAGGCGACGTCACCGACGTGCCGGGCGGTCCGCTCGCCGCGACGGGCCTGACCCTGTCGCCGCCCTGGCCCAACCCGGCCGTGGGGGCGAGCCGGGTGCGTCTCGCCCTGCCGGCGGGCGGCTTCGCCACGGTGGGGGTCTACGACGCGGCGGGTCGCCGCGTGGCGACGCCGCTGGCCGCGTCCGTGGGCGCGGGCGAGCGCGTGGTGGAACTGCCCGCGCTGCCGCCGGGGGTGTACTTCGTGCGGGCGAGCGCGGGCGGCGAGGTCGTGGCGCGGAAGATCGTCGCGCGCTAGGGGAGGCCTACTTCAGCAGGACGGCCTTCTGCGCGAGCATCGTCCCACCCGCCTGCACGCGGATGAGGTAGACGCCGGTGGACATCGGATCGCCCGCGTCGTCCCTTCCCTCCCAGCGCAATTGCTGGGCGCCCGCGGGCAGCGGGGCGTCCAGCAGGCGGGCCACCTGACGACCCGCCGCGTCGTGGACCGTCACCGCGACCTGCTCCGCCGCCGGCAGGCTGAAGCGGATCTCCGCGCTCGGGTTGAAGGGGTTCGGGTGGACGCTCAGGCCGGTGATAGCCGCCGGGGCGGTGTCGACGGCCGTGGCCACGTCGCCGCGCCCCAGCCAGATCTCACCCGTCGGCTCGGGGTCGCCGAGTTCGAAGACCAGGGCGACCTGTCCGTCGAGACCCAGCGCCAGGTCGCCCTGCCTGCAGATCCGGCCGCCGAGGAGTTCCGAGCGGTCCTCCCACTGTCCTCCCGGCGCCCTGACCTTGTAGTAGCTGGCGTAGCTGCTCTCGGCCGCGTACTCGAACTGCTGGAACCAGAAGACGTGCGCGGCGCCGTCCGCGTCCACCGCCAGCGCGGGCCAGCGGGGCCAATCGTCGCCCTGCTCGTCCACGGTCAGCTCCTCCGGCTGCGTCCACGCGCCCTCGCCGATCTCCGTGCAGTAGTAGAGATGATTGCAGGGACAGGCGGGCTGAGGCTTCACGCCCACCAGGTGCTGGCCGTAGGGGCCGATGGCCGTGTCGAACTCGCCGCCGAAGTAGCCGTCGTCCGGCCAGACGGCGTAGGGATAGCCGTACATGTCGAAGTAGTCGATGCGGCCCTGGGAGGGATTCGCCACGTAGAGGCGCGGGGCGCAGACGTCCGACCAGCAGGCCCACTGCGCCTGCGGGTGAAGGCGCGTGAACGCGTCGCCCTCGGAGGGGAAGGCGTAGCCGCCGGAGAAGTCGCCGCCCCAGCCTTCGTAGAGGAGGGCGGAGACGTCGTCCATCTCCAGGGCCAGCGCGTTCTCGGAGCCCTGCCAGCAGGGTTGCCAGCTTGCAACCGCGAGGCTCAGCACCTGCCGATCCGCGGGATCGTCCCGCACCGTGACCACCGGTCCCCAGCTTCCGTTGGTCAGCTCGCGAGTGAGGGTCCGGTCGCCGTCGGCCCAGACGAGGCTGAAGCCGAAGGTGGTCCAGCAGACGCCCGGGTCGATGCCCGGGCCGTGGAAGACGGGGTCCTCGAGCGATCCCGCGACCCAGCGACGCGTCCACACGCCGACGCCCGCCTCCTCCCAGGCGGCCACGATGTCTCCGGCGCCGCTGATGGCCACGGCGCACTGCGAGTAGTCGCCGGGCTGTGCGCTGAGCTGAACGAAGTCGAGCGTCGCGGCGGACGCGGTCGCGGCGAGGGTCAACACGGCGAGGGCGGCGATCAGGGTTCGCATGGGGACTCCTCCTCGGGTTGCCGGCGGATCGAATCCATCAAATGGATTATAGCAGCGATTGGCGGCCGGGCAATGTCTTCGAGGACGCGTCGGTTCTGGGACGGATGGGCGGAGGAGCAAAACGGAAACAGCCCGCCTCCGTCGGACGGAAGCGGGCTGCTGGCTAGGTGGCGGGGGCAGGATTCGAACCTGCGACCTTTGGGTTATGAGCCCAACGAGCTACCGGACTGCTCCACCCCGCGGCAACGAGGGCCCAATATAGACCGGGGACCGGGTGCCGTCAACCCCCAGCGGCGCGATTCCGTTGACGGAACTCGCGCGAATTCAAGCCGTTGCTCCCAACTTCGCAGGTAGCCCTTGGCGCGGCCCCCGGGATCGTCCATGCTGCGCGTCGATCCCACCATCCCCCCCACCCGCAGCGCTTCGCCGAGGTGTTCGCAAATGGCCGACAAGTTCATCTTCCACATGTACGGCGTCAGCAAGTCCTACGGTCAGAACCAGGTGTTGCGCGACATCAACCTGAGCTTCTTCCCCGGTGCGAAGATCGGAATCGTCGGCGAGAACGGCGCGGGCAAGTCCACGGTGCTGCGCATCATGGCCGGCATCGAGACCGACTTCGACGGCCAGGCCGGCATCACGCCCGGCTACCGGGCGGGCATGGTGGCGCAGGAGCCCGTCCTCGACGACGCGCTGACCGTTCGCGAGACGGTGGAGCTGGCCTTCGCCGACGTGAAGGCGCTGCTGGACGAGTACGACCGCGTGGCCGCCAGCATGGGCGAGGCCGAGGGCGACGACGCCATGCAGAAGGCCATGGATCGCATGAGCGCGCTCCAGGACAAGATCGACGCCGTCGACGGCTGGAACCTCGACCAGAAGCTCGACGTGGCCAGCGACGCCCTCTGCCTTCCCGAGGACGGCCGCAAGGTGGGCACGCTCTCCGGCGGCGAGCGCCGCCGCGTCGCGCTCTGCAAGATCCTGCTCGAGCAGCCCGACCTCCTGCTGCTCGACGAGCCCACGAACCACCTGGACGCCGAGACCGTCAACTGGCTCGAGGAGCAGCTCAAGGTCTACCCGGGCACGGTGATCATCGTCACCCACGACCGCTACTTTCTCGACAACGTCACCGGCTGGATCCTGGAGCTCGAAGGCGGTCGGGGCATTCCCTGGGAGGGCAACTACAGCTCCTGGCTCGAGCAGAAGCTGGCCGCGCTGGCGGCGGGGGAGCGGGGCGACTCGCCGCGGGGGCGCGCGCTGCGCCACGAGCTGGAGTGGATTCGCATGAGCCGCGGCGATCGGGACGCGCTGACCCGCAGCCGCGTGCGCGAGTACGAGCAGCTCGTCGCGCGGGAGACGGCTGCGCAGCGTGGCGACGGCGACACCGCCATCCGCATCGCTCCGGGGCCGGAGCTCGGCCAGCAGGTGCTCGAGTTCGCCGGCGTCGCCTTCGGCCACGACGAGCGCACGCTCTTCAGCGACCTCAGCTTCGCCGTACCGCGCGGCGCGGTGGTGGGCCTGATCGGGCCCAACGGGGCGGGCAAGTCGTCGCTGTTCAAGCTGGTCGCGGGCTCGCTGGCGCCGCGCGCCGGGGACGTCACCCTGGGCAGCACGGTGCAGCTCGTCTACGCCGATCAGGAGCGGAGCCAGCTCGACGACGCGCGCACGCTGATCGAGCTGGTGGGCGGCGGTGCGGAGGAGGTGGTGCTGGGCGCGCAGCGCGTGCCCATCCGCAAGTACCTGGCCCGTTTCGGCTTCAAGGGCGCCAGCCAGCAGAAGCGCAGCGGCGAGTTCTCGGGCGGCGAGCGCAACCGCTGCCACCTGGCCACCGTGCTGAAGACCGGCGGCAATCTGATCCTGCTCGACGAGCCCACCAACGACCTCGACGTGAACACGCTCCGCCTGCTCGAGGAGGCCATCCTCGACTTCTCGGGCTGCGTGATGGCGATCAGCCACGACCGCTTCTTCCTGGACCGCGTCTGCACGCACGTCCTCGTCTTCGAGGGCGAGGGCCAGGTGCGCTGGTTCGAGGGGAACTTCTCGGCCTACGAGGCCTGGCGGCAGCGGGAGCTGGGCGACCGGCTCTTCGAGAATCGCCGCAACCGCTACCGAACCCTGGTCAAGGGCTGATACCGCAATCGGTTAACAGGGCTTCGAGAATCGATCCAGGAATAGCGGGTAATGAAGGCGGGATTTCCTGGAAATCCGGCGAACTTCGCCTTAGACTCGCCTCCGACGGATCCGGTCCCTCGCCGGTCCAGTTCCCGGGAGAGCGATCATGACGAAGCCGGCCACCGCCGCGTTGCTCGCGTTGCTCGCCTTCAGTTTCGCCGCGGTCCCCGCCGCCGGGGCCGCAGGCGCCGCTCCGGTGGAGGACAGCTTCCCCGTGCCGCCGCCGCCGCTCTCCGACGGGATCTTTCCCTGCTCGGACTGCCACGCCGACCTGGAGCCCGATCCGACGCCGCGGGTGCTGGGCATGCACGAAGAGATCGCGGAGAGCTTCCACCACGCCGAGCAGCGGCGCTGGTGCCTCGACTGCCACAATCCGGATGACCGCGACAAGCTCCGCCTGGCCAACGGCCAGCTCATCGACTTCGAGCACTCCTACGAACTCTGCGGGCAGTGTCACGGCACCATCTATCGCGACTGGAAGGCCGGCGTGCACGGCAAGCGCACGGGCTACTGGAACGGCCGCCGGGAGTACCGGCTCTGCGTCGCCTGCCACAATCCGCACCACCCGCGTTTCGCCCCGATCGTCCCCGAGCCCGCGCCGACGCGCCCCGGCGCCATCGGCAACCGCAACCCCGCCGGCGTAGAGGCCGAGCACGCGTCGAGAGGTGAGCGATGAGCCGCGAGCAGCCGGATCGCGAGAGCTTCATGAACATGGACCGTCGCAGCTTCCTCAAGCTGGCCGGCCTGGGCAGTCTCGCGATTCCCGCCGGCAGCGCGGACGCGTCGATCTGGGACGCCTTCTTCCAGAAGAACTTCCGCGAGATGAACCGCGACGACGTCAGCGCCATGCTCGAGCGCCTCGAGCGCCGCTATCTCGAGGAGAGCGGCTATTCCCTCACCGTGAAGGCCACGCCGCCGCTGCCCGGCGTCAAGTTCGGCTACGGGCTCGACCTCTCGCGCTGCGTGGGTTGCCGCCGCTGCGTCTACGCCTGCGTGAAGGAGAACAACCAGTCGCGGGATCCGCAGATCCACTGGATCAGCGTTCTCCGCTTCCCCAAGGACGAGAAGGGCGTCAGCGATCTCGAGCGCGCGGATCTCTACTACCACGCCGAGGAGGTGCCGGAGGACGGCTACTTCTACATGCCCGTGGCCTGCCAGCACTGCGAGGACCCGCCCTGCGTGAAGTCCTGCCCCGCGAAGGCGACCTGGACCGAGCCCGACGGCATCGTCGTCATCGACTACGACTGGTGCGTGGGTTGCCGCTTCTGCATGGCCGCCTGCCCCTACGGCGCTCGTCGCTTCAACTGGGGACGGCCGGATCTCCCCGCGGACTCGCTCAATCCCGACACCCACTACCTCGGCAACCGGCCCCGTCCGATCGGCGTGGTGGAGAAGTGCAGCTTCTGCATCCAGCGCGTGCGCGAGGAGCCCGGCCGCTATCCGGCCTGCGTCGAGATCTGCCCGGTGGGCGCGCGCAAGTTCGGCAACCTGCTCGACCCCGACAGCGAGATTCGCTACTGCATCGACAACAAGCGGGTCTTCCGGCTCAAGGAGGACCTCAACACGAACCCCAAGTTCTTCTACTTCTTCGCGACCTGATTCCTCGGGGAGCCGCGGATGCACAACTTCCTCGTCACGCTGAAGACGCTGTTGCGTGGGAACCGCTGGTACTACGTCTGGCTGGGGCTGCTGGGCGTGCTCATCGTCAACGGGCTGGCGGCCTACCTGCGGCAGACGAACACGGGGCTCATCGTCACGGGGATGCGCGATCCCGTCTCCTGGGGCTTCTACATCTCCAACTTCACGTTCCTCGTGGGCGTCGCGGCGGCGGCCGTGCTGCTGGTGGTGCCGGCCTACATCTACAATTTCAAGCCCATCAAGGAGATCGTGCTCTTCGGCGAGCTGCTCGCCGTGGCGGCCATGGTGATGTGCATGCTCTTCGTGATGGTGGACATGGGACACCCGGGCCGCTATCTGCACCTGATGCCCATCGTCGGGAGCATGAACTTCCCGTCGTCGCTGCTGTCCTGGGACATCCTCGCGCTCTCGGGCTATCTCGCCATCAACCTCTTCATCTCCTTCTACGCCCTCTACCGCATGGCCCACAGCCGCGAGTACAGCCTGCAGCTCATCAAGCCGCTGATCCTGCTGTCGATTCCCTGGGCCGTGAGCATCCACACCGTGACGGCCTTCCTCTACAACGGCCTCTCCTCGCGGCCCTTCTGGAACGCGTCCATCCTGGCGCCGCGCTTTCTCGCCTCGGCGTTCTGCTCGGGGCCGGCGGTGATGATCCTCATCTTCCAGATCGTGCGGAAGGTGTCGAAGATCGAGATCGACAACAAGGCGCTCTTCAAGATCTCCGAGCTGATCGCCTACGCCATGGGCGTGAATCTCTTCCTGTTCGCGGCGGAGTTCTTCAAGGAGTTCTACTCGGGCAGCGTGCACCTGGCCCCGATGAAGTACCTCTACTTCGGCCTCGACGGGCACACGCAGCTCGTCCCCTGGATGTGGACGGCCTTCGTCTTCAACCTCACGGCCTTCTTCATCTTCCTCAATCCGCGGGCGCGCCGGAACTTCTTCGTGCTCAACACGGCCTGCGTGCTGGTGATCATCGGCGTCTACATCGAGAAGGGGATGGGCCTCGTGATCCCGGGCTTCGTGCCCAGCACCCTCGGCGAGATCTATGACTACCTGCCCACGCTCACCGAGAAGAGCGTGGCGATCGGCGTGTGGGCCGTGGGCGGGCTGATCTACACGCTGCTCGTGAAGTTCGCGATGCCCGTCTACACCGGCGCGCTTCGCTTCTACTCCAGGGACTGATCGCCATCAGTCGCTTCCTCCGGCCGGCGTGGGACGGGGTCCGCGAGCACGCAGCAGCCACGGCGATGCGATCAGCGCGCCGCCGAAGAAGGCGCAACCGAGGAACAGCGCGCCGGCGTGTCCCTGCCGGAGACCCACCAGGAGCATCGCTCCGCCCAGCGCCAGCACCGGATAGACCAGCCAGGTCCACTCCCGCAGCGGCCGTCGCCGTCCCCCCGTGGCCAGCAGCACCGCGGCGCCCGAGGGGACGGCCACGCGCGCGACCACCGCGGCCGCGGTGAGATCCTGCACGTCCCAGCTCGAGGCGAGGCGCAGCGCCAGCGCCACCAGCAGGCCCGCCAACCCCAGCACCGTGGTCACCAGCAGCGCCAGGCGGGGCAGCGCCGCCTGTTCGCTGCCGGGCAGGTGGCGCCGGACGACCGCCAGCACCAGGTAGCCCAGCAGCGCAAGCAGCAGCACGATGTAGCCGGCCGCGCCGGGACCGTCCAGGAGCCGCGGCGCGGGCGCCAGAAAGGCGGCGAAGGCGAAGCCGAGCAGACCGCTGCGCCAGGCGGCGACGGCGAGATAGAGCGCGCTGTGCACGCGCAGGGTGATGCGGTCGTAGGCCACGCCGAGCACGGCCGACGCCAGCCCCAGGAGCCCCCAGATCAGCGACAGCGCCGCGCCGCCGGAGACGAGGGTGCTCCCGGTCATCGCGAGCACGAGCGCCAGCGACGTGTAGAAGATGAAGTTGCGCCCGCGGCCGACGCGCCGGTCCACGAAGGCGAACGCGACGAGGTAGCATGCCCCGGCCGCGACCAGCGCCGCCGGTCCCAGCCACTGGCCGCCGTGCCCGTGCGCATGCGCGATGCGCACCGCGCCCCCGAAGCCGATGGCCAGCGCCGCGGCCGTCTGCACGACCTCGAAGAGCGTCACGTCCCGCTGTCGCCAGAGCGTCCTCAGCGCGAAGCTGCCCAGGTAGACCACGAGCAGCGCGCCGGCCAGACCCTGCGCCAGCCCCACCGACAGCCCGGCGTAGTGCGCGGGCACCCCGTTCCCGCTCGAGGCGATGGAGACGAGCACCAGCACCATGAAGTCCGTCACCAGGGCCGTCCACCAGCGCAGTCCATGCCACTTGAAGTGGTAGCCGAGCCAGACCGTGCCCAGGCCGAGCAGCAGCAGCAGTCCGATGAAGGGTTCCGACACCCCGGTGGCGAAGTGCAGCGCCACCGCGACGGCCATCGCGCCGCTGACGTGCACCCAGGCGAGGCTGCGGATGCGCTGTCGCCAGCCGGCCAGCAGCGCAAGCGCGACGAGCACGGCGGCGAGCAGCGCGGCCAGCCCGGGGGGCATCACGCCGAATCGCGTCGGCGCCTCCCAGAGGATGGGGTAGGCGATGAGGGCGGCCGTGATGCCGTAGGTCAGCGCCCTGACCGGCTTGCCCCGACCGGCCGCGCGTCCGGCGAGTCCGATCCAGAGGACGGCGTAGACCAGGCCCAGCGCGACGCCCCCGAGCAGGGGCAGCAACCCGGAGTCGGTGAAGGCCCGCAGCATGAAGGCGCCCGCCATGAGCAGCAGCGCCTGCCCCAGATCGGCGAGCCCGACGTCGAGCCCCGAAGGACCGGCCGTGGCGTTTGGCGTGACGGCCTTGACCGGTGTCCTGGGTTGGCGCGCGGGACCCGCGGCGCCAAGCAGCGCTTCCAGACGAGAGAGGCGCGCTTCCAGTCCGCGCTGCGCCAGCAGCAGCTCCTGGATGCGCACATCGAGATGGGACTCGTTGTCGCCGATGGCGTCCCTCCCTCGCTGCCGACCCGAAAAGTTGTGGCTCTTTCGGGTCGTTATGTCTTTATTTAGCCGTATGAAGTCGGCGGAAGCCGGCCGGCCGCCGCCGCTCTTTCGACATCGGCAATGATTTCACAGATCTCTGCCCCTGGCAAGGGGCATCTGCGCCTGCCCGGCCCGTCCGAAGTGGACGACCCGGCCGGCCAGGTCTGCTAGAGTCCCGGCGTCGACCTCGGAGGCCCAGCGCCGTGCCCGGAGTTCCCCATTCGCTTCAGTCACCGCCCCCCGGCAGCCGCCGCTGCCGCCTCGACTTCCGCGGCCGCGTGCAGGGCGTGGGCTTTCGGCCCTGGATCTACCGCCTGGCCTGCGACTGCGGACTGGCGGGCCACGTGGGCAACGACGCGCGCGGCGCCTTCGCCGAGCTGGAGGGCAGCGCGGAGGACATCGCGCGCTTCCTCGCGCGCAGCCGGACCGAGGCGCCGCCCCTGGCCGCCATCGCCGAGGTGACCGAGCAGGCCCTGCCGCCGCTGGGGGAGCGCGGCTTTCGCATCCTCCCCAGCCGGGACGAGGGCGCCCATCGCGCCGAGATCGCGCCCGACAGCGCCACCTGCCCCGACTGCCTGCGCGAACTCCTCGATCCGGCCGACCGCCGCCATCGCTACCCCTTCATCAACTGCACGAACTGCGGGCCGCGCTACAGCATCGTGCGCGGCGTGCCCTACGACCGCCCGCTCACCACGATGCGCGGCTTCGTCATGTGCCCGGCCTGCCAGGCCGAGTACGACGACCCCGCCAACCGCCGCTTCCACGCCCAGCCCAACGCCTGTCCCGACTGCGGCCCACGCGTCTGGCTGACGGACCCCGCCGGCACGCCGCTGGCCGGCGACGCCATCGCCGAGTGCGCGCGACGCCTGCTG
Source organism: Candidatus Latescibacterota bacterium (assembly GCA_020633725.1). Classification (NCBI taxonomy): domain Bacteria; kingdom Pseudomonadati; phylum Candidatus Latescibacterota; species Candidatus Latescibacterota bacterium. The sequence goes on from JACKDC010000007.1 coordinate 38,296, forward strand.
GCGGGGGAGATCGTCGCCATCAAGGGATTGGGCGGCTTCCACCTCGCCTGCCGCGCCGACAGTGAGCGCGCCGTCACCGCGCTTCGCGCGCGCAAGGGGCGCGAGGCCAAGCCGCTGGCGCTCATGGTGGCCGACCTCGCCGCCGCGCGCGCGCTCGTCCACCTCGACGACGCCAGCGAGGCGCTGCTGATCGGCGCGGCGCGTCCCATCGTGCTCGCGCCGGCCCTCGCGGGCGCGCAGGTGGCGCCGTCGGTGGCGCCCGGCACGCACACGCTGGGCGTCATGCTGCCCTACACGCCGCTGCACACGCTGCTGTTCGCGCCGGTGGACGGAACCGCGCTGCCGCCCCTGGTCATGACCTCGGGCAATCCCAGCGCCGAGCCCCTGTGCTGCGACAACGACGAGGCCCTGGAGCGGCTGAGCGGCATCGCCGACGCCTTCCTGCTCCACGACCGCGACATCGAACGCCGCGTCGACGACTCCGTCGCCCTCGCGCTCACCCTCCCCGGTCCCACCGGCCCCGTCGTGCGCAACACGCCCCTGCGCCGCGCACGCGGCTACGCGCCGGAGCCCGTCGTGCTGTCCCGCGCGGTGACGCGACCCGCGCTGGCCCTGGGCGGCGAAATGAAGAGCGCCGTCTGCCTCGCCGTCGACGACCGCGCGCTCCTCAGCGAGCACCTGGGCGACCTGGACAACCCCGCCGCCTTCCGCAACTTCCTCGGCACCATCGAACGCCTGCAGGCGCTCTTCGACGTCGAGCCGGCCGTGGTGGCCTGCGACCTGCATCCGGACTACGCCGCCAGCCGGCACGCGCGTGCGCTGCCCCTGCCGCGCGTGGAGGTGCAGCACCATCACGCCCACCTGGTGAGCTGCCTGGCCGACAACGGTCTGGAGGGCGAGGCGCTGGGGCTCATCTGCGACGGGACGGGCTACGGCAGCGACGGCGCCATCTGGGGCTGCGAGCTCCTCCGCGGCGACGCCCGCGGCTTCGCGCGCCTGGGCCAGCTGCGCTACTTCCCCCTGCTGGGCGGGGACGCCGCGGCGCGCGAGACCTGGCGTCCCGCCGCCGGCCTCCTCGCCGAGGCCTACGGCGCCGACTGGCGCCGCGCCTGTCCCGCCGCCGCGTCGCGGGTCGAACCCGTGAAGCTGGCGCTGGCCGCGCGCTTCCTCGCTGCGCCGAACACCCCGGCCCCACGCACCAGCAGCCTGGGCCGCCTCTTCGACGCCGCGGCCTTCCTGCTGGGCCTCTGCGACCTGAATCGCGCCGACGCCCAGGCGCCCATGGCCCTCGAGGCCGCGGCCGCGGCCCACGGCGCCGCCGCACCCCTGCCCCTCCCTCTGCTGCGCGAAGACGACGCCCTCGCCCTCGACCACCGCCCGCTCACCCGCGCGCTCGTGGAAGGCCTCGCCGCCGGGCGCTCCGCCGGCGAACTGGCGGCCGGCTTTCACGCCGGGCTGGCCGCCGGCCTCGCCGCCCTGGCCGCCGCCGCGGCGGAGGGGGGCGCGCCCCGCCGCGTGATGCTCTCCGGCGGCTGCTTCGCCAACCGCCTCCTCACGGAAGCCCTCGCGCAGCAGTTGATGGCCGCGGGCCTGGAGGTCTATATTCATCACCGTGTTCCGGCCGGCGACGGCGGCCTGGCCCTGGGCCAGGCGCTGATCGCGGCGGCAAGCCATCTGGAGGGTTGACCATGTGCCTCGCAGTTCCAGGGCAGATCCTGAGCGTGACGGGCGAGGCCGACGACGCCCTTGGCCGCCTCGCCACGGTCGACTTCCAGGGCAGCCGCATGGAGGCGTCACTCGCCATGACGCCGGAGGCCGGCGCCGGGGACTGGGTGCTCGTGCACGCGGGCTATGCCATCACCCAGCTGGACGAAGCGGAGGCGCGCGAGACCTGGGAGACGCTGCGCATCGCCCTGGGCGAGGACTTCGAACTGCCCGGCGGCGAGGCCGGCGCATGAGACCCGTCCGCGACGCCGCCGCGCTGGGCGCTGAGATCCGCGACCTCGTGGGGAGAAGCCAGCGCGACACCGTGAGCATAATGGAAGTCTGCGGCACGCACACGGTCAGCCTCTTCCGCAGCGGCGCGCGCTCTTTCCTGCCCGAGAACCTGAAGCTGCTCAGCGGTCCGGGCTGTCCGGTCTGCGTCACCAGTCAGGGCTACCTGGACGCGGCCTGCGAGCTGGCGGCCCGCGACGACGTGATCGTCGCCACCTATGGCGACATGGTGCGCGTGCCCGGCGCGAAGGGCAGCCTCGAGGGCATGCGCGGCGAGGGCGCGAAGGTCGCCGTGGTCTACTCGGCCCGCGACGCGCTGAAGCTCGCCCAGGCGCATCCCGAGCGGCAGGTGGTCTTCCTCGCGGTGGGCTTCGAGACGACCACGCCGGCCACCGCCACCACCGTCCTCGCGGCCGCGCAGCAGGGCGTGGACAACTACAGTATCCTGCCCGCGCACAAGCTCGTGATCCCCGCCATGGACGCGCTGCTCGCCGGGGGCGAGGTGCCCGTGGACGGCTTCCTCTGTCCCGGCCACGTGAGCGTGGTGATCGGCGCGGACGCCTACGCGCCCATCGCCGCGAACTACGGCAAGCCCTGCGTCGTCGCCGGCTTCGAGCTCGAAGGCATGCTGGAGGCGGTGCTGCGCATCGTGCGGCAGGTGGCCGCGGACGAGGCGCGGGTGGAGAACGTCTACGGCGCGGCGGTGAGCGCGGCGGGCAACACGGCGGCCTGGGACCTGGTGGAGCGGGTCTTCGAGCCGGGGGACACGGTGTGGCGCGCTATGGGCACGCTGCCCGCCAGCGGACTCGAGCTGCGCCCGGCCTACCGCCGCTTCGACGCGCGCGAACGCTTCGGGGTGGCCTACGGCCCCGATCAGCACCCCCCCGGCTGTCTCTGCGGCGAGGTGATCCAGGGCAAGGTGAGTCCCGCCGACTGCGCGCTCTTCGGGACGGGTTGCACGCCCCTGTCGCCCATCGGCCCGTGCATGGTCAGCAGCGAGGGCACCTGCGCCGCCTGGTACAAGTACCGGCGTCCGGCGCAGGCCGCCGGCGAGCGCTAGCATGCGCGAGCGCGACCGCATCGTCATGGCCCACGGCGGCGGCGGCGAGCTGACCCAGCGCCTGCTCGCCGAGCACGTCCTGCCCCGCCTGAACAACGACCTGCTCGGCCCGCTCACCGACGGCGCGATTCTTCCGCGCTGGGCGGGCGCCACCTGCATCAGCACCGACTCCTTCGTGGTGCAGCCCCTGGAGTTCCCCGGCGGGGACATCGGCCATCTGGCCGTCTGCGGAACGGTGAACGACGTGGCGATGATGGGCGCGCGCCCCGTGGCGTTGAGCCTCGGCCTGATCCTCGAGGAGGGCCTGCCGCTGGCCACGCTCGACCGCGTGCTCGACTCCATCGCGGCCACCGCCGCGGCCGCCGGCGTGCGCGTGGCCACGGGCGACACCAAGGTGGTGGAGCACCGCGGCGGCGACGGCCTGATGATCAACACCACCGGCGTCGGCGAGCTGCGCCCCGACGCCCGGCTCGACGCGGCGCGCATCGCGCCCGGCGACCGCCTGCTGATCAACGGCGGTATCGCCGAACATGGGCTGGCGGTCCTGTCCGTGCGGCGGCACCTGGAGTTCGCGACCACGCTGAAGAGCGACGCGGCCGCCCTGCACACCCTGGTGGCGGCGCTCCTGGACGCCTGCGGCGAGGACCTGAAGTTCCTGCGCGACCCGACCCGCGGCGGCGTGGCGGGCGTGGTCTGCGACCTGGTGGACGCCACGAAGCTCGGCCTCACGCTGGAGGAGCGGGCGATCCCGATCACGCCCACGGCGCTGCAGACGGCCGAGCTGCTGGGCCTGGACCCACTGGCCGTGGCCAACGAGGGGAAGCTGCTGGCCGTGGTGGCGGAGTCCGCGGCCGAACGGGCGCTGGCCGCGCTGCGCGCGCATCCCCTGGGTGGGCGCGCGGCGGCGATCGGGGTCTTCGGCGAGGAGGCGATGCCCTTGCCCGAGCTGATCACGCGCGGCGGCGGACGGCGGCTCGTGAGCCGTCCCTACGGCGAGGACCTGCCGCGCATCTGCTAGGAGGGCCGTGCACGAGATGACCATCGCCTGGGCGCTGCTGGAGCAGCTCGACGCGCTGGCGCAGGCCAACGCCCTGGCGCGCATCGACAGCGTGCACGTCCAGGCGGGCGAGCTGCGGGGGCTCGTGCCCGAGGCCATGCAGCTCGCCTTTCGCGAGGCCGCGCGGGGCGGTCCGGCCGCGGAGGCCACGCTCGAGCTCGAGATCCTGACGCCCCTCGCCCGCTGCCGGCGCTGCGGCCGCGAGTTCAGGCCGGCGCCGAACAGCTACCGCTGCGCCGGCTGCGGCGAGGCCGACGTGGACATGATCGTGGGCGACGAGATCGTCCTCCGGTCGGTGACCGGAGAAACGCGAACGGAAGAGGACGCGCGATGAAGATCAACGTGGTGAGCAACGTGCTGAAGGCCAACGACGCGATCGCCCGGGAGAACCGGCGCCTGCTGGACGCGGCCGGCGTGCTGGCCCTCAACATCACGAGCGCGCCGGGCAGCGGCAAGACGGCGCTGCTCCAGGCCGCGCTGCCGGCGCTGGCCCCGCTGCGCAGCGCGGTCGTGGTGGGGGATCTGCAGACCACGCGCGACGCCGAGCGGCTGCAGGGCGTGGCCGTCGCCGTCACCCAGATCAACACGGAGGGGGGCTGTCACCTCGCCGCGCAGCAGGTGACGGAGGCGCTCGCCGGGCTGCCGCTGGGCGAGCTGGATCTGCTCTTCATCGAGAACGTCGGCAACATGGTCTGTCCGGCGGGCTTCGACCTGGGCGAACACCTGCGGATCGCCATGCTCAGCGCGCCCGAGGGGCCGGACAAGGTGGCGAAGTATCCGACGCTGTTCCAGCCGGCCGACGCGATCGTGCTGAACAAGATGGATCTGGCCGGCGTGCTGGACTTCGACGCGGGCCTGGTGGAGTCGGACCTGGCGCAGATCAACACGCGCGCGCCGCTCTTCAAGCTGTCGGCGCGCAGCGGCGAGGGAATGGACGCCTGGCTCGACTGGCTGCGCGCGCGCGTGGCCGAGCGCGCGAGGGCCTAGGGGCCGTCCGGCGGCGGGGCGCCGCCGCCTGCGGCAGGCGGGGGGATGCGATGGAAGAGCGCGGGTCCAGGCAGCAGCTCCGCGGGCTCCTCGACGAGCTCACGGGCAGCGCGCGCATGCTGCCGCGGGTCTGGGGCCGTCGATCCTTCTGGCAGATCCGACTGCGCTGGTGGGTGCCGCCGCTGATCGCCGTCGGCGTGGGGGTCGGCCACCTGATCGGCTATCGCTTCCGCGTCCTGCCGATCCTGCTCGTCGCCGCGGGCATCCTCGCCTACAACGCCCTGCTCGCCCTGTTCACCCACCGGCTCGCCGCGAATCTCGAACGCGAGCCCCTGCGCGACCGCCGCTGGGTGTTGCTGGAGGTGGGGCTGGACTACGCGGCGATGTTCCTGCTCATCGGCCTGACGGGAGGCGTGGCGAGTCCTCTGCTCTTCTTCTTCCTCTTCCACGTGATCTTCGCGGCCATCCAGTTCCGCGCGGGTACGGCCCAGCTCTTCGCGGGCATCGCCATCGCGGGCAGCTGGGTTCTCCTGGCGCTGCAGTCGGCCAGGGTCCTGTCCTGTCCGGCCATCGGCTATCTCGACTCGCGGCTGGACTTCCACGACCACCCGGCGCACTTCGTCGCGCAGCTGCTCTTCTTCAGCGGGACGGTGGCGATCACCGCCGTGCTCGCCACGCGCATCATGACCCGCCTGCGCACCCGCGTCCGCGAGCTGACGCGGGCGAGCGGCGCGGTGGCGGACCTCAACGACCGCCTCGACCGCCTGCACACCATGCTGCGGGTGATCGGACGCGAGCAGCGGCTGCAGCCGATCCTCGACCGCGTCTGCAGCGAGCTGGCGGCGGAGATGGGGGTGAAGATCGTCGCCGTGAAGCTGCTCAGCGAGGATCGCCGCGAACTGCGCTTCGTGGCCGGGCACGGGCTGCCCGCGGACTTCCTCGAGCGCAAGGTGGTGCAGCTGGCCCGCAGTCCGCTCAACCGGCGCGTGATCGAGGGCGAGGTGTGGGTGCACGGGCACATCGGTCAGGACGATCGCTTCCAGCTGCAGGCCGAGCTGCTCGATCTCAACATCCGCTCGGTGGCCTTCGCGCCGCTGAAGCTCGAGGATCGCGTCATCGGGATTCTCGGCGCCTACTGCGTCAAGGCAGATCGCTTCAAGAACGAGGACACGAGCTTCCTGCGCATCGCCGCCGAGCTGGTGGCCGTGGCGATCGAGAACGGCCGGGCCTGGGAGGCGGTGGAGTCGCTGATGGGCGAGCGTGCGCGCTTCATGCTGCGCGTGGCCCACAACATGCGCGCGCCGCTGGGGGCGTCGCTCAGCCTGCTCGCGCTCGTGCGGGACGGCAGTCTTGGCGAGGTGGCCGAGCGCCAGCGCGAGGTGCTCGGGCGCGTGGAGCGGCGGCTCGGCGCGCTGAACCAGACGGTGGGCGATCTGCTCGCGCTAGCGCGCAGCCGCGACCTCACCCGGGAGCTGCCGGCGGTGACGGTCAAGCCCGCGGAACTGGGCGAACAGCTCGAGGAGATCTTCCTCGCCCGGGCCCAGGCCAAGGGCGTGGAGCTGCGCGTGGCCGTCGCGCCGGGCCTGCCGCCGCTGCCCAGCCGCGGCGACATCGCGAGCCAGCTGCTCGAGAATCTCGTCTCCAACGCGATCAAGTACACACCCGCCGGCGGCAAGGTGCGGCTGGTGATGCTGCGCGAAGAGCGCTGGCTGCGCGTCGAGATCAGCGACACGGGCATTGGCATCCCCAGCGCCGAGCAGGCCCACCTCTTCGACGAGTTCTTCCGCGCCTCCAACGCCCGCGCGCTTCACGAGGAGGGGACGGGGCTCGGACTGGCCCTGGCCCGCCAGACCGCCGAACGGCTCGGGGGCAGCCTGCGCCTGGCCAGCGAGGAGGGCGAGGGGACGACGGTCGTGGTCTACCTGCCGCTGGATCCGCCGGCGCCGGCCTAGTCGGGCGCCCCCCGCCGCCACCAGAGCTCGGGTTCCGCGGGCACCGGGCGCGCCGCGCCGGGACAGCCCAGGCGCTCCAGCTCGGCGAGGACCGCCGCCTCCACCGCGGGCAGGGCGGCCGCGACGGCGGGGCTGAGCTCCGTGCCCTGGGCGATGCTCGCCGGCACCACGCCCACCAGCAGGACCTCCGCCGGACCGCCGCCCGCGAACTCGGCCGTGAGCAGCGCCTCCTTGATGGCGGGGTCGTGCGGCGTCGTGCGCAGGGTGGGCGGATGGGACAGCAGCTGCTCCCTGCGGTAGCAGTGCACGCTGCCGGGCGGTCCGTCGGCGCGCACGGAGTCGACGATGATCAGCGCCTCGATGTCGGCGAGATAGGGCGCCAGGTCCATCCCCGGCGTGCCGAGCTCCAGCACGCTCACGGAGTCGGGAAAGGTGTAGCGGGCGTCGAGCAGCTTGACGACGTGCGGGCCGACGGAGTCGTCGCTCATGAGCACGCTGCCGATGCCGAGCACGGCGACGGCCGGAGCGATGGGCTCCGGCCGTCCCTGCACGCTTCCTCTCTCAGCAGACCGTCGTGACACGCGCCAGCTCCTTGCCCTCGGGATCCAGCGTGTGGATCGCGCAGGCGAGGCAGGGGTCGAAGCTGTGGATGGTGCGCAGCACCTCGAGCGGCAGCTTCGGATCGACCACCGGGTTGCCCATCAGCGAGGCCTCGTAGGGGCCCTTCTGGTTCGCGGCGTCCCGCGGACCGGCGTTCCAGGTGGACGGCACCACCGCCTGGTAGTTGTCGATCTTCCCGTCGGTGATCACCGCCCAGTGGGAGAGCGCGCCGCGCGGCGCCTCGTGGAAACCGAAGCCGCGGATCTCGTGCTTCGGGAAGACCGGCGGGTTGAAGATCTGCGTGTCGCCTCTGCCGATGTTCTCCACCAGCAGGCCCCAGTGCTTGGCCGCCATTTCGGTGAAGACGCAGGCGCGGATGGCCCGGGCCAGATGCCGGCCCAGCGTGGAGTGCAGCACCGCCGGGCTCAGCGTCGTGCCGGCCACCTTGCCCGCGTGATCCAGCGCCGCCTTCGCCCAGCGCTGCGTGGGCTCGTGTCCGGAGGCGAAGCCCACCAGCACCTGGGCGAGCGGGCCCACCTGCATGGGCTTGCCGTCGAAGCGCGGCGCCTTGACCCAGCTGTACTTGCCGTCGTCCTGGAAGTCCGTGTAGCTCGGCTCGGTCACCTCGTCGTAAGGGTGGCGCGCCCAGTCGCCGTCGTACCAGGAGTGCGCGATGCTCTCGGAGACCGCGTCGCGGAAGCGGGCGTCCTTGAAGCTGTCGATGGTCTGCACCGTGCCGAGGTCGCCCCCGAAGATCGTGCCGCCGGGCAGGTCGAAGCTCGCGCCCACGGTGTCCAGCGGCAGGTCGGGCACCGCGAGGTAGTTGGTCACGCCGGCGCCGTAGCCCAGCCACTCGGGGTACATCGCGCCGATGGTGGCCACGTCGATGAAGTAGACCTGCTGGACGAAGGCCGTGACCTCGTCGATCAGCTCCTTGATGTGGAAGAGCTTCTCCATGTTCAAGGTGGCCTGGTTGTCCAGATTGATCGCGTTCGCCACGCCGCCCACCTGCAGGTTCTGGATGTTCGGCGTCTTGCTGCCCAGGATCGCGACGATCTGGTTCGCCTTGCGCTGGTACTCCAGCGCCTGGAGGTAGTGGTTCACCGCCAGCAGGTTCACCTCGGGCGAGAGCTTCATGGCGGGATGGCCCCAGTAGCCGTTCGCGAAGATGCCCAGCTGTCCGCTGGCCACCAGCTTCTCCAGCCGCGCCTTCACGGCCTCCAGTTCGCGCCGGCTGTTCCGCGGCCAGGGCGAGATGCTCTCGGCCAGCTTGGCCGTGGCGGCGGGGTCGGCCTTGAGGGCCGAGACCACGTCCACCCAGTCCAGCGCCGAGAGATGGAAGAAGTGCACGATGTGGTCGTGCAGCCCGTGGGCGAGCAGGATCAGGTTGCGGATGTACTGCGCGTTCATCGGCACGGGCAGGTCCAGCGCGTTCTCCACGGTGCGCACCGAGGTGATGGCGTGGACCGTGGTGCACACGCCGCAGAAGCGCTGCGTGAAGACCCAGGCGTCGCGCGGATCGCGCCCCTGCAGGATGTTCTCGATGCCCCGCCACATCTGGCCCGAGGACCAGGAGTTCGCCACCTCGCCGCGCTCCACCTCCACGTCGATGCGCAGGTGCCCCTCGATACGGGTGATGGGATCGATGGTGATGCGCTGACTCATCTTGTTCCTCCCTGTAGCTGCGGGCCGGACCCGGCGGCGAGGATCGGGTAGCGTTTCACGATGACGATGTAGAGGACGATCTCGAGGGCCACGAGTCCCGTCGTGATCAGCAGCTCGGGCACCGTCGGGAAGTAGCTCCAGGACGGCCCCGGATGGTAGGTGATCAGATAGGTCGAGAAGCGATAGAGCGAGCCGGCCAGGACGATCATGAACGCCCCGCGGAACAGGCAGCCCGGCGCCTCCCGCCGGGAGCGCGACTGCAGCAGGAAGGCCGGCAGCAGGAAGAGCAGCATCTCCACGAGGAAGAGGATCGAGGCGCCGTCCATGGCGGCGAGCGCGCCGAGGCGACCGCGCAGGGCGATGTCCCCGATCCGCAGCGCGACGTAGAGGAAGAGCAGCCAGGAGGCGATGCGCGCCAGGTTCGACAGCATCGCGGTCTCGCGCGGGCGGCGGAAGACGCGCGCCGAGAGGCTGGACTCCATCACCACGACGCCGAAGCCCATCGCGATGCAGGAGATCAGGAAGAGCAGGGGCAGCAGCGGGGTCTGCCAGAGCGGGTGCATCTTGTGGCTGCCGAGCAGCATGACGCCGCCGAGCGAGGACTGGTGCATCGTCGGCAGCAGCAGGCCGAGCGCGATGATCCAGATCAGCGCCTTGTCCAGCGCCGGCGACACCCGCGCGGCGAAGCGGGCGAGGCCGGGCCTGCCGCTCTGCTGCCAGCGCTCGAGGAAGACCGGCGCCATCTCGATCCAGAGCACGACGATGTAGGCCATCACGCAGAGCGCGACCTCGAGCAGGATCGAGTTGAGGTTCCACTTCCCCCAGCTGATGGGCAGCTTGTAGAGGTTCCAGTAGCGCCCCACGTCGACGACGATGCCCACGCTCGCCAGCGAATAGCCCAGCGCGCTGGTGAGGATCGCCGAGCGCATCAGCGGGTGGAAGCGCGCCCTGTTGAGGATGTAGACCAGGATGGCCACGGCGTAGCCGCCGCAGGCGAGGGCGGTGCCGGTGACGACGTCGAAGGCGATCCAGATCCCCCAGGGATAGCCGTCGCTGAGGCCGGAGACCGCGCCGATGCCGCTGGCGAAGCGCCAGACCATCATCGCGACGCCCACGGCGACCACCAGCAGCAGGAACTTCATGGGACCGGTCAGCAGCCGGCCGCCCACGGGTTCGGCGTGTCCGCTCATGACTTCACCTCCTGGCTGACGCGCGCGGCGCGCTTGCTGCGCCAGACGGCCACGCCCAGCGCGGCGTAGAGCGCCGCCGGGGCGATGAAGCCCTTGTAGATGCTGTGCTGGATGGTCTCCGACAGCGCGGGCGTCGGTTCGTCACCGAGGTCGGGCAGGCCGAGGTCCTCGAAGGCGAAGCCCGCCTTTGCGAGGTAGAGCACCTGGGTGCCGCCCGCGTCGTGCTCGCCGTAGATCTTCGGATGGTAGCGCTCGGGCTCGGCCGCGAGGCGCGCGCGGGCGTCCGCGAGCAGCTCCCGGTAGTCGCCGAAGATCACGGCCTCGCGCGGACAGACGTCGCAGCAGGCCGGGATGCCGCCCTCGGCGAGCAGGTGGTTGCACATCTCGCACTTGACGATCCTGGGCTTCGGCGTGTCCCACTGGAACTTGGGGACGTTGAACTGGCAGGCCACCTGGCAGTAGCGGCAGCCCACGCAGCGCGTCGGATCCCAGGTCACGATGCCGTACTCGCGCTTCTGGAAGGACCCCATCATGCAGGCGCTCACGCAGCCGGGGTCCACGCAGTGCATGCACTGGCGCTTGATGTAGGACCAGGCCGTCTCGCCCTTGTTCAGCTTGATGATGTTCTTGCAGTTGGCGCTCAGGTCGCGGGGCTCGTAGTAGAGGTCGGCGCCGTCGGGATAGGGCACGTGGTTGGCCTCACGACAGGCCACCATGCAGGCCTTGCAGCCGATGCAGCGGCTTGCGTCGTAGAGCATGCCCACCGCGTCGGCCGGCGCCTCCCGGCGTTCGCGCGCCGCCGCCGGCGCGGCGACCGCGGTCGCGCCGAGCGCGGCGACGGCCTTGAGCGCGTCGCGTCGCGTCATGCTCATCTCAGGCCTCCTCGTCGTGGCCGCCGCCGAGCTTGCGCGAGGCCATGATGCCGGCCCCGACGATCGCCCCGCCGATCGCGCCGGCGACGCCCGTCGCCACCGGGCTGATGCCGGGCTTCTCGTCGTGGACGGGCGCGTAGGTGTCGGGCGGGTTCTTCCGCTCGATCTCGATGGTCTGCCAGGTGGGCACGTTGAAGGCGAGCGCCTGCTCGGTGCAGCCGTGGCAGGGAGCGCCGATGCCGATGGGCCAGGCGCCGTCCACCTCGCCGAAGTGCTTGCGCGAGCAGTTGGCGTGGGTGGCCGGGCCCTTGCAGCCCAGCTTGTACATGCAGTAGCCCTCCATGTGGCCCTTGCCGCCGTAGGTCGTCGAGAAGCGGCCGGCGTCGAAGTGCGGGCGGCGGGGGCAGTCCTCGTGGATCGTGCGGCCGTAGGCGAAGAGCGGACGGCCCTTCGCGTCGAGGGCGGGCAAGGTGCCGTAGGTCGCGTACTGCAGCACCGTGCCGAGGAGGTTGTAGGGGTTGGCGGGGCAGCCGGGCAGGGTGACCACGGTCTTGTCCGTCAGCACCATGGGCGTGCCCTTGGCGCCGGTGGGATTGGGATTCGCCGCGGGGATGCCGCCGAAGGAGGCGCAGGACCCGATGGCGATGATCGCGCCGGCCATGTCCGCCGCCTCCTCGAGGATCGACAGCGCCGTGCGCCCGCCGATCTTGCAATAGATGCCGCCGTCCTTGGTGGGCGTGGCGCCCTCGGTGACCAGCACGAACTTGCCGCGATTCGCTTCCATCGCCGCGTGACGCGCGGCCTCGGCCTGGTGTCCCGCCGCCGCGCAGAGGGCCTCGTGGTAGTCCAGGGAGATCAGGTCGAGAAGCAGCTCGGCCAGACCCGGGTGGGAGGTCCGCAGCAGCGACTCCGTGCAGCCGGTGCACTCCTGGAAGGAGAGCCAGATGACCGAGGGCTTGCGGCCGGCCTCGGCGGCGCGGGCGAAGTCGAGTGCGGCGCCGAGGGGCAGGCCGATCGACGCCGCGGCGAGGGTGCAGACCTTGAGGAAGGACCTCCTGTCCATCGCGGACGGTCCCTCGGTCTGCAGTCCTGGATACTGAGCAAGGGTGGAGATCGGGTCCATGGTGCCTCCTCGAGCAGATGGTGCAGGAGGTGCGGCAACGTTTGTTAACCTGGTGGCCGCTGTCCTGCGAGCGCCGTGACGCTGGCCGTACGACTCCCCGCAATTGTAGCGAGAAGCCGGACCCAATCAAGGATAAAATGGGCTGAATACCTTGAAATCGTGTTGACGGGTCAGCGGCGCTGGCGGTCTTCCAGGGCCTGGAGGAGGAGCTGCAGGTCGTCCAGCGTGAGCGTGGAGTGCGGGGACAGGCGATAGCGCGCCCGGAGCTGGTCGATGACCTCCGACGCGGAGCCCAGCACGGCCTGCCGCGGGGCCGTCGGCGGAGTCGTGGGCGCCGCCACGCCTGCGGGCTCGAGGCGCAGGTGTTCGTCGGCCACGTAGACCTGGTCCCGGGCGAGCTGGAGGGTCAGGGAGATGAAGCTGTGGCACTGCTGGCGAAGGCCGGCCAGGCGGGGGAGTTCGATGGTGAGGCCGAGCAGGATCGCGTTCAGGTCGCCCAGCAGTTCGCAGAACTCCTCCGGAGCCACGCCGGCGCCGGCCAGCTCGGGCCAGCGCTCGTCGATGTAGTTGAGCAGCAGCGAGCGGTTCACGCCACGAATGGAGCCCACCAGGAGCTGGAGGAGCACGCGCAGCATGCGGCGCACCTCCTCGGGAGGCAGCGCGCGCAGGCGCGGGTAGCTGGCCGCCTGGCCCGCGCCGCGCAGGCGTCCCTCGAGCTCGCGAAGCACGCGCTCCTTCTCGCGCTCCAGCTCCTCGCTGATGACGAGACTCGGCCGCAGGTCCCGCCGCCGGAAGAAGGCCTCGTTGCGCCCGCGCCAGATCTCTGGACGGCTGATCATGTTCTCGATCATGTAGAGCATGCGGTGCAGCACGTGGTCGCGCTCGGCGGGGGCCCAGCCCAGCGCCGCGCGGGTGCGCGAAGCGTCGACGCGCAGCTGGTGGTCCATGTAGCCGAGCATCCAGAGGCGTTCGAAGGGCCGGCGGCCGACGAGGCGGCCGACGAGGTCGCGCAGCAGCACGCCCGGCGCGGCCAGCGGCTTCGGCATCAGGATCGGCCGCGGGACGTGACCGTGATAGAAGCGCTGCGCCAGGTCGTAGAGCTCCCGGTGCGTGACGGTGCCGTCCGGACTCGCCACGTAGGTGCTGAAGGCCGGCAGCTGCTCGTCCTGCGCCATCACCGCGCGGATGAGCTTGATGAGATCGCGGATGTGGATGTAGGTGATCCCCGTCCGCCCCTTGCCGCCGAGGATGCGCGCGTTCCAGGCCCCGCTCAGCCAGGTGTTCAGAAAGACGTAGAGCGGCGCGTACTCGCACCAGTCCGTGACCACGGCCGCGAAGCGCAGCACCGTCGCCCGGAAGTGCCGCGAGTAGTCGGCGAGCATCGCCTCGCCCTGCCGCTTGCTGCGCGCGTACTCGAAGCTGGCGTCCGGGGGCGTTTCCTCGTCGATGGGCTCGCGCCGGCCGCGGAACTCGCAGGCGGCGAGCGAACTGGCGAAGATGAAGCGGCGGACCCCCAGCCGCCGCGCCAGCTCGAGGACGTTGCGGGTGCCGTCGACGTTGCTGCGCTGATACTCGGGGTTGTCTTCGTAGGTGAAGTCGTAGTAGCCCGCGAGGTGCAGCACGAAGTCGATCGGCCCGCCCGCGGCGATCTGCTCGGTGACGCCCTCCAGGCACTCCGCGCGGCCGATGTCCGCCTGGAACCAGCGCAAGTTGGGGTGCTCGGCGATGCCCACCTGCTGCGGCGTGCGCCGTGCCAGGCCGACGATCTCGCAGTCGTCCAGGGTGGCGGCGAGGAAGTGGCGGCCGATCAGGCCCGAGGCGCCGGTGACGAGGATGCGGGGGCGCTGGGAGGCCATGGCCGTCACCCCTTGGCCCGTGCCGCGAGCGCGGCGATCGCGGCGGCCATGGCGCCGTCGGCGACGCCGCTCAGCAGCACGGTGACGATGCGCTCGACCGCGAAGAAGTAGCTCGCCAGGAAGACGAAGGCCAGGGTCTTCGTCGCCACCGCGAGCCGGACGAGGTCGCGGTGGCGCTCGGGCGCGCGGGCGGCCGTGACGTAGAACATCACCATGACCAGGTGGAAGACGCCGCCTTGGACCGGGAAGAAGCGCTGGCTGACCGTCCCGAAGCCGAAGCGCTCCAGCAGCGCGGGCGGCGCGGCCATGAGACCGATTCCGACGAGCGCCGAGTGCAAGGCCACGGCCCACAGCAGTAGCGACAACCCCCGCCGACCCGTCATGCTTTCCTCCAGGGCTGGCGGCAGTCTAGTCCGAAGCGTGTGGGCTGTCTCTCATCAAATGCAAAACCGCCTCCGGGCGCGGAGCGCCGGCGGCGGTTCGCGGCGGGGGGGACGGAGTCCGCTAGCCCAGCTTGGCCCTGAGCATGCCCACCAGGCGTTCCCGGCTCATGGGCTTCTGGAAGACGCCGGCGAGTCCGAGGCTGGAGTAGTCGGTGGCCATCGACAGGTTGTCGCCCGCGGAGCTGAGCATGAAGACCGGCGCAACGTTGCCCAGCGCCTTCAGGTCCCGGACCAGGCTCGTGCCCGCGTCCACTTCCTCCATCATGAGGTCGACGATCAGCGCGTCCGGGGCCTGCCGCCGGAAGCAGCGCAGGCCGTCCTCGGCGCTGGCCGCCGTCTCCACGGCGAAGCCCTCCTGCTCCAGCATGATCCGGAGCGTGAAGAGGATGTCCGGGTCGTCGTCGATGCAGAGGATCAGGTGCTTTCCGTCTCGCATGCCATCTCTCCCGTGGTCAGTTGCGTGTGGAGGGTCGCGATCGCCGCGGCCAGATTGGCCTGCGCGCCGTCGCTGAGGCCCTCGCGGAACTCGTCGAAGTCGTAGCCGCGGATCGCGAGCAGCCAGGCCTCGGGCGCGGCGTCGAACAGCTCGCGCGCGAGCGCCAGCACGCCCTCGGGGCTCACGTGGTGCGAGCTGAAGGTCGGGCGCGCGGAGCCGGGCTCGATCCGCCGCAGCGCGAAGGGCGCGGGCCCCTGCGCCGCGGCGTCGACGAAGACCACCCGGTCGCGGCGCGAGGCCGTCGCGGCGTCCTCGACGCTGAGCTGGTAGTCCGCGTCGGTGTCGACGCCGGCGAGACCCAGCTCCGCCACGGCGGCGGCCAGGGCCGGGCCCAGGCCGTCGTCCCCGCGGCCGGGGTTGCCGAAGCCGAACACCAGGGTGCGCCGCGGAGCGTTCACGAGGTCGCCTTCCGGTCGAGCACGGCGCCCGCCGCGTCGAGCAGCGTCAGCTCCAGGGGCATGCGGCCGAGCGCGTGGGTGGCGCAGGAGAGGCAGGGATCGTAGGCGCGGATCCCCACCTCCACGTGGTTGAGCAGGCCCTCGGTGATCTCCGGCTTCCCGCTCAGATGATCCTTGGCGATCTTCCGCACGGCCCGGTTCATGGGCTCGTTGTTGCTGGTCGTCGACACGATCAGGTTCGCCATGGTGACCCGATCCTGCGCGTCCACGCGGTAGTGGTGGAAGAGCGTGCCGCGCGGCGCCTCGACGATGGCCACCCACTCGGGCCGCCGCTCGCCCTTCACCACGAGGTCCTTGCCCTGCAGGTCGGGATCGTGCAGCAGGTCGCGGATCATCTCGGCCGAGTGCACCAGCTCGATCATGCGGGCCCAGTGGTAGGCCAGCGTGAGGTTGTTGGGCTTGCCGCCGGTGAGGGCCATGAAGTCCTTGCGCGCGGCCTCGGCCAGGGGAGTGTTGATCCTGGCGCAGGTGTTGATCCTGGCCAGCGGGCCAACGCGATACCAGCCCTCTTCCGGGCCCAGGGCCTTGAGAAAGGGGAACTTCATGTAGGACCAGGGCCGCACTTCCTCGGCGATCGCGTCGAGGTAGTCCTGCGGATCCACCTGGTCGATGATGACCTCGCCGTCCGCCGTCACCGCGCGCAGCTTGCCGTGGTAGAGATCGAGGCCGCCCTGCGCGTCCACGATGGACAGGTGGTTGGACGGGAAGCTCCCGAAGTCCGTGGCCAGCTGCAGATGTTCCTCGGTGTAGTTCCGCGCCAGGGCCAGCGCGCCCTGGGCCCAGGCGAGCATCTGCTCGATCTCGGCGAGGAAGACGTCCCGCTCGGCCACGCTCAGGTTCTTGTTCACGCCGCCGGGCACCGCGCCGGTGCCGTGGATGCGCTTGCCGGCCGTGGCCTTGATGATCTCCTGCCCGTACTTGCGCATCATCACGCCCTGGACCGCGAGGTCCTTGTGCTCCGCGGCGACGGCGATCACGTTGCGCTTGGCCGCGGGGGCGTCGAAGCCGAAGAGGAGATCCGGGCTGGCCAGGTGGAAGAAGTGCAGCGCGTGCGACTGGAAGGTCTGCCCGTAGTGCATCAGGCGACGGATCTTCTCCGCGGTGGGCGTGAGCGTCTCGGCGCCCACGATGCCGTCCATCGCTTTGGCCGCCGCCAGGTGGTGGCTCACCGGGCAGATGCCGCAGAGGCGCTGCACGAGGACCGGCACCTCCCAGTAGGGCCGCCCCTGGATGAAGCGCTCGAAGCCGCGGAACTCCACGATGTGCAGGCGCGCGTCGGTGACCTGCCCCGCCTCGTCGAGCTGGATCGTGACTTTGCCGTGGCCCTCCACCCGGGTCACCGGCTCGATGGTGATCTGCCTGTTCGCGGTCGCCACGTCAGCCTCCTAGTCGTACTTGATGAGCGCGTAGGGAAGCGCCAGGGGTTTGTCCGTGAGCAGCGCCACCAGGGCCTGCCAGAGCGTATCCGCGGGCGGCGGGCAGCCGGGCAGGTGGTAGTCGATCTTGACCACCTCGTGGCAGGGGAAGACGCGGTTCAGCAGCAGCGGGATCTCCGGGTCGTCGGGGATCTTGCCCGCGGGGTTGTGCACGCTGGGGCCGTTCAGGTAGGCCTCCTCGAGGCACTCGCGCAGCGGAATCGTGTTGCGCATCGCCGGGATGCCCCCGTTGATCGCGCAGTCGCCGACGGAGATCAGCACGTCGCAGTGCTCGCGGAAGTCGCGCAGCACCTTCACGTTCTCCTCGTTGCAGCAGCCGCCCTCCACGAGGCCCACGGCGCAGCGGCCGCTGAAGGTCTTGATGTCGTCGACGGGCGACTTGTCGAAGTCCACCAGCTCCACGAGCTCCAGGATGCGCTCGTCGATGTCCAGGATCGACATGTGGCAGCCGAAGCAGCCGGCGAGCGACGTGGTGGCCAGCTTGGGTTTCGCCATGGTCCCTTCCTCCTCGGCTTAGTCGACAGCCGTACCCTGTTCGATGTCCGTTCCGATCGGCGCATGATCGTAGAGCCGTTGCCCCACGGGGACGGCGTAGCCTTCCCGCTTGGGCAGCAGCGCCCCCACGGGGCAGGCGCGGGCCGCGCGGTCGCTGACCGCGGCGTCGGTCTCCGCCAGCAGCGCCACCGCGTTCACGGTGAGGCGCTTCGTGTGGCCGCGTCCCTCGAACTCGAAGACCTGCTTGCCGTCCCACTCGCGCGACGCGCGGATGCAGCGCGCGCAGAGGATGCAGCGGTTGCGGTCGATGTAGAGATCGGGGTGGCTCATGTCCACCTCGCGCTCGGGGAACAGATAGGGAAAGCGCGGCGCGGTGATGCCGAGCCGGTAGGCCATGGCCTGCAGCTCGCAGTTGCCGCTCTTCTCGCAGAACATGCAGTAGTGGTTGCCCTCGACGAAGAGCATGTCCACCATGTCCCGCCGGATCGCATTCACGGCTTCGGTGTCGCTCTCGACCACCATGCCCTCGCTGACCGGCTGGGTGCAGGCGGCCGCGGCGCGGCCGTTCACCAGCACCGTGCAGACGCGGCAGCTGCCGAAGGGGGAGAGGTCCTTGAACGCGCAGAGCCTGGGGATGTACACGCCCCCGCGCGCCGCGGCCTTCAGGATCGTCTCGCCGGGCTGGGCCTCGAGGGCCTTTCCGTCGATGCTGAAGCTCAGTGTCTCGCTCATCGTGCCCTCCCCCTAGCCCTTCGTGCTGAAGTGGACGGACTCGCGCCCGGTGATCGCCGACGCCTGGCTGAGTTCGCGCTGGATGTCGAAGGCCGGCTGCAGCCCCGGCGCGGTCTCGCGCAGGCGGGCCAGGTAGGCGTCGCGGAAGTTGCGCAGGCTGCTGAGCACCGGGTTGGCCGCGGTCTGGCCCAGCCCGCAGCGGCTGGCCGTCTTGATGCTGCCGCCCAGGCTCTCCAGGTAGTCGAGGTCGGCCGCCTCGCCCCGTCCCTCGGCGATGCGCCGCACGCGCTCCTGCAGGAGCCGCGTGCCCACGCGGCAGGGCGTGCAGAACCCGCAGCTCTCGTGGACGAAGAAGTCGAGGAACTTGTCCACGACGTGCAGCAGGTCGCGCTCGTGCCCGAAGACGATCAGCGCGCCGCCGGTGGCGAGGTCGTCGTAGCAGAGCTTGCGGTCGAAGTCGTCCTCGCCCACCAGCTGGCCGCTCGGACCGCCCACCTGGGCGGCGAGCACGTCCTGGGCGCCGCAGAGCGTGAACATCTCGCGCAGGGTCGTCCCGAAGGGGATCTCGTAGACCCCCGGTCGGTTGCAGTCCCCCGACACGCTGATCAGCTTGGTGCCGCTGCTGCCGGGCGTGCCCAGCTTGGCGAACCAGCCGGGGCCCATCTCGAGGATGCGGGTGACGCAGCAGAGCGTCTCCACGTTGTTCACCGAGGTGGGGTGGCCGAGGTAGCCCTTCTGCGCGGGGAAGGGGGGGCGCGTCTTGGGATCGCCGCGCAGGCCCTCGCAGGAGCTGAGCAGCGCGGTCTCCTCGCCGCAGACGTAGGCGCCCGCGCCCATCTGGATGCGGATGTCGAAGTCGAAGCTCTCGCTGCGCATCACGCGCTTGCCGAGCCAGCCGCGGTCGCGCCGCTGCTGGAGCAGCTTCTCGAGGAAGGGCTGCAGGTAGGCGTACTCCGCGCGCAGGTAGACGATGCCCTCCGCCGCGCCCAGCGCGTAGCCGGCGATCGTCATGCCCTCGAAGAGCAGGTCGGCGCGCTCGGTCAGCAGCACGCGGTCCTTGAACGTGCCGGGCTCGCCCTCGTCCGCGTTGCAGACGATGTAGCGCCGCTCGCCCTCGGCCGCCCGCGTGAACTCCCACTTCATGCCGGTGGGAAAGCCGGCGCCGCCGCGGCCGCGCAGGCGCGAGGTCTTGAGCTGACGGATCACCTCCGCCGGGCTCATGGCCAGCGCGTTGATCAGGCCGGCCCCCGGGACGCTGTCGGCGAAGAGCACCGGCCCTTCCTGCCGCACGTGGTTGTTGACGGCCGCGCGCACGAGGTCGTGGGCGTTGTTGCCGTCGCCGTAGCGGCGCACCAGGCGCTGGGGATCGAGGTGCTCGCGCAGCCGCTGGACGCCGGTGCGCGCCACGTCCGCGCTGAGATCGGTGACGGGAACGTCGTTCACCAGCGCCGCCGGCGCCTGGTCGCAGAGGCCGATGCAGGCCGTCCACTCGAGGGAGATCTTGCCGTCGGCCGTGGTCTCGCCGAAGTCGATGCCCAGCTCGTCGCGCAGGGCGTCGGCCACGCGGGCGCTGCCGCGCATCTCGTCCACGACGTCGTCGCAGAGGCGGATCACCACCTGGCCCTGGGGACGCCGCGACAGGAAGCTATAGAAGGAGACGACGCTCGCCACCTCGGCGCGCGAGCAGCCGACCTCCTCGGCGATGAGCCGCTGCGCCTCCGCGTCGACGCAGCCCTGGCGCCGCTGCACGGCGCGGACGATGTCCATCATGCGGTGTCGGTCGTGGCCGTGGGCCTGGCAGCTCTCCTTGACCACCGTCTCCAGCGTCGCAGTCATCACGTCCCCCTGGTCCTGGGGCCCCGGCCGGGGCCGCGTCGGCGTGGCCGCAGGGAGCCCTGCCGGGGCAGGACGGCGGCCGATCCGCCCCTAAGCTAGCCGCCGTCGACGGGGAGGCAAGGGTTCAGGATCCGAAAACTGCCCCATGTAGAGAAAAAATTCACAAGCGACCACCAAGTCGCAAATGGTTTGCAATCGCGAACTTAATCTTGGCGGCGGAGGTGGTAGACGGTCTCGTCCTTGCGCTTGTAGCCCCATTCCTCGCGGGCGATGCGCTCGCGGTAGCTGGGGTCGTCGGCCAGGCGCTGGGACTCGGCGGCGAGGCCGGCCGACTCCGCTTCGAGGCGGGCGATCTCGGCCTGGAGCTGGTGACGGCGCTGCTGGAGGCGCCACTGGCGCAGCCAGCCGGTGTCGGAGAGGACGAGCAGATACACGAGGATGCCCAGGATCAGGAAGATGCCGCCCTTGAAGGTGCGGCCGCCGATGCGGCCCTCGGTCCAGGGCCGGCGGAGGTAGGGGGTGCGGGCGGCGGCGCGGGAGGCGCCCAGCGGCAGGCCGTCGCGCACGGACTCCGGCCGCCAGGCCTCGCGCCAGGCGGCGGGGTCCGTCCCCCGAGCCGTGCCGCCGTTCATGCGCTGAAGTTGAGGGCCTGCAGGCCCTCGTAGCGGCCCTGCTCGCCGAGTTCCTCGGCGATGCGCAGCAATTCGTTGTACTTGGCGACGCGATCGGTGCGGCAGAGGCTGCCGGTCTTGATCTGCCCTGCGTTCGTGGCCACGGCCACGTGGCTGATGGTCACGTCTTCGGTCTCGCCGCTCCGGTGGGAGATGACGTTGGTGTAGCCCGCGCGCTTGGCGGTCTCGATGCAGTCCAGCGTCTCCGTGAGCGTGCCGATCTGGTTCAGCTTGATGAGGATCGAGTTGGCGACGCCCTCGTCGATGCCGCGCACCAGCCGGTCGGTGTTGGTGACGAACAGGTCGTCGCCCACGAGCTGGATGCGCTCGCCCAGGCGCTGGGTGAGCAGGCGCCAGCCGGCCCAGTCGTCTTCGGCGAGGCCGTCCTCGATGCTGACGATGGGATAGCGCTGCACCAGGTCGGCGTAGTAGTCCACCAGGCCGGCGGCGTCGAGGCGTCGGCCGCCCTCGCCTTCCAGCACGTAGGCGCCGTTCTTGTAGAACTCGCTGGCGGCCGCGTCCATGGCCAGATGGATGTCCTCGCCCGGTCGGTAGCCGGCCTTCTCCACGGCCTGCAGGATCACCTGCAGCGCCTCCTCGTTGGAGCCGAGATTCGGCGCGAAGCCGCCCTCGTCGCCGACGGCCGTGGCCAGCCCACGCTCGGCGAGCACCTTCTTCAGCGAGTGGAAGACCTCGGCGCCCCAGCGCAGCCCGTTGGCGAAGTCGGGCGCGCCGGTGGGCATGATCATGAACTCCTGGATGTCCACGTTGTTGTCGGCGTGCTGGCCGCCGTTGAGGATGTTCATCATCGGGACGGGCAGCGTGCGTGCCGCCACGCCGCCGATGTACTGGTAGAAGGGCAGGTCGAGGAAGCTGCTCGCGGCCTTGGCCACGGCCAGGCTGACGCCGAGGATGGCGTTGGCGCCCAGCTTCTCCTTGTTGTAGGTGCCGTCGATGTCGAGCAGGACGGAGTCGATGTGCGCCTGGTCGAGCGCGTCCAGCTCGATCAGCTCGGGCCGGATCAGCTCGGTGACGTTCGCCACGGCCTTCAGCACGCCCTTGCCGCCGTAGCGCTGGGCGTCGCCGTCGCGAAGCTCGATGGCCTCGTGCTCGCCCGTCGAGGCGCCGGAGGGCACCGCCGCGCGACCCACCGCGCCGCTGGCGAGATAGACCTCCACCTCCACGGTGGGGTTGCCCCGCGAGTCGAGGATTTCGCGGGCGAGGACCTCCTCGATGGCGCTCATGCGGCACTCCTTCCCCCGGCCGCGCACCGCGCGGCGGCTGACGTTCGACGATCCGGTAATGACACTGGCCCCGGGGCAGGTCAAGGAAAATGCCCTACTCCCACGGGCGCCAGACACGCCGCAGCGACGACACCGGTTCCAGGGGTCGATTCGCCTCGCCGACGCCCGGCGGACCGAGCTCGAGACCCAGCGGACGCAGGGCTTCGCGCAGCCAGTAGCAGGCGTGAAGGGGCAGCAGGCCGCCCAGCCCCACGAGGAGGCCGAGCCCGCTGACCGCCAGCAGGAGCCCCAGCAACTGACGGCCGAGCCAGGCCGGCAGCAGACGGCGCGGCGAGCCCAGGAGCAGCCAGAGCGACAGCCGCGCCGCGTGGGCGGCGCCGCGCTCGCGCAGCAGCAGCAGCGGCAGGAAGACGAAGCCCCACACGCGGCTCAGCACCCAGAGCCAGAGGCCGCCCATGAGGGCCAGCCAGTCGCCGAGCTGACGGGGATCGCCCTCGGGTTCGAGCATCCGCAGGACGACCGGCAGGAGCAGCAAGGCCAGAAGCAGTTCGCCGAGCGCCCAGGCCAGCAGCGGGGCGTAGCCGCGTCGGTCGGCGGCCAGCACCCGGAGTGACGGATCCCCGCCCCGCACCAGCTCCCCCGCGAAGCGCAGCGCGAGCCCGTGACTCCAGGGCGCAAGCAGCAGGGCCGCGAGGAGAAGCGCTCCTGCCCCGCCCCAGAAGAGTCCGGGCGGCGGGCCGTCCACGGGGATGAAGGTCACGAAGAGCGCCAGCAGCAGCAACGGCGTCGCGCGCAGGGTCGCCAGGACCAGCAATGCGCCAACGCGGTCGTAGGCGAGCAGGAAAAAGCTTCGCAGGAGGGAAGCGCGCATTCTAGACTCCACCTCCGCCCCACGCGCGGGGACTGGCCGTCTGGAAACGCCCGGCCCGCTCGGCCGTAAGGAGAGTGAGACAGGTGAGCGCCGAGGACCGCGAGCTGATTCGCAGTTGCCTCCGCGGCGACCGCCGAGCCTACAAGACCCTCCTGGCGCGCTACCAGGACCCGATCTTCAACTATTGCCAGCGCATGATCAAGGACTCGGGCCAGGCCGAGGACATCGCCCAGGAGGCGCTGGTCCGGACGCTCACGCGGCTGGAGAACTATGACGAGCGCTACAGCTTCTCCGCCTGGGTCTTCAAGATCGCGACGAACCTGTGCATCGACCACCTGCGCAAGGCCAAGCGCATCGCCTACTCCCTGGACCAGGAGCTCGACGGCAAGGACGGCAGCTTCCGCCGCGAGGTGGCGGCGCCGACGCCGGATCCTTCCCAGCGCGCCCTGGCGGCCGAGCAGATGCGCATGCTGGACGAGGCGGTGGCCGAGCTGCCGGAGCACTACCGGGCCATCCTGCTGCTCCGTCACCGGGAAGAGCTGAGCTACGAGGAGATCGCCCGCATCCTCGAGCTGCCCATCGGCACGGTGAAGATCCGCATCCACCGCGCCCGCGAGCAGATCAAACGGAGGTTGGATCGTGACGAGCTACTCTAAATGGAGACGTCCCCTGCGACTCGCCGTGGCCACGGCGGCACTGCTGCTCGCGGCCCAGGCCGCCAGCGCGGCCGAGGCGAGCCGCAGCGAGCAGCGCACGCTGGCGGCGAGGCAGCTGGCCATGCTCATCGTGGAGAATCCCGTGGGCGGTCTGGAGCTGCGCGGTGGCGAGGCCCGCGAGCTGGGCCTGGAGGCGCAGTTCCGCGTCGAGGGCTCCAGCACCGCGGCGGTCAAGCGGGTGATCGAGGCCCTGCGCATCGAGACCTTCGAGCAGGACGGCCGCCTGCGCGTCCGCCCGGTGCATGGCGATCGCGTCCTGGACAGCCCGCGGCCGAGCTGGCTGGACGGCGCGCGCGTCCGCGTGGACCTGCGCCTGCGGGTGCCCGCGGGCCTGCCGGTGGCGGCCAGCGTCACGCGCGACAAGCTCACGGTCGTCGGGCTGGACGAGGACGTCGTCCTGGCAGCCACCAGCGGTGAGGTCGCGGTGCGCGAACTGAAGGGCGATCTCGAGCTGGGCGTGACCAGCGCCCGGGTGCGGGTGGAGCAGGTGGCCGGCGACGTGAACGTCACCGCCACCAGCGGCGACCTCGACCTGCGCCGCGTGGGCGGCGACGCCACCCTGAACACGATCACCGGCAAGGTGCGGGTGGAGGACGTGGACGGTGACCTCGAGGTCGAGTCCGGCGGGGGCACCCTGACCCTGCTGGGCGTCCGGGGGCGGCAGGACGTCATCAGCGCCAGCGGCGACGTGGCCATCCGCGATCCGGGCGGGGACATCAAAGTCAACTGCGCCAACGGCGACCTCAGCGTCTTCGGGCTGGGGAGCGCCGACGAGGGGAACGACGTGTTCCTCGCGAGTTCCAGCGGCGACGTGGAGATCCTTCTGCTGCCCGAAGCGTCCTTCCACCTGGACCTGGCCACGGACCTGGGGACCATGCAGCTCCGCCTGCCGCTGGCCGTGGAGGACGTCTCCCGCCGTCACGTGGCCGGCACCCTGGCGGACGGAAAGGGTCGACTGCAGATTGTAACCGCCACCGGAGACATCCGTATCACGCTCGACGCGAACTCAGGTCGAGACTGACAGGAGCGGCGACCATGGCACGGGACAAGGGCAGAACACGTTGCGAGTCGGTCAGGGATTCCCTGCCCGACTACCTGGAGGGCAGGCTCTCGGCCGCGCTCCGGGGCCCGCTGCGCGCCCATCTCCAGCGCTGTCCGTCCTGCCGCCGCGCCCACGACCGGGAGCGACGCCTCTACCAGCTGCTCGGCGACATGCCGCGAGTTTCGGCCCCCTCCTCCCTGGCCGACAGCGTCCTGGCGGCGGTCTTCGCCCAGGTGCCGCTCCGCGAGCGCGTGGCGCCCGCGCCCGCGCGCGCCGTCGGCTGGCGCCAGTGGACCCTGCTGCCGGTGGCGATCCTGATGCTGGGGATGATCCTCGGGCTGTGGATGGAGACGGCCGACCGCGCGCGCCTGCAGAGCACCGCCGCCTCCGCCCTGGTGGAGGGAAGCCGCGAACTCAGCGGTGCGCTCAGCCTGCTCGAAGGACTGCGCAGCGCCGCCGATCAGATGAGCTACCCCGTCCGCGAGAAGGCGGCCTCCCTGCTGCGCGTCGAACGCACGCTGCGCGGCGTGCTCCCGCTGGGGACGACATTCCTGATTCTGCTTGTCGCCTGCGGTCCGGCCGTGCTTGTCTTCACCCTCTATCGCATCCGGCTCAAGGGAGTTCTGTCCAATGTCCTCGTCCATCCGACGCTCCGCTAGGCGAGCCCTGCTCGCCCTGGCCGTGGCGCTCGGGCCGACGGCCGCCGTGGCCCAGTCGGCCGACGCGCCGGCCGACAGCGGCAGCGCCGATGGACTCGTCCAGGAAATCATCATCGACGACTCGGGGATCATCCTCAAGGAGGGTGATCACGAGGTGCAGCTCCCCGGCGAGGAGGACGGCAAGCGCCGGCTGCACGTGCGCGTCGACACCACGACCCGCGACGAGGAAACCTTCGCCACCGACGACGAGCAGGTCACCTTCGGCCGCGACGTCACGGTGGAGAGCGACGAGATCGTCCACAACGACCTGGTGATCCTCTTCGGCGACCTGGAGATCTACGGCGAGGTGGTGGGGAACATCGTCGTCGTGATGGGCGACGTCTACGTCCACGACGGCGCCGTCGTCACCGGCGACGTCCTGGTGGTGGGCGGCGAGGTCGAGCGCGAAGAGGGCGCGCGGATCGTCGGCGAGGTGACGCGCACCAGCAGCCGGCTCGGACACCTGTTCACCGACGACTGGCGCGCGCGCGATCTCAGCTGGCTGCACCGCGAGCGCTACGGCGCCGGCGGCGCCGTGCTCAAGCTCGTGGAGTTCCTCGTCCTGGCCCTGGCCGGCAGCCTGCTGCTGGCGCCGCGCCTGCCCCGCTTCACCGCCGGACTGCGACGCAAGCCCGGCAAGAGCATCCTGCTGGGTGTGCTCAGCCTTCTCGCCGCGCTGCTCCTGGTGGTGCCGGCCGCGCTGCTGCTGATCCTCCTGCTGCTCACGGTGGTCGGCATCCCCGTGGCGGTGCTGGTGGTTCTCGCGCTCGTCGGGGTGGGCTTCGTGGCCTGGCTGATTCCGCTCTACACCTTCTCCCGCTACACCTTCGAGGCCCGCGGGATGAATCGCTACCTCTCGGTGACGCTCTGGGCGGGCATCTACTGGCTCCTCCACATGCTGGGCGCCGGACTCGGCCCGGTCGGAGGGCTGGTGACCACGATCGAGGCGGTCGCGTGGCTGTTTGGCCTCGGAGCGCTGGTGCTGACACGGCTGGGTTCGCGGCACGTCCTCGCCGATCCGTCCTGATTCATCTGGTCAATTGGCGCGGCCCTCGCTAGCTTCCGGGCGTGTGTGACGCTTCCTCATTCCATCGATTCCTGGCGCGCGCGACGCTGCTGACGGCGGTGCTGGCGAGCGCTCTGCCTGCCGCCTGCCCGGCCGGCGGACTGGCCGATGCCCTGGGGAAGGATGGCGTCCACCTGCCGGGCATGGACTACGCGCCCGAGGACGCCGAGGCGATGCGCGGCTGGCTCGTGCAGGAGATCGTCCTCGTGGGCAATCTCCGCACGCGCGACGAGACCGTGTTGCGCGAGCTGTTCCTCCAGCCCGGCGACGCCTTCGATCCCGAACTGCTCGGACGCGACCTGCGCTTCCTGCGCGGGCTGCGGCTCTTCGCCGCCGTGGGGGTCACCGTGCGCCCGGACTCGGGCGGGGTCTATCTCACCTACTTCCTGGTGGAGCGCGGCGACCTGCGCTGGGGCCTGGTCTACCCGGTGGCCGAGTTCCGCAACGACCAGCTGCGGCTGGGTGGCGTCTACCGGCACCGCAGCCTGCTGGGGGGGCGCGAGGACCTCTGGCTCGAGTACTCGGCGGGCTGGGAGCAGCGAGCCCGCGTGAGCATCGGACGCCCCTGGCTCGGCAGCTATCCAATCGAGCACGGTCTGAGCTATCGGATCGTCGACCGCGCGGACGGCGACCAGTTCCACCTGGAGCGGGCCTCGCTCAGCTTCTGGCTGTCCCTGAGCCGGCGACGTCCGCTGGAGCACCGCTTCCTCTTCAGCCTGGGCTGGGGCGAGCGCCGCTTCCTGGTCGAGGACAGCCGGCACTACGAGCAGTTCAGCTCCGTCACCCTGGGCTACTCCCACGACAGCCGCGACAGCTTCGTGCGCCCGGCCAGCGGCGGCCTGCTGGAGCTCACGGGCACGCTCTACGATCCGATCCTCGGCAGCAGCGTCTACCTGCGGCAGGTGGGGGTGCTGGCGACGCGCTACCATCCCCTCGGCGGCTGGGTCGCCGCCGGGGGCATGGCGGCCGTGAACCGCTGGGGAGACCTCTTCTATCGCGGCGTGACATCGCTCGGCGGACTCGAATCGGTGCGCGGCTTCGGCGAGTCGA
This sequence comes from Candidatus Latescibacterota bacterium, assembly GCA_020633725.1. Lineage (NCBI taxonomy): Bacteria > Pseudomonadati > Candidatus Latescibacterota > Candidatus Latescibacterota bacterium. Next base: position 65,907 of record JACKDC010000007.1, read on the forward strand.
GCGTGGACGGCTGGGAGGGCGCGGACGGTCCCCACGGTCCCCGCGGCCGCAACAGCCTGGTGGCCCGCGTCGAGCTGCGCCACGACCTCCTGCCGCCCTTCACCGTGAACCTGCCGGTGATCGGGGTGGTGGACGTCCAGACCGAGGGCGCGCTCTTCACGGACGCGGGCTGGCTCTGGAGCCGCGACCGTTTTCTGCTACCCCTCGGCGCGCGCGCGCGCCTGCACAGCGGCGGGGGCGCGCTGCGGCTCTACACCCCGGTGGGGGACGTCGTCCGCCTCGAGCTGGGCATCGGCGAAGGCGGCAAGGCGGAGCTGCACCTGGGCAGCGGGATGCGCTTCTAGGCAGGATCGGGAGCCATCGGGCGCCTGGGGCATTTGCCCCAGTGCTCCCGTGTTGGACCCCGGACGCGGAATCCCTTTCATTGCAATCCGTTGAAGCCACAGCTCGCGCGGCGACCGGGGGTTTTGCCCCAGGGCGGGCTCCTGGCGCGCCGCCGCCCCGAGGGCGCTTTCCGGCCTCGACGGCGGCTTTTCCCGGCCGGGAGGGCCATCCCCGGCGGCGGTGCCTCGCGCAAGCGCAGCGCGGAACGCCGGTTGCGGAATCCTGTGCGGACGCCAGCGCAGGAGCCGCAAGTGAGCCATTTGCCCCCCCTGACCTCCAGCCAGCCAGCCCGCCGCCGGACCTCCCGCCGGTTGGCGGGTGTTGCGCTCCTGCTGCTGGCGTCCCCTCCTGTCCTCGCCCGGGCCGACGCGGTCGGCGACGTCGCGCTGAGCATGGCTCTCGGCGGCGGGCGCATGGCGCAGGTCTACCCCGCCGAGTACGTGCTCCATCACTGGGTCGTGCGCGACGGCGCGCGGGCCTGGCTCGACCTGCCGGGCTACGGGCGCGTCGAGCTGCTGCTCCCCGCCTCCGAGGGCGGCGACGGCGCCGAGGCCTACCATCCCCACGACGCCGGCGTGGCCTTCGATGCCCTGCTGGCCGTGGATGCCCCCGGGCTGCTCGGCGAGCTCTCCATTTACTGCCTGCCCTACCCGCGCGCGGGGCTCACCGGCAGCTCGGCGGCCGGCGATCGCATCTTTCTGAGCCCCGGCGTGACCCGTTACCCGGCCGAGGTCACCCACATGGTGACCACCCACGAGCTCGGTCACGTCGTGCACAACCAGCTGCTGCCCGACGAGGACGCGCGGGGCTGGCGCGAGTACCGCGAGCTGCGGGGCATCACCGACACGGCCGTCTACAGCGAGACGGCCCAGCACTGCGACCGCCCGCACGAGATCTTCGCCGAGGACTTCCGCTATCTCTTCGGCGGCACGCTGGCCAACTACAGCAACAGCATCGAGAACGCGGCCCTGCCGCTGCCCGACGCCGTGGACGGCCTGCGCGCGTTCATGCTGGCGCTCGGCCTCGGCAAGGACCGCCCCGTCGCCCTCGCCCTGGCCGCGCGCAACTTCCCCAATCCCTTCAACCCCGAGACGCGCCTGGCGCTCGAGGCCGACGCCGAGGCCGTGGGCCGTCCGCTCGCCATCGACGTCTACGACGCCGCCGGCCGCCACGTCCGCCGGCTCTTCTCCGGGCGCCTCGAGACCCTGCGGTTCGAGCTGCAGTGGGACGGCCGCGACGACCGCGGCGCGACCCTCCCCTCGGGCGCCTACTTCGCACGCATTCGGCTGGGCGACGCGCGCCTCAGCCACAAGATGCTCCTGATCGGCTAGCCTCCTCCTGTCGGTCCCCCTGGCGCCGCTCCCTCCTCCGGGGGCGGCGCCTTTTTGCGCGCCCGTCGTGAAGCGGAGCTAACGCTCTGTTTTCCAATGCGTTGACACCCCCCGCGCGCCGGCCTACCTTGGGGTCACCGACGGCGCCCACACCCGGGAGGTCCCCGTGCCCCGCGAGATCATCGTCGCCCGCAGCGCCGGGCAGTGCTTCGGCGTCAAGCGCGCCTTCAACATCGCCATGGAGGCGGCCCAGGACGAGGACGCGGTGGTCATGCTGGGCGACATCGTCCACAACGAGCACGTGGTGGAGCGCATCGACCAGGCCGGCGTGAAGGTCGTGCGCGACCTGGAGAAGACCGACGGCAAGGGCACGCTGCTGGTGCGGGCGCATGGCGCGGCGCCGGACGTCTACAGCCGGGCGCGCGAGCGCGGCTTCAAGATCCTCGACGCCACCTGCCCGCTGGTCCACGAGATCCACCAGGTCGCGCGCGAGATGGCGAGCGAGGGCTACCGGCTCATCGTGATCGGCGATCACGGGCACGACGAGGTGGTGGGCATCACCGGCCAGGTGGAGGACGCCATCGTGCTGGCCGGGCCGGCGGAGGTCGCCGAGCGCGTGCCGCCGCGGCTGCGCAAGGCCGGCGTGGTGGTGCAGTCCACGCAGAACATCGAGAACGTCCAGAAGATCCTGTTCGAGCTCCTGCCGCGCGTGCGGGAGCTGCGCTACGTGGACACGATCTGCGGCCCCACCAAGACCCATCAGCGGGACATCCGCGACCTGCCCGGCCGCTGCGACGTCATGGTGATCGTGGGCTCCTTCACGAGCGCCAACACCTGCCGCCTCACGGAGATTTCCCGCGGCAAGAATCCCAGCAGCTACCAGGTGGAGGACGCCTCCGGCCTCGACCCGGCCTGGTTCGGGGACGCGAAGGTGATCGGCGTGAGCGCCGGCGCGTCCACGCCGGACTGGATCATCGACGAGGTCGTCCAGGCGCTGGAGGCCCTGCCCGAAGCCTGACCCGAACAGCACTTCCCGACCGCCACCCCTGCGGACACCCGAGGAGGAGCCATGCGATTCCATCACCCATCACCGCTCGCCCTGTCCGCGCTCCTGGCGCTGCTTCCGCTCTCCGGGCTTGCGCCGCGAGTCGCGGCCGACGTGGACGTCGTCATCGGTTACGAAACCCGCGCCGTGGGCGAGGTGGAGGACTGCGGCTGCCACAGCCATCCCAAGGGCGGCTTCGCCAA
>JACKDC010000008.1 GCA_020633725.1 Candidatus Latescibacterota bacterium
CCCGCCGGCGCTGTTCGCGGCGGGCGAGCCCGAAGCGCGCCGCGAGGACGCCGAGGCCGCCGCGCCCCTGCGCATCACGCTGAACTTCACGCCGGAGCAGTACGCGCGCTGGGAAGCGCTGATCGAGCAGCTGCGCAAGGACGGGCAGCTCGACCCGAGGGAAGAACTGGTGCTCGCAGCGCTCGCCATCCGCCCCCGGGGGCGGGTGAAGCAGGCCGCCACCGTGATCATTCGCCGCTGCCCGGACTGCGGGGCGCAGGCCTACGTCACCAACCGTGGCGAGCTCCCCGCCCCCGGGGGCGACCCGCCGCGCACGCTCACGCCGGCACTGCGACGGACGATCCTCGCCCGTGACGGCCACCGCTGCCAGGGTCCAGGCTGCACGAGCACGCGATACCTAGAAGTGCACCACCGGAAGCCCCGCGCGAACGGCGGCACGAACGACCCGAGCAACCTCTGCAGCGCCTGCCATCAGCTCCATCACGAGCGGGGCCTCGCGCGGACGGTTGTCGCCGGCATGAGCGCGCGCGGCTCGCCCTGACTGACGCCGCCGCACGAAAAAGCCCCGGCGAGACCGAGGTCTGGCCGGGGCGGGGGGCGGAGTGCGTGGCTACTTGACCAGGGTCATTTTCTGGGCGGCATCCAGGTCGAGGCCGGTGTTGTCCTGGAGGCGGGAGAAGTACACCCCGGACGGGCTGGCCTGGCCCTGCGTGTCCCGGCCATCCCAGGTGTAGCTGTGAGCGCCCGCGTCCACGGGGCCCGAATGGACCACGCGCACCAGGCGTCCGGTGGAGTCATACACGCTCAGGCGGATGCTCGAGGGCTGGTCCAGCGTGAACGAGAGGCGCGTCTTCGGGTTGAACGGATTCGGGAAGTTGGGCTCGAGGCGCGCCGCCAGCACGGCGTCGCCGACGCCCGTGGGCTCGGCCTCGGCGAGGGGGAGCACCATGCTGTAGATGTAGTCGTTGAGAATCGTGTCGTCGTTGTTGGCGGCGTTGCCCATGCCGTAGAGCGTCACGGTGCCCGTGCCGGTCGCGGGCGCCTGCCACTCCATCATCCAGCTGTGTCCGCCGGTCGTGCCGGCCGCGGTGCCGGCCAGGGTGTGCTTGCCGTACTGGCGCTGGTGGCCGGCGATCAGGCTGTCGCCAACCTGCGTGTTGCCGTCCACGGGTGTCAGGGTGCCGGCCTGGTCGCCGGCGGCGTCCAGCAGCGTGATCTCGAAGCCCCAGCGCGAGGCCTGGGGATCGCTGAGATCGATGCAGATCGTGTAGGTGTCGCCGGGCACGTACTGGCCGGCGCCGGAGACGCAGCTCTCGCCGAAGCTGCCGCTGCCGGAGTCCAGCGGGAAACTCCCGTGACAGTCGCGGCACGTGCCTTCACCGGGGGCGCCCGTCTTCCCGTTGAACGGGCCCCAGGGGTAGGCCATGGCCATTTCCACGTCGAGGATGGCGGTCATCGCCACGAGCAAGGCGAAGAGCGCGAGAAGGGTGACAAAGAGAGGGCGGCTGAGTCGCATGGGGACCTCCCGTTCCGGTTGCGTTCTCGAATCCAAGTGAGAGTGGTAGCGAGATTGCGCATATTGTACGAGATCTAGGCGCGAGTGGTCAATGTTCGCGGTTATCGAATCATTCTTGTGATAAGGAGTTGGAAGCCCGGTGGGTCCGGGAGCGCCCGGCCGCAACACCGCCGGGGAGCGTTGTGCGCGGCAGCGCCCTGTGCTAGCTTGCGCTGCGATCCGCACTTCCCCCACTTCCTCGCCACCAGGAGGTCCTGCATGTCCTTCAGGGGAACCACGGCGCTCCGCGCCGCCACGGCGCTCTGCGCCCTGCTGCCGGCGCTGTGGGTCGGCACGGCCCGGGCCAGCTACGAGTCCCTGGCCAACGACGTCCAGGAGATCAACCTGGACAACGGGCTCAAGATCCTGCTGCTCGAGCGGCACGACGTGCCCGTCTTCTCCTTCTGGACCTACGTGAACGTGGGCGGAGTGGACGAGGACAAGGGCCAGACCGGCATCGCCCACATGTTCGAGCACATGGCCTTCAAGGGCACCTACGACCTGGGCAGCAAGGACATCAAGAAGGAGCTGAAGGTGCTCGATGCCATGGATGACGTCTACGACGCCCTCCAGGCCGAGAAGCTCAAGCGCGACCTCGCCGACGGCGCGAAGATCGCCGACCTGCAGGCGAGGTTCGACGCGCTGCAGGGCGAGGCGGACACGCTCGTGGACACCAACGCCTTCGGCAAGCTCGTGGAGGAGCAGGGCGGCGTGGGCATGAACGCCATGACCAACTGGGATGCGACGCAATACTTCTACAGCATGCCGTCCAACAAGCTCGAGCTGTGGTGCCTGCTGGAAAGTGACCGCTTCATCAATCCGGTGCTGCGGGAGTTCTACAAGGAGAAGAGCGTCATCCTCGAGGAGCGCAACATGCGCACCGACAGCCAGCCCCAGGGCCGGCTCTTCGAGGAGTGGATCGCCGAGTCCTACCTGGCGCATCCCTACGGCCGGCCGGCGATCGGCTACCGCTCGGACATCGAGCTCTACAGCCGGCGCGACGCCGAGGGCTTCTACGCGCGGCACTACGGCGCGCGCAACATGGTGATCGCGCTGGTGGGGGACATCTACTACGACGACCTCGTCAAGCTCGCCGACAAGTACTTCGCCAAGATCCCGCCGGGTCCGGGGCCCACGCCCGTGCGCACCGTGGAACCGGCGCAGCGCGGCGAGCGGCGCGTGGACATCCGCGAGGCCACGCAGCCCTTCCTCTTCGTGGGCTACCACATCCCCGCACAGCGCGACCCGGATCGTCCGGCCATCGATGCGCTGGCCGACATCCTGGGGCAGGGCCGTTCCAGCCGCATCTACACGCGCCTGGTGAAGGAGGACAAGCTCGCCGCCTTCTCCGGCTGCTTCCCGGGACTGCCCGGTGACCGCTACCCGAGCCTGCTCACCTTCATCGCGGTGCCGAACCAGGACATCCCGATGGCGGACGTCGAGTCGGCCATCTACGAGGAAGCCAAGCGCACCGTGGACGACGGCGTCACCGCCGAGGAGCTCGCGGGCTACAAGACGCGCGCGCGGGCGCAGTTCATCCAGGGCCTGGAGAGTAACCAGGGCATGGCGGGACAGCTCTGCTGGGCGCAGATGATCCTCGGGGACTGGCGCGAGCTCTTCAAGCAGCTCGAGGCCATCGATGCCGTCACGCTGGAGGACGTCCAGCGCGTGGCGGGCCAGATCTTCACGGAATCCAATCGCACGGTGGGCACGATCTCCACCACGGGCGAGGACAGCTAGGCGAGGAGGCCACGATGAACCCCAAGCACTTCCCTGGCCGCGTGGCCGTCCGCGCCCTGACGGGGCTGCTGGCCCTGCTGCTGGCGCTCGGCGCGCTGACCCCGGGGGCGGCCTTCGCCAAGAAGAGCCCCTACGACAAGGTCCTCGAGGACCTGCCCGCGATGCGCGACTTCCAGCCGCCTGCGGTCACCCGCGAGGAGCTGCCCAACGGCATGGTGCTCTACCTGGTGGAGGATCACGACCTGCCGCTGATCCGCGCGTCGGCGATGATCCGCGCCGGGTCGATCTACGAGCCCGCCGCCAAGGTGGGGCTGGCGGATCTCGTCGGCACGGTGATGCGCAGCGGCGGCAGCGAGCGCTACCCGGGCGACAAGATGGACGTCCTGCTCGAGGACATGGGCGCCAGCGTGGAGACCGGCATGAGCGACGCCTCCGCGAGCGCCTCGCTGCGCTGCCTGACCGAGAACTTCGACCAGGTGCTGGACATCTTCGCGGACGTCCTGCGCCACCCGGCTTTCCCCGAGGACAAGATCGAGCTGGCGCGCACCCAGATGAAGACCGGCATCAGCCGCCGCAACGACGACGCCTCGGAGATCGCCCAGCGCGAGATCGCGAAGCTCTACTACGGTGCGGACAGTCCCTACGCCCGCCAGCTGGAGTACGACACCCTGGCGGCCATCGACCGCGGCGACATGGTCAAGTACCACGAGTACTTCTACCATCCGAACAACGTGATCCTCACCGTGGGCGGCGACTTCGACACCGCCACCATGGTGACGGCGCTGCGCGCGGCCTTCGACGACTGGGAGCGCGTGGAGACCTTCTACCCGCCGGATCCCGTCCTGAGCGAGACGCCGATGTCGGTGAACCTGGTGGAGAAGGACGACGTCAACCAGTCGAAGGTGCGCATGGGACACCTGGGCATCCGCTGGGACGACGAGTACCTCTTCCCGCTGCAGGTGCTGAACCAGATCCTCGGCGGGGGCTTCAGCAGCCGTCTCTTCAGCGAGCTGCGCAGCAAGCGCGAGCTGGCCTACGGCGTCTGGGCCTGGATGATCACGGGCAACCACCACCGCATGCCCTTCACGGTGGGCATCGACACCAAGAGCGAGTCCACGGTGGAGGCCATCGGGCTCATCATCGACGAGCTCAACAAGGTGCGCGAGGAGCCGGTCACGCCCGAGGAGCTGAGCCGGGCGAAGGAGGGGCTCAAGAACAGCTTCGTGTTCAACTTCTCGAGCCCCTTCAGCATCGCGAGCCGCAAGGCGTCCTACGAGTTCTACGGCCGGCCGCAGGACTTCCTGGACACCTACCTCGCCAAGGTCGACGCCGTGACCGCCGACGACATCCTCCAGGCCGCGCGCGCGCGCATCCACCCGGATCAGATGGCGATTCTCGTGGTGGGCAAGTCCGAGGACTTCGACGCGCCGCTGTCCAGCCTGGGCTTCGGCGAGCCGAACCTGATCGACGTGACGATCCCCTCGCCGACGCTCGACGTCGAGCTGCCGCCCACGACCCCCGAGAACCTGGCCGCGGGCGCCGCGCTCATGGCCCAGGCGGTCAAGGCCTTCGGCGGGGCCAAGGCGCTGGACGCGGTGAAGAGCCTGCGCTTCGACGCGGACTTCGTCCTCCAGGAGACCGGCATGGGGCCCATGACCTTCGGGGTCGTGACCCAGCGCGAGGGCGACACGCGGATGCGCGTGGAGACCACCACGCCCTTCGGCAACATGACGCAGATCCTCACCAAGGACGCGGGCTGGATCGTGAGCCCGCGGGGCAAGAAGGCCGTGACCGGGCAGGATCTCGCCGACATGTGGAAGGGCGAGCGCAGCAACCCGCTCTACCTGCTGCGGCACCTGGACGCGTACAAGGCCCAGTCGCTCGGCACCGAGTCGCTGGACGGCGTGGACTGCGACGTCGTCTACCTGCACGGCGAGGGCGACGAGGGCTACAAGCTCTACCTCGGGCCCGAGCACCTGATCCGGGGCATGGAGTACAAGGACGAGGGCCAGGCCGGCCCGGTGATGAACCTGACGCTCGCCAAGGACTACGAGAAGACCGGCGGCATCGCCTTCGCCCGCAACATGGAAATCAACCACGACGGCACGCTCTTCGCCGTGCTCAAGGTGAAGACCGTGGCCGTCAACCCCACGCTGGACGCCTCGCTCTTCAGCGAACCGTCGGAGTAGGGGCCGCGACGGGAGCGCGGCATGGCCTGGAAGCGCACGGTCGGGGAATTCGTCAGGGCGATGGTCAAGCGGCGCAGCTATGACCCGCGCCGCAACCTGTACCTGCTCTTCGGCTTCTGCTGGGGCCTGCCGATCCCGCTCTTCTCCCTCTACCTCGGCTTCTCCCTCGCGGGGGAGAAGCCGAGCCTGGGGGGCATCCCCGGTCTGCTGGCCGCCCAGCCCTGGCAGGGCGCCTTCCTGCTGCACCCGCTGCTCTTCGCCGCGGTCTTCGGCGTGCTGGGCACGGTCTACGCCATCAAGGAAGAACAGGTGGCCCGGCTGCTGCGGGACCTGCGCGGCAAGGTGCGCGAGCTCAACGTCGCCAACCGCGAACTGCAGGAGCTCGACCGCATGAAGGACGAGTTCCTCAGCAACGTCACCCACGAGCTCAAGACGCCCCTCGTCACGATCCAGGGCTACAGCGAGATGCTCGACGCCGGCCGCCTCGGCGAGCTCAGCGAGAAGCAGCGCAAGGCGCTGTCCGTGATGAAGCGCAACCAGGAGCGGCTCCAGGAGCTGATCCGGCAGCTGTTGCGCTACGGCAAGATGGAGGAGCGCAGCGCGCAGGTCTTCATCGGCGAGATCAGCGTGCTCAAGCTGTTCAAGTACCTCGAGCAGAGCTTCCAGCCCGTGATGGAGGCGAAGGGGGTGGAGTTCCTGGTGCTGCCGCCGGCGGAGGACGTCCACGTGGCGGGGCAGGAGGACCTCATCGAGCAGGCCATGCGCAACCTCATCGGCAACGCGCGGAAGTTCACCGACAGCGGGGGCCGCGTGGCGGTGACCGTGGACACCTCGGCGGCGCCAGAGCAGCTCGGCCTCGTGGTCGAGGACAGCGGTTGCGGCATCGCGGAGGATGCTCTACCTTTTATCTTTGAACGATTCAGGCAGGGCGACGGGTCCATCCGGCGCAAGTACGGGGGCACCGGCCTGGGCCTGGCCATCGTGAAGAAGATCGTCGACGCGCACCGCGCCGACATCCGGGTGGAGAGCAAGGTTGGGGAGGGTTCACGCTTCACCATCGTGCTGCCGGTGGTGACCCGGGATCAGGACCTTCTCCGGCCATCGCCGAGGAGGCAGTAGCGATGAGCGCAGACGAATCCCGCCGCATCCTGGTCGTCGACGACGAGACCGACATCCTGGAAATGATGCAGAGCCTCCTGGAGATCGAGGGCTTCCAGGTGCTCACCGCGGAGAACGGCGCCGACGCCGTCGCCGCCCTCGGCCAGCAGCCCGACCTGGTGCTGCTGGACATCATGATGCCCGACATGGACGGCCACGAGGTCCTGCAGGCGATCCGCGCCGAGGCCGCCACCCGCTCGCTGCCCGTGCTCATGGTCACGGCCCGCAACGACGTGGTGGACATCGGCAAGGCCCTGGACGCGGGCGTGAACGGCTTCGTCGTGAAGCCCTTCGACACCGAGAACCTGCTCCGCACCGTGCGCAGCACACTGGAGCAGCGGCCGATCGACTTCTACACGAACTACGAGGCCGTGGAGGGCGTCACCTCGCGGCAGGGGACCGGCTACCAGCAGGGCGACCGGATCATCTTCCTCGACCTGGAGGAGGCCGACCCCAGCGCGGACCGCATCCTGGAGGCGCTGGGCAAGGAGGGCGTCTACCTGATGAGCATCCTCCAGTTCGACTCGGCGCGCGGCACGCGGCAGAGCTCGGTGCTGGTGACGGCGGAGAACGGCATGGCCTTCGGCGCCTTCCTGAACGCGCTGCGGGCCAGCGGGAGCGTGAGCATCACGGCCTGCCAGATCTACAAGGACGCGCTGGACCTGCCCCAGGACCTGATCACCGGCGACCAGGAGTACACGCTGGAGTAGCGCGTCGCGCCGCAGGATGTCTCGACCTTGCGCCCCCGCCCTCGCGACTGTCGCCGGCGGGGGCGTCGTGCTATGCTTCAGGACGCCACCCCTCGCCAAGGAGCCGATCCCATGAAGACGCGCCCCCTCGCAGTCGCCTTCGCCCTGGCCGCCCTGCTGGCTCTCGCCTTGCCCGCCCTGGCCACCGTGCCGCCCTACGACCCCGCGGACGACCCGCTCCTCGGCCTCAAGTCGGGCTTCTGCGGCGCCGGCCGCGCCCTGCTCGGCGCGCGCGCGCCGGTGGCGGCCGACTACTCCTGGGACGTCCTCCACGCCACGCTGCACTTCGCGCCCAACTTCGGCGCCCAAACGCTGAGCGGCACGGTGCAGTTCGACAGCGAGGCGGTCTCGGACGGCCTCGCCCAGGTGACGCTGGACTTCAGCGACCTCATGGTCGTCGACGCCGTGCGCCAGGACGGCGCGCCCGTGGCCTGGACTCACGCCGCGGACCAGATCGCGGTGACCCTCGCCGGCCCCCTCGCCGCGGGCACGCCCTTCAGCCTGGAGCTGGACTTCCACGGCTCGCCCGGCTCGTCGGGCTTCGGCAGCTTCACCTGGACCGACCACGCCGGCACGCCCCTGCTGGCCACGCTCAGCGAGCCCGAGGGCGCGCGCGACTGGTGGCCCTGCAAGGACGTCCCCGACGAGAAGTTCACCGCCGACCTCTACTACCGCGTGCCGAGCCAGTACTCCGCGCCGGGGCCGGGCCTGCTGCAGTCCGTCACCGACAACGGCGACGGCACGAGCACCTGGCACTGGCAGGAGAACTACCTGATCAACTCCTATCTGATCGCGCTGACCGTCACGAACTACGCGCACTACACCGACTGGTACGTGTCCGCCGGCGGCGACTCGCTGCCCATCGAGAACTACGTCTACCCGGAGAACTACAGCAACTCGGTCGAGGACCTGAGCATCACGCCCACGGCGATCGCGCTCATGGACAGCCTCTTCGGCGCGTATCCCTTCATGGACGAGAAGTACGGTCACATGACCTTCCACTGGGCCGGCGCCATGGAGCACCAGACCTGCACGAGCATGGGCAACATCGTGCTGGGGGGCGGCCACTTCTACGACCGCATCGTGGTGCACGAACTCACCCACCAGTGGTTCGGCGACGCGGTGACGCTGCGGGACTGGCAGAACGTCTGGCTCAACGAGGGCTTCGCCAGCTACGGCGAGGCGCTGTGGTTCGAGTACACCGACGGCCAGGCCGGCCTGACCGACTGGATGACCCTCACCCAGAGCGATCCCAACTTCGACGGGCCGGTCTACAACAATCCGAACCTCTTCGGCGGGACGGTCTACCGCAAGGGCGCCTGGGTGCTGCACATGCTCCGCTACCGGCTGGGGGATGCGGTCTTCTTCCCCGCCCTGCGGCACTACTTCGGCCTGCACCTCTACGACAACGCCAGCACGGCCGACCTGCAGGCGGACCTCGAGGGCTTCACCGGCGAGGACCTCGACGGTTTCTTCCAGCAGTGGGTCTACGGCGAGAACCGTCCCGTCTACCGCTGGGGCTGGCAGATCACCGGGGGACCGGGGGCCTGGGGCGTGAACGTCGCCGTGCGGCAGGTCCAGACCAACGCGGGGCTCTTCGCCATGCCGCTGCCCTTCCGCGTCGACACCAGCGGCGGCCCCATCGACCTGCGGCTGGACAACGTCGCCTGGAGCCAGGGCTATCACGTCGACCTGGGGACGGCCCAGCCCCTGGACCTCGTCTTCGACCCGGACAACTGGGTGCTGGAAAACAGCAGCGAGGTGGCCTACGATGCCACCGCCGCGGACGAGGGGCCGGCGCTGGCCACGGCGCTGGTGGGCAACTACCCCAACCCCTTCAACCCGGCCACGCGCATCGCCTTCGATCTCGCGGTCGACGGGCCGGTGCGCCTGGAGATCCTGGACATCCGGGGCCGCCGCGTGCGGCTCCTGGCCGACGGGCCGCGCCGGGCCGGCCACCAGAGCCTGCTCTTCGACGGCCTTGACCAGCATGGGGAGTCGCTGCCCAGCGGGATCTACCTGGCGCGGCTGAGTGCGGCGGGGGAGACCAGCAGCCTGCGCATGACTCTCCTGAAGTAAGAGGAGCGCCCGTGCCCGCTGCGCCCCTGGCGGCCCCCAATCCCGAGCGTGAGCGTCGGGACGGCGAGCGCGTCACCTGGCTCAGCATCGTCGCCGAGCTGGTGCTCATCGCGCTCAAGCTCACGGTGGGGCTTCTGGGGCGCAGCCAGGCCCTCGTGGCCGACGCCGCCCACAGCGCCTCGGATCTGGTGACGGACTTCGTCACCCTGGTGGGCCT